>JASHRC010000228.1 GCA_030037525.1 Candidatus Acidiferrales bacterium | reverse complement strand
TGCCATCAAGCTGCATGTGGTGTACCACATCACGACTACTGCCGACGGACTGACCACCACGCTCGACAGCCCCGATCAGGGTGTAAAGGGCATGGGAACGTCGTCGACCACGCGCGACGGTTCGTCATTGAAGATTGAAGCAAAGGCCATTGACGCGGTCTTTGAGGGAAAGATTGCCGCCGATCTTTCCTCGATTGAGGGCACGTTCACGCAGATGGGCGGATCGCATCCGCTGACGTTGAAGCGCGTGAGCGAAAAGGATCAGGCTGAACTCGAGCCCAAGCGGCCGCAAGTGCCGGTCAAGCCGTATCCCTATCGCGAGGAAGAACTGACGTATGAAAACAAAGTGCAGAACGTCACGCTGGCCGCGACGTTGACCATCCCCCAGGGGAAAGGCCCTTTCCCCGGTGTGGTTCTCATTAGCGGTTCCGGCCCGCATGATCGTGACGAAAGTCTGATGGGCCACAAGCCGTTTTTGATTTTGTCGGACTACCTGACGCGCCACCAAATCGCCGTGCTGCGCGCCGACGACCGCGGTGTGGGCAAATCGACTGGGGTGTTTGCCAACGCCACGACCGCCGATTTCGCTACCGACACCGAGGCTGGCGTCGCCTTTATGAAGACGCGCGCAGAAGTTGATTCCCACAAGATTGGCCTGATCGGCCACAGCGAAGGCGCAGTGATCGCTCCCATGATTGCGGCACGAAATAAAGATGTTGCCTTCATCGTGATGATGGCGGGCACGGGCGTACCGGGAGATCAGGTGCTGCCGGCGCAGAGCGAAGCTATCGAAGTAGCGATGGGCAAGAGCCCAGAAGAAGCTGCGAAAGACGCGACAAAAGAGAGGGCAATGCTCAAGCTGGTCGAGACCGAAAAAGACGAGGCCCTACTCGACAGAGAGCTGAAAGAAGAAATGGCGGGCGATGTTCCCGAAGGGCAGATCGGCATGCAAATCAACCAGCTGACGTCACTCTGGTTTCGCTATTTTCTGACTTATGATCCGGCGACCGCCCTGCGCAAAGTGACCTGCCCAGTCCTGGCGCTGAACGGCTCGCTCGACAAGCAGGTACTGTCCAGCCAGAATCTTCCGGTAATTCGCAAGGCCCTGGAGGAAGCCGGCAACAGGCATTTCGAAATCGACGAACTTCCCGGGCTGAATCACTTGTTCCAGACGGCAAAGACGGGATCGCCGACAGAATACGCGCAGATCGAAGAGACCATGTCGCCAGTGGCGCTGGAGAAAATGGCGAGTTGGATTGCGAAGCAGTAGAGAACGAGCTCAAGCCCGGCTTGGCCGGCCGTTGGTCCGTCGTGCAGTGAGGAAGAGCCTGCCGCTGCGAGATCGAGGCCCGCAGACACGTGGGTCGTTTGAGCTACTCCGCTCGAGGGGCGAACTGCAAACGGACGGCAGAAGTTGAGCTTCCGAGTGTGGCGAGCCTCGTCTTTGAGAACGGCACCGCATAGGCGGCAGGAGGGTTGTGGAATGTCGCTGCCGCAGCCTTGCGGTAGAACTCCACCGCCTTTGCTTTTTCGCCGAGCTTCTCGTAGGTCTGGCCGATCAGGCACTGGACGAACGCGTCGTTCTGGTTTGCATTCAACAGTTCATCAAGCGCCATCTTATAATCGCGCAAAAAGAACGCGACGTATCCTCTCAGATAAGGAAGGAACTGCGCCTGCTCCGGGTTTGTTCCCCTGTCGAGGATGGCTTTGGAAGCCTCGACGTGCTTCTGCGCTTCGTCCCTTTGTCCTTGCCGGGCGGCGATACGAGCCTGCGCGCTCTGCCAGCGGAACTCCCACAGGTCGGTTCGGGCTGGCGAGATGTTGGGTTCTTTTAGTCCGGTGTCATGCCCAAGCTTGTACCATTGGTAGGCGGTGTTCACGTCATCGGCGGGGTATCGGTTGTGCAGATCATCGGAGTCCAAACAGAGGCGACCTGCCTCGTCTGCAACCTCGCCCTGCTGATAGAAGTTCTTGACGCTTCCGTAGTAGTCGAACGACTTCCGTTCGTGGTCGTTGATCGCGGAGCAACTTTTTGCCTCGAATCCATAGGACACCGCCATCGCCCGCTCCGCCATCGCCTTTTGCTCGGGCGTGTCCGCGGCGTCGATTGCCTTTTGAAAATATTTACGGGCCTCCTCGCCTTGACCCATCAGATCGAGGACGCTGCCTGCGGCGGTGTTTGCCGGGATAGAATTCGGCGAGGTCTGGAGGGTCTGGCGGTACAGCGCAAGCGCATCTTCCAGCTTTCCTTCCCGCATCAGCTGCTGGCCCTGCCTGAGGAACTCGGGCTGTTGCTGCTGAAAGCCCGGAGTTTGGGCCGATCCGGTGGCAACAGAAAACAGAACGAAGACCAAGAGCAAGGAAATGGTTAGGAGGGTCCCCTTCATAAGACGGATTATCCCACGAACTGGACGACGTGGCGATCCGCGGAAACGCAGCCACGAGGCGAGGTTCGATGTAAACTTCTTTCAACAAGGCGACCTGCAAGAGTCGCCATGAGAGGAGGTCGAACAGATGCCGTCACGGGTATCTTGTCCGAATAACCATTCAGTGAGCGGGATTTCGATTCATGACGCTGCCGTCTGCATCTCCGAAGGTCGCGCCATCGGCGTCTGCAAGAGGTGTGGAAAGCCGCTTCAGTATCGAATCGACCATGCCAACGCGGACGATCCGAGCGGGAAACAACAGAGCTTCCTGGTCACCAGAGCCGTCCGGTTGGGAACGCGGATGGAGGATGAAAATTACGACCCGTTCTTGCTTCTGCTCCGCGAGACCAAGACAGGCAAAGAACAGATCCTTCCCACATTCTGGACCCATGGAAAAAGCGGCACGGAGCGTGGCGGGCAGTTCGCTCCACTCCTGACGCTCGAAGAATGGAAGTCGCTCTTTCGCAGGCTCGATGCCAGCTTTGACGACCTAGAGGAAAAAATCCGGCTTCGTGCGTATCAACTCTACGAGCGGCATGGCAGGCGCGACGGTCATGCGTTGGATGACTGGTTGGCGGCGGAGGCGGAGTTGAGAGGACGAGAGGTTCTCCGCGCCGCTGCCTAGATCGCAAAAAACCCCGAACCGGAGGACGCTTGAAACGCGTCGCAGGAACGCCCGACCGGCGCGCAGCGATCCGTGAGTTGCGTACGCCTTGTGCACCCACTGACCGCTGAATGGAGACGAAGCTTGCCATCCGATTCTGGGCCACATCCTTACAGGCCTTCTCTTTTGACGATTGCAATTGTGACGACAATTTGTCCGGATCGCATCGATGACCGGAGGCGAAGATAACAGCGCCCATCTCGGTGCTTTCGGTTTCGACCTGCACTGCCTCTGCTTCGACCGTGATTTGTTGACTTGCCTGACCGAGCTGTAAACGTCGGCCCGGAATGTCGTTTTCACATCGATCATGATGCCGGTGCGCTCATGGGGCTTGAACTCGGATTGAGTGTCTAGCTCGTATGGCCCGACCGGAAGGCTCGGAAGGGTGTAGATGGGAATTTTCAGAAGTGGAACTTGACGCCGAGCTGCATGATGCGAGCGTTCATGGCTCCGACGATCTGGCCGAACTGGGGATTTGTGAAATTGCCCTGCACGCTGGGATTGCCATCGGTCTGAATGAAGAACTCCGTGGTATTAAAAACGTTGAACGCCTCCCAGCGAAATTCCAGGGATTTGGTCTCGTTGACGGAGACGGTTTTGACCAGGGCCATGTCAAAGTTGACCAGGCCGGGTCCGGAGAAGAAGGCCAAGGGGCAGTTGCCGAGGGTGCCCAGGGTCTCCTGGGTGAAGAGCGAGGTGTTGAACGCGGGCAAGCTGGGATTGGAGGTGTTGAGATTTAGCGAGCCGGCGGCGCAGTTGGGACGGTCAATGTAACCGTTATTGACGCCGTTGGGATTGGTGCCCAGCAGGGAGTCGTCGACACTGTCGGAGATGGTGACGGGAAGGCCCGTGCTGATGCGGGTGGTGCCGGAGAGGCTCCAGCCGTCGGTGAGGAGGTTGTGGCGGTGGAGGAGGTCGCCGACGGGGAGATTGTATTGATAGGTGATCACAAAATTGTGGCGGATGTCGAAGGAACACAGGGCGCGCGTGTAGTCGAGGTTGTAGGGAAGCACTTCCTCGCCTAAGGCGGAGGAATCGGTGAGGCACTTGCCGTAAGTGTAGCTGGCTAGGAAATTGCCCTGGTGGCCGGTGTAGTGGAGCACGGCCTCGAGGGCGTTGTAATTGGAGTTGCCGATGGTTTCCTGCAGGCTGTCTCCGCCGATTCCTTCCGACCATAGCGGGCGGGTTTCATTTTCGGCCGGGGAACTGGGGCCGCAGGCGTTGGGATTGGACATCGTGTCTTCGGCGAGACACGCGGCGGGATTGGCGGAGTTGAACGGGGTGACGACCAGCTGATGGTGACTCTCGCTGCCGATGTAGTTGACGCTGAGGAGGATGTTGGTTTTGAACTGGCGCTGAAACGAAAGGTAATACTCCTCGCTGTAGGGGATGCGGTTGTGGTTGGCGTAGGCGGGGTCGCCGACGATAGGCTCGAAGTTGGCCCAGTCGACAGCGTCGTTGGGATTGGAGGGCGAGGCGCCGAAAGCCGGCGGGTGGGTGGGGAAGGGCTGAGTGCGGCAAGGCGGACCGGCGGTGGTGCACATGGGTTCGCTGAAGAGCACGCCGTTGGGAACGTAGTTGTAGCCGTAGGGAGCGATGCTGTACATGATCGCAGCGGAGATGCCGGGGATGGCGGTGTAGAGGATGCCGAAACTCGAGCGGATGCTGCTCTGGCCGGCCTTGCCGAAGATCTTTTGCAGGGTGGGGTTCTTGAAATCGGGGGCGTAAGCAAGGCCGAGGCGGGGGGCCAGATTGTTGTAGCGGGTGGGGGACATGGTGCGGGGGACGCCGGGATCGAGTGGAACGAGGAATCCTTGCGGTGCGCCGGGGAAAACCACGGACTGCACGCCGGGAACGAAGGTGCTGAGCTGATTATATTTCTCGTACCAAGAGCCGATGATGTCCCAGCGCAGGCCGTAGTTGAGGGTAAGCTTGGGGCTGACCCGCCAGCTATCCTGCGCGAAGAAGCCGGCATACTTATTGCGGGGATAGAAGCGGCCCTGATCGGCCTGCACGTAGGTGCTGACGATGCCGAGCAAGAAATCCGCATAATCCGAGCCCGTTTCCGTGCCATTGAAAACGTAGCTGCCGTTGAAGGTGGCGTTGGGGGTTTCATTGACCTGGTCGACATGAAACTCGCCGCCAAAGGTGATGCTGTGCGTGCCGATGATTTTCGAGAAGTTGTCGAGCCATTGGTAGGTGTTGTTGGTCTGCACGGCGTTGGTGATGGGCGTGCCGATGGTATCGCCTAGATTGGCAAGGGAGACGTTTTCGATGCCCTCGATGCTGGGATTGAGGGGATAGATCCCGTTTTGAGTGACGGTGCCTGTCGGGGTGGTGCAACCCGAGGAGCCAAGGGGGTCGGGAATCGCGGTGTCGAAGCCCTGGCAAATGAGCGAGACTCCCACGCCGCCCGAGGGCTGGCCGATGTTGTTGAAGTCGCGCATGTAGCTGAAGTGGATTTCGTTGACGTTGTTATTGCCGAAGGTTTTGACGTCGCCGAGGGTGATGAGCTGGGCGTAGCCGCGGGAGAGGGCATTGAAGGTGCCGCCCAGGCCGGAGGGGAGGTTGGCGCCGCCCTGGCTGGTGGGATAGGGGTTGCTAAGATTGTAATTATCATCGAAAAAGTAAGCCAGCAGGTTGCCCCAGCGGTTGGTGTTGATGTCCAGGCGTACGCCGCCCTTATCGTCGCGGATGGTTTCGTCCTCCGAGGCGCTGTCGAACAGGTCACTGCCGACATTGGGCGTGGGGATGTAGGGCAACAGGAACTTGGCGGGAGCGGACCAAGCGCTCATGGGAATGATGGCGCCCGGGAGGACGCAGGATGATGTGCTGGTGCAAGTTGACGTGTAGTAGGGCTCGCCGGCCATGACCGTGTAATGGAACTCGCTGCTGAGTATGCTGGCGATGTAGGGAGTGCTGACGGCGCCCGTGAGGGTGCTGGCGAGGTCGGAGAGGTTGCCGCTGCGGTCGGCGAGGGAGGGGACGTCGACCAGGCCGGTGTCCACGCCCTCGCTGGTGCGGGTGCCCTGGTAATCGACGAACCAGAAGATCTTGTTGCGCTTGAGGGGGCCGCCGACGGTGCCGCCGAACTGATTCTGGTCGTAGGCGGGGGTGGTGCTGGCGAAGAAATATTTGGCGTCCAGCGCGGTATTGCGGACGAACTCGAAGGCGTCGCCGTGGATGGAGTTGGTGCCGGACTTGGTCGAGACGATGACCTGGCCGCCGCTGAAGTTGCCGTATTTAGCGTCGAAATTGTTCGTGAGAATGCGGAACTCGTCGATGGATTCGAGATTGGGGATGATGGCTGTGCCCATGTTGACGTCTTCCTCGACGTCGCTGCCATTGACGACGAAGCCGTTGGCGTTTTCGGGCTGGCCGTTGACCGAGACGTTGCCGGGATTGAGGTTGCCGGAGGGAGGCGTGTCCGTGACGCCGGCCATGATGATGTTGCTGGGGGGCTGGGTGGTGACGGGGACGACGCCGGCCTGGACGTTGAGGATATCCGTGAAGGCGCGGCCGTTGAGGGGAGTGGCTTCAATCTGGGGCGCGGGCACGGTCTCGCCCATCTGGGTCTGCTGGGTTTCGGGCTGCACAACCTCAGCCTGGGCGGTAACGAGCACTTCGGTTCTTTGCGTGTTCACGGTGAGGGTCACGTCGGAGCGAAGCTGCGTGCCGATGTCGATGACGAGCCCGGTGCGGTGGAAGGGCTGAAAGCCGGTCTGCTCGACCTCCAGTTCATAGCGGCCCACCCGGACGTTGAGGAAAGCGTAGAAGCCCTGGGCATTGGTGGTGGCAGTTTGCTGCACAGTGGTATCGAGATTGATGGCACTCACTTTGGCGCCAACCACTACGGCGCCCGACGGATCGGTGACGGTGCCGGAGATGCTGCCGCCGGTGGCCTGAGCGAACACCGGCCGAGCGGCACAGGACAGTAAGAGAAGCCCGGCGGCGATGAAGAAATAACGCGCCGGGAATCGGCAGCGACTCGGTCCAACGGCCATAAAGAACCTTCCGTTGAGCTCAATCATTAATCGCGATACGCCAGAACTCGCCTTGGGATTGCCTTTCATGGTTCGAGGCCTCTCGTTTGGCGTAGCCGGTCCATAGCGCGAGCCATGACGTCGTCTTCCTGAAAAGTGTGGCACGGGAGACGAAGGAACTGACCGCGGTCCCATAGAGCCCCTTGGGGATCAAGCCGGTGTGCGTACGACCTGTGAGCCGCGTCCAAAACCGGCACGATCACATTTCTCCCGTCCAACTGCGTCCAAAATGGGGGGTTTGCTGAGCGAATTCTGTCAATTCAAAGGCGTTATCGATGCATATGCGGATGATCGTGAGTTTCCAGTTTATGCTGGAGATCACGAACATCCTGTTGCAGCTTCTTCAATTGCTCTTCGAGGGCCTTAATACGTCGGTCCGACTCTTCATGTGTATGATCTGCCCGCTGCTGGTTCATGGATCCTCCTTTTCGCTCCGCCATCAATTGGCTCCATCGAAACCTCCAACCGCTCTTTCTTCCGCCAAACCCGCTCCATGTCCCCTTGAATCCGAGATTTCGACGGCGCCCTGCTCCTGAATTTCCAGCTCATCGAATCGCCGCCATTTGTAGATAGCAATCGAAAGAATCCAGCTCGCCGCGAACAAGCCGATAATCGTGTATCCGAGAGTTCCGAAATTCGCGTTGAGCTTCGCCGTGGCAACCCAAAACATATCCTCCGAACCAAAATGCTCGCCCACCAGCCCGAGGACTTCGATGCCGCCCACCACGAATGCCACCAGGACCGATACCGCGGTGATCGTCATGTTGTAGTAGAGCTTTCTCACGGGTTTGACGAACGCCCACCCGTAGGCGCCCAACATCAGAATGTTATCTGTTGTATCGACCAGCGACATCCCCGCGGCAAACAGCGTCGGAAATATCAAAATCGAGCCGAACGGCAAACCCTTGGACGCCTCAGCCGCCGAAATGCCCAGCATTCCGACTTCGGTCGCGGTATCGAAGCTCAGTCCAAACAGCACGCCTAGCGGGTACATGTGCCAGCTTTGGCTGATCATGTGGAACATCGGCCGGAACAAGCGCGAAAGCATCCCACGGTCCGCCAGCAGTAAGTCGAAATCCTCGGTTTGGTAGGGCTCTCCGCGGCGGACCTTTGCGAACGATGCGCGGATCGACCGCAGCACGATCAGGTTGGCGATGGCAATGGCAAAGAGAAAAACGGCCGAAACCACCGTCCCAATGACGCCACCGATACCTCTCAGAAAGTCCACGCGATGCTGCAGGAAAACGGTCGCCCCTGCGATCGCGGCCGCGCCGATGATTACCATGGTCGAATGGCCCATGGAAAACATGAAGCCCACCAGCACCGGCCGCTTGCCTTCCTGCATCAGCTTTCGCGTTACGTTGTCTATTGCAGCAATGTGGTCTGCGTCCACGGCGTGCCGCAGGCCGAAGCTGTACGCCAGCAGCGATGTGCCTAGCAGCAGGGGATAGTGCTGGAAGGCGACCCGCGCCCACACCCAAGCGCCAGCGTTAAATAACAACAAAATCCCGTAGATGACGGCGATTTTTCCGCGCAGGTTGTCAGAGGTCTCGGCGAACAAACTCTCGCGGCGCGTTACCATTGCTCGTCGACGATAACACTTTTGGGAAATCCGTGCTACCCGCGTATCACAAATTTCTGGCGATTGCTCGGCGCGTGAGGACTGAGGCGATTTCAGCGCCCTGTTTTCCGCCGCTCTCCGCGTTATCATCGATCATCTTGATTCGAGGAGGTTTCGGATGGGTAAGGTGGCGCGGATCGGCGTGTCTTTGGATCGTGATTTACTCAGCAAATTCGACGACATCATCTCCGCGCAGAGTTATGAGAATCGTTCGGAGGCAATCCGTGACTTGATTCGCCATCGCCTGGTTGTGGCTGAAATCGACGCGGATAAATTAGTTGTGGCGACGCTTACGATTGTCTACGATCATCACAGGCCGAATCTAGCGGAAAAGCTGGTGGATATGCAGCATGGGGCCGGCAGCCGGGTTCTCGCCGCGACGCATGTGCATTTAGACCACCACAATTGCCTTGAGGTGATCATCATGCATGGCCGCGCGGGTGAACTGCGGGATTTGGCCAACGGTATTTTGAGTCTTCGAGGCGTAAAACACGGGCAACTCGTCATCACCACCACCGGCAAACATCTGCGCTGATTCCTGTGCCGGCCGCCTTGTTCGCCGCGCGTCTTTGTATTTTGTGGTGCGCGAAGCCGTTCCGGTTACCATGCGCAGCGAGACTTATCATCCCGCGGGCCACGGATGGATTGGTTGCCTGGATTCAAGCGACCGGACGGCTCGATCGCAACCGTTTGCGCCGGACACCACGATTGAATCGGGCAGCTGCGTTGACATAGGCGCAATGCCGCGCTGTAGCGCCAGCAGGTCCGTATAGCTGCGACCGTTGTGAGCGCCACGCCCTCGATCACCGGGGCGGAGATAACATCGCCCATCTGAGTGTTTTCGGTTTCGACCGGCACTGCATTCAACTCGCCTCACCCAAAGCTGTAAAACCGCGTCGGCCCGGAATTTCATATTCACATCGATCATGATGCCAGTGCGCTTATAGGGCTTGAACCCGGATTGAGTGATGTCTGGCTCGTATGGCCCGACAGAAGGGAAGGTCTAAAAGCCATCGGAATTCGTTTGCGTGGTCTGCTGCACTCCAGTGGCGTTTCCCTCGACGACGAGTTGCTGCAGAAAATGATCGGGCGATTGCCGGCAAACGCTATCAGCGCCCTTCAGAGGTACGTTCCAGGTCGATGCGACGGCTGCGCCAGCATTATCCTCTTCCCGCAGTTTTTTTGGTACCCTCAACATATTGAACACGGTTCTTGTGCTCTGGCGACCGACATCACAGAATTGCCTCGCCGCCGGAATGAGAAATTCGTTCCGTCAGGAAGGGCGTCGAATTCTGAGAGTTCAGTGCCTGAGCGCCAAGAGCTTGTAAAGAAACTTTGAATACAGCACAGCGGGAAGAATCGAAGACTCGTACGGTGCAGCGGGAGAACACGGATGGCGAATTGGCATGATTATGCAGTGCGGGGTCGAGTGCCCGAATGGCCGTATCCGATCCGATACGAAAATGAGCAGGTCATTGAGACGGACGTACTGGTTCTCGGCGGGGGCATCGCCGGATGCTGGGCAGCGATCGCTGCGGCGTCTGAGGGCCTCCGAGTAGTCCTGGTCGAAAAGTCTGCCACGATCCGCAGCGGCGCGGGAGGCCCGGGCTGCGATCACTGGTGCGACGCGCCGGCGAACCCTTCTTCCAAGGTCGATCCTGACGACTGGGCGCAGCGACTGGCAAGCGCCAATGGCGGCTATGCCAACGGCATCGGGCGCCAAATTCAGTGCCGGGAAAATTACGACACCATTCTGGAACTGGAGCGCATGGGTGGCAAGATCCGGGACACGGAAGGCGAATTCAAAGCAGCCGAAGGTTACGACGAAAAGACCAAATTTGTCTTTTCGCCCCGGAGCAATCCTTTCCATGAGAGCAACGTCGTAATGCGGGTTTGGGGAACCACTTTCAAACCGGCGCTCAAGAGGGAGTGCCAACGCTTGGGCGTCACGATCTACGATCGGGTAATGGCGACCGGTCTGCTGAATGAAGCAGGGGCGCAAGGGCAACGGGTAGTGGGGGCCACGGGGTTTAACAATCGGACCGGCGAATTCACGGTGTTCAAGGCCAAGGCGACGATTCTGTGCATGTCGGGGTCGGCACCGATATGGACCTTTGATACCGAGCTCGCGGCGCTCAGCACCTTCCGGCCGCGCACGCTGTCGGGGGATGGAATCGCTATGGCCTGGCGAGCGGGCGCCGAACTCGCGTTGCTGGAAAAATCGGAACGGCACCGGCTCGGCGGCGGCCACAAACATCACTGGTATGCCGGTGCTGGGGATGCCAGCTATGAAAATGTGCCGCTGGTCGATGCCAATGGCAAAGTGCTCCCAGGCGGCCTGAGCCTGCCACACTGGGGACGCAAAAGCGACCCCGGCGACGGACGCGTCGGTGGCGGAGCCTGGGAACAGGTGCGAGAAGGCGTGCTCAAAGGCGAGTATGAACTCCCGATCTATGGTGACTTTCCTGCGATGGCACCGATTGAGCGCAACGTGACTTGGAAGTTCCTGCTGCGCGAAGAATCTGGGACGAAGATCATCGTGGACAGTTACGAGGAGTCCGGCTTCGATGCGGCCAAAGACCGGCTGATGGCATATCAGCTGCTGGAAGGCACCAGCCCGCCACAGTGGCGGGAGATTTATCGGGGAGTCGAGCGCGGCGGAGTCATGATCGACTGGGACCTGAAGACGAATTTGGACGGTCTCTACGCGGCTGGGGAGCAGCTCTTTGTCGCCGGCGATCACAGCTTTGCAGCCGCAACGGGCCGATATGCCGGCAGGAAGGCAGCCGCTTACGCGCTCGAAGTATCACATGCGGCGATTTCCCGCGAGCAGGTTGCGAAAGAGAAGGCGCGTGTCTACGGCCCGGCCAAGAGGACGGAAGGGATTGATTGGAAGGAGCTGCATGCGGCGATTGCCAGAGTGATGCAATGGTTCTGCGCAGAGTACAAAACGGAACGCCTGCTAAAAATGGGCCTGGAGTCGCTTAATGAGATTGAGCAGAGGTGGGTACCCCATCTGTATGCGTCGGACCCGCATAAGTTGCTGCGGGGGATGGAAGACCTGAGCATTCTCAACTATGCGCAGGCGATCCTGCATTCGTCGCTGGCACGGAAGGCAAGCACCCAGTGGCTTGACTTTCAGCGGATCGACTATCCGGAGATGGATCCGCCGGAATCAAACAAACTGACGACGATCAAACTTGAAAACGACCAGGCGGTGCCAGGAGAACGGCCGCTGAACTATGCGGGCCACCTGAAGAAAAACTACGAAGCCCATAATCGGGACTATACCGGGGTGTGGAAGGGCTAGGAGGATCGATTTATGCCGGAGACAGTATATGCTGTTCCCAACATACCGACGCCCAACCGGCCGGTGATCATCGATGCCATCATCTGTACCGGGTGCAATGACTGCGTGGAAGTGTGCCCCATTGACGTATTTATTCCGGCGGCAGAAAGAGGCGAGCCTCCCATCCTCCTGCACCCGGAAGAATGTTGGTATTGCGGCTGCTGTGTGAATCATTGCCCGACCGGTGGCGCGATCAAAATCAACTGGCCCATACAGCAACGGGGTTACTGGCAGCGCGCGTCTACCGGCCAAAATTTTCGAGTATAGCTGCCAGATGGCGGCCGGCCTGTGAATTAGCGAGCTTGCTCGGAACGCAAAGCACGTTTGCGGACGCCATGCAAAAATCGGCCTCGTCCGACTGCTGGCGCCGAGGGGATGGCACGAAGGTGAATTCTGGTTCTAGGAAAGGCGATGCTGCGGTTGCCGCGGTGGCGTCAACCCACCAGACTCCGACTGGGGTTCGAAAGGACGCGCCCGCCGCGGGTACACCCTGGCCGAGCCCGGCGCGAGGATGGTATGCAGTCTTCGTGCTGGCACTCGGTCTGTTGGTGAGTTTTCTCGACCGCGGCATTCTGAGCCTGCTGGTCGAACCGATTAAGCACGACCTCGGCGTCAACGACACGCAGATGAGCCTTTTGATGGGCTTTGCGTTTGTATGCTTCTACCTGGTGGTGGCCCTTCCCATCGCACGTCTAGCCGATTACAAGAGCCGGCATGTCATTCTGGGTGTGGGCGTCGCCATCTACAGTTTGGCCACCGGCATGTGTGGGTTGGCGCGCAGTTTTGGCCAACTGTTCCTCGGCCGGATCGGGATGGGAATCGGCGAAGCCTGTCTGGGTCCACCGGCTTTTTCGCTGTTGGCTGATTTTTTCCCCCCTGAGAAGTTACCGCGGGCGTTCGCCGTGCTTTTCTTCGGCGCTTTTGCCGGAGATGGCTTGTCGCTCATTGCTGGCGGAGCCTTGGGGAACTGGTTTCTCCATATGCATCCGCGGGTTCTGCCTCTGGTCGGTGTCCTGCATGGCTGGCAGTTAACGTTGTTAGCCCTCGGTTTTCCGGGCCTGCTGATCGCTGCGCTGATGGCGACTGTGCTCGAACCCGAGCGGCGGGGACGTCTCGGGAGCGGCGCCATGGGGGCAATCTCCTTTCGACAGGTGCTGAGGTTCCTGCACTCGAATACTGCGACGTACTTGCCCCTGTTTGCGGGGCTGGCAGTTTCGGCAGCGCTTTCGTTCGGCGTGCGCAGTTGGTCGCCAGCTTTCTACATCCGCACCTATCTGTGGACGATCTCCCGATACGGGCTGGTGCAGGGGATAATCACTCTGACGGTTCTGCCCGTGGGCGCATTCGTAGGCGGCGTACTCGCCGAGTGGTTCGCGAAGCGAGGATACCACGATGCGAATGTGCGCGTCGTGCTGCTGGGATCGCTGTTGATGCTGCCGGGAAGCATCTTGTTCCCGCTGATGCCGACCGCCACCCTTGCGATCGGAATTTCCGTTTTTGGTTTGTTCTTCGCTTTCTGGACGAATGCGCCGATGAATGCCGCCTTGCAAGTGATCACTCCCAACGAAATGCGGGGACAGATCACCGCGCTTTTCCTGTTCGTGTTCAACGTCGTGGGCTTTGGCTTCGGGCCGACCATCATCGCGCTGTTCACGGACTTCGTTCTACGTTCCGAGAAACTGCTGGGCCATTCGATTGCATTGGCTGCTTTCGTGCTGGGCTCGCTGGCCACCTTTGTAATCTGGCTCGGGCTGCAGCCGTATGGCCGAGCGGCAGAGCGGATGCAGTCACTGGCTGATTAGTTCTGCTTCGGCGCTTCGTTGCAGCTCGTAACGGACGGTCCAACCGCCGCTGACCCCGCTAGCCGACCGACTTGCGATCGGGACCAGACGGCTTGGTCGTTTTCTGCTCCACATACCGTTTCAGCGCAACCGCATTGTTGTACTCGGCGTCCTGCGAGCTGTAGACCAGCGTGACGTCTCCGCGTCGCGCGGCGTCAAAGAGCGGGCGCAGTGCCTTCGCATTCGCACTCAGTTCCCGGAAGTACCGCCGCTCGAACTGCTGCCATTTTTTCGGATCGTGGCTAAACCACTGGCGCAGCTTCGTGCTCGGTGCAACATCTTTCAGCCAAGCATCGATGCGCAACGCGGTCTTTTTCACGCCGCGGGGCCACAACCGCTCGACGAGGTACCGAGCGCCGTCCGATGGGGCCGCAGGCTCATAGGCGCGCTTTAGTTTGACCATGCGATTTTCCGTTTGCTCTTAGGTGATCTCCGCCATCCCTGAATTCCTAGGGTAACTGCTGAGCGGTCCCTTGCCAGCAAGGGGTCCCTCAACCTGCATGGATATCACGCTGGTGACTCACATTGCTTCCGTCGCCCTTCTGGAGCCTGCGAAAAATGATCGAGGAGATAACCGTGAACGCCCCGAGAGCCCAAAGTGATTCGTGAATGCCATGGATCATTTCCTGGGGGGTCGAGCGGGTGCCGGCAGGTATGAAAAAAGCCGTGGCCATACCCGCCGAGGCGACGCCGAAGCTTATGGACATCTGTTGCATCGTGCTGGCGATTGAGCTGGCATTGCTGGTTTGCTCCTCGGCGATATCGGCGTAGACCAACGTATTCATGCTGGTGTATTGAAGCGATGTAAAGCCTCCGTAGAAGAATGCCAGCCAGGCAATCTCCCAAACTGGCGTGTGGAGGCCAATCGCCGCAAACAGCACCAGCAGCAGCCCGATGACCAACGTATTCGAGATCAGGACGTTGCGGTAGCCAAGGCGCGTGAGGACTCGAGGCAGGACGAATTTGATGCTCATGGCGGCGACTGCTTGCGGCATGATGAGCAGACCCGACTGGACGGGCGTGAATCCCAGCCCGACCTGGTACAACAGGGGGAGCAGAAAAGGCACGCCGCCGATGCCAAGCCTCGTGAAAAAACCGCCGCCCACGGCGATGCCGAAAGTGCGGGTGCGAAACAGACTCAACCGCAGCAGCGGAAATCGGACGGTTTGTGCATGAACCCAATACCCGGATAACAGAGACAGCGATACGGCCGTCAGGCCGAGGATCTCGCCCAAGCTGAGCGTGTGTTCGCCGAATACCTCCAGCACATAGGAGAGCAGGCCTACGCCCGAACCGAACAGGATGAGCCCGACCAGATCGAGTGGCGGTACTCGCTCCTCGCGATAGTCCGGCATATGAAAATAGACCATGGCCAAGCCGACCAGTCCAATCGGAATATTCACGAAAAAGATCACACGCCAATGAAGGTATCCCACAATCAAGCCTCCGGCGATCGGGCCGAGCATGGGTCCGATCAGGGCCGGAATGGCCACGAAGCTCATGGCGCGAATTAATTCCGATTTTGCGAAGGTGCGCACCAGCGTAAGCCGGCCGACGGGGACCATCATGGCGCCGCCGCAACCCTGCAGAATCCGGCAGGCCACCAGAAGGTGGATACTGCTCGAGATGCCGCACAGAAACGATCCGAGACTGAAAAGGCCGATGGCAGACGCAAATACGCGGCGGGTGCCAAAGCGGTCCGCCATCCAGCCGCTGACGGGAATGAAAACGGCCAAACTCAGCGTGTAGCTGGCGAGAACGGACTTCATGCTGAGCGGAGCGACCCTGAGGGTGGCAGAAATCGCCGGCACCGCGGTGTTTAGAATGGTGGTGTCGAGCGATTCCATGAAGAAAGCCACGGCTACAAGCCAAGGCAAAAGCCGCTTGCTCCGGTCCCTGGCTGCTGGCGGGAGTGAGGGAGTCGCAAGAGAACCGACGCGGCTCAAACTCATAGGAAGAGGGTGTGGCGATTGGCTCCCGGCGGCTGCGATCCGTTTTTCTTCGATGTTCGTCGCGCGGGTGCCACAGCGAGACTTATTCTCGCGTTTCCTGCCCAGGTTTGGAAGACACTTGATCACAGCTCGAGGATGACCGCGTAGTTCTTCTAGAGGGGGTCATGGCCAAGCGATCGGAAAGGCTGGAAATCGAAGGACACGACATCGCGCTCACCAATTTGGACAAGGTCCTCTACCCGGCCAGTCGATTCACAAAAGGGCAGATGATCGATTACTACGCGCAAGTGGCGCGGTACATGCTGCCGCATCTGAAAGATCGCCCGATTACTCTCAAGCGGTACCCCGATGGCGTTGGTCGAGAATTTTTTTACGAAAAGAACGCCCCCCGCTTCACGCCCCCGTGGGTCGAGCGATTTTCGGTCTCACGGCACCGCCACGCCGGAACGATTCAGTACATTTTGATCAACGATTTGCCGACGCTCATCTGGGTTGCGAACCTGGCCAGCCTCGAACTGCATCCCTTCCTTCATCGCGTTCCGAACACCAGCGTGCCCACCGAGATCGTGTTCGATTTCGATCCGGGAGAAGGCGCGGATATTTTGACCTGCGCTCAGGTGGCGATGCTCGTGCGCGAGGTGCTCTCGGAATTGAATCTGCAATCCTTTGTGAAGGTATCCGGGTCGAAGGGGCTGCAGGTGTATGTTCCGCTCAATGGCGACCTCGGCTACGACGTCGTCAAGCCGTTTGCAAAAACTCTTGCAGAGCTGATGGAAGAGCGCCATCCGGATCTGGTTGTTTCGAAGATGCCCAAGAGCCTTCGAGGAGGAAAAGTATTGATCGACTGGAGCCAGAACAGCGAATCCAAGACGACCGTGGCTGTCTATTCGCTGCGCGCAAAATCCGACCAGCCCTACGTCTCGCTGCCTCTGAGCTGGTCAGAACTGGCCTCGGCGGCACGCGCAAAGGATGCGCAGAGCCTATTTTTTTCACCCCAGGTCGTATTGAAACGCCTGAAAAAAGTGGGCGATCTGTTCGCGCCGGTGGAGACGCTCGAACAGAACCTGCCTCCCCGAGTGCTCCATGCGCTCCAGCAGTCCTCGCCGCTAGAGACCTACCGCCGAAAGCGGAATTTTTCCAAGACTTCCGAACCGCCCCCGGTCCTTGCCGAGGGCAACAGGGCGGCCGGTGAACGCCGCTTCGTAATTCAAAAGCACGCAGCCCGTTCTTTGCACTACGACTTTCGTCTGGAGATGGCGGGCGTCCTGAAATCGTGGGCGGTTCCCAAGGGACCTCCGCTTTCCCCTGAAACCAAGCGGCTGGCCATGCCGACCGAAGATCATCCGCTCGATTACCTAAGCTTTGAAGGGATCATTCCAAAAGAGCAATACGGCGGCGGGACCGTGATGGTTTGGGACATCGGGACGTACGAATTGATCGAAGGAGACTTCCGCAAAGGCTATCTGAAGTTCCGCCTCTCGGGCAGGAAACTGAAGGGCGAGTGGGTGCTCCGCCGATCGCACGAAGATGGCGAGCGGCCCAAGTGGTATCTGATCAAAGCGGACTCGAAGGCCTCGCGCCTGTCGAAGGCGAGCGAGAATCGCTCGGCGCTGAGCGGGCGAACCATGGAGCAGATCGCGGCGAAGCCCGAGCGCGAGTGGCAGAGTAACCGATAAAGGTTGTACAGCCCTGATCGCTGAGCACCTACAGGAGCGGTGTTTCGGGATCGACATCCACGTTGTGAACGTGGCCGTTTACCTTCAGCGAAATGGCGGACATCGTCTTCACTCCTCAGATCGGAAGCAGCAAGCGGATTTCATGTTTCGGCTTGCGAATGCAGGAGAGAGCCGCTTCGGGTGACGAACGTTTCGCCAGCCGATATGGTTACGGTGTAGAGCGCGTCGAACCCTTCGGCCAAAGTGGGCGGTTGTAATTTGCGGAAAGTGCCGGCGACGCCCGGAACGGGTATCCTCTTCTTCCCGTGGCGCTGCTGATTGCGGCGGATGGCCTGTTCGAGTGAAGTTTCAAAAAAATAACCAACCACGCGAAAACCAGCGGCGCGAGCGCGCCCAACGTAGCGTGCGCGATCATCGGGCAGGGGATTCGTGTTGTCGATGACAAACGGCTGCTTGGCCTTCAGGCAAGCCGCCAGCAGTGTTTCTTCCCGCCGCCTGGTTCGCAACATATCCAGGCTGATTCGCACATGGGTGTCGAAGAAACGGTCCCGGTAGAAGGACGTTTTTCCAGACCCTTGAACCCCGACAAAAATCACCGCTTCCATCGGCGCACGACGGATTATCCCGTTCCAACCAAGACAGCAGCCCTGCTGAGCTTAGGCAGTCTGGGGGGGCGCAGGCCATGGCGCACCGCTCCCGCCACTGGGGTATAGGTAAGCTCGACCTGCGCGCGCACGCAGCGCAGCAGAAGCCCACCCCGGCTCATATCGCCGCGCCCGACGAATTCGGCAGGGAACATCAGCCTCTCTCGGAAAATACCGAGCAGAGGTTCGACGTATTTCGGCGTGGCAATGCTGCCGAGCAGAACGACCTGGCAATCGGCCCCCAGGCGATCGCGCAGCAAGCGCGCGTCGCGCTCCAGAGGAGTCCGGTAGCGCGAGTCTCGTGGGTCCACGCGGCCCGCTGCGATCCCGCGCAGTTGTTCAAGCGTCAGGACTCGATCTGGGGAAACCAGCCCTCCGGAAGGCGTGATCACCACAACTCCTGGAACTCGTGGCGGCGGATCGGCGTAAGCACGTGCATACGCCAGTTTGCCCCGAAAGTAGAGGCCGCTCGTGAACGTGAAAATCTCTCCGAGCGCGGCTCCTTCGGCTCGAAGGCGCTGCGCCAGGGGAGACTCGGACGGTTCCCCTAAAAGAAGACGGCCGCGCAGGCTTGCTAGATTTGCGGGAGAAATCAGAAAGATTTGGCGTTTACGCGATTTCGACGAAAGATCACGTTCCAGGAAGCGTGCTCCGATGGGACCCAGCCTACTCGCTTTCGCATTCATCTGCGCGGGGCTCGAACGTCCGAGATCCTGCTCCATGATAACGTAACGGTGGGCCCGACAAAAACGGGCCTGCTATCGAACACCGTCTTCTGCGCTCCGAAGCGAACGCAAGCCTTCTTTTCGCGGGTCTTTCGTTAATCGGCGAGCGGACTCGTTCGAATTTGAAAGTGAACGACCTTTGGCATCGTGCCTTTCCCTGTCTCGCTGTGAAAGGGTGTACGCGTGCCCCAGGTCGTCCAGACCCCTTTTCCTTTCCAGCCGCCACGAGGGTCGTCCAAGCGGCCGTCCATCCCTTTTGCAAAAAATCCCAATGGATAGGGTACGCGCATGATCACGAATTTCCCGGCGACGAGCGCGATGAGCGAATCAGAAGAGTTGCCGGTGATGATCGGCGTGTCCTTGCCGAGGCCGAGCGTGTCGAATCGATCCACCCAAAGGTAGTAGTGGGAATCATCACTCCCGGAATCGCTCAGGCCCTTGAATTGGGGCCCGGGTGTTTGATAGAGCGTCCAGCCTTCCGGGCACTGCTGCCCCGTCGCTTTCGGCCCATTCAGGGGGCCTTTGCATTTGCGCCGATCGAAACTGGCCATGTGCCCGCTGGCCAGAGCCACCCAGGCGACACCCTTGCTGTCGACGTCCATGCCTCGAGGCGAGTAGCCCCACACCGGAGCCCTCGGATCATTCCAGGGAGCCTCATAATACTCTGCCAGGGCAGTTTCCGGTGGCTTGGGTCCGGGGTTCAGGCGCACGATCCCCCCGGGAAATCCCAGGACCGTGCCCCACACGGCCCCATCGGGCGCGATCGAGATTCCGTAGAACGCTGCGTTGAGGCGCGTGTCTTTGGTCGGATCTGTCGCCGCAGCGCTCAGAGCGGACGACAGGCCGAGGCTCTCGCCGCCGGGCGTTGTGGCGACATTTTGTCCGCTATCCACATACGGATCACGCTGGCCGTTGCCATTGGTGTCGAGAACGAGTGCGGTCCAGCCCTGCGATTTCGCAGCGTCATGGGTCTGGTCCCACATCTTCGTGTTGAGCCAGCCGACCACGCCGCCGCCACCGCCGCTGCTCGTCCACAATGTGTCGTTGGCATCCTCAGCAAACACCAAATGATGCGTGCCGAAACAGGTATCAATCCAAGAGACCTGCTTCGTTAGCGGATCGTACACAGCCAATTGCCGCCCGGACCTGGTGACCGGCGTGAGCTTCGCGGAAATCAAATCCGAGCCTTCCTGGCAGAAGGCGGGATCGCTTGCAGCACGAATGCGCGCCGTAATCCACACCCGTCCGCGCTCGTCGAACATGGGATTGTGAACCGTCGTATGGCTGTCCCAAATCGCCTCGTCTCCCCACACCGCTGATGGCTGCAACGGCTTGGGCTGACCCGGAGTGTCCGGATCCCGATAGGGAACAGGAACGCGGCTGACCGTGTTGTGCACAGGGTCAAGCACGGGCAGGTAATCTCGGCTTTCCTCAGGCGCACCGTAGATCAAGCCGTTTGCGTTTAGGTGCGGGTCGCGCTTATCGGTGGAGATTTCATCGTGCAGATAGGCTTTCGGATCGGCCCAGTCCCACTGCGTGATCACGATATTCCGCTCGATTCCCTGCGGGCGTGGCGGCGCCTGGGCGGGCAATTCGCCGTTGGCAATCCGGGTGGTCCAATCGCCGAAAAGCTCCGTGGCACGCTTTGCGCCGAGTTGGGCCAACCCGGCCATCATGATGGCTCCCGCTTGTCCGGACTCGACGCGGCGAGCCCAAGCCTGGGGGGGATCGAGGTTGCTGAACATCCCTGGAATCGTGCGTGTGTAAAGATTGCCGAGTTGATGGCATGATTCGCAGCTGTCAGTCTTGATCAAATGAATCCACTGGCCCTGGGTTTTAATATTGGGTGAAATGCCGTTTCCCGAAGCGCCGGTGCCGGGAAACTCGTTCTTCTCGGGAACCTTCAGCAGGGCGTACCAATAGTTGGCCGGATAATATTGCGCGGCGCTCCTTTCGTCAGGTGCAACGCTGGGCTTCAGGTTGACGTGCTTGCCGGGTTGGGACTCTACTTTGGGGGAGTCGATCAAGCTATAGCCGCGCGCCCACAGCGTGTAGGTAGCCTTCGGCAGATC
>JASHRC010000227.1 GCA_030037525.1 Candidatus Acidiferrales bacterium | reverse complement strand
CCGTTTGAGTCGAGCACCGTAAGCGGCGGAGGGGCGATGCCGGTGGCAGAAAGCTCGCGCTGAATCTTGGCCCAGAAGGGCAGCTTGTCGGTTGGACCATCGGTGCGCCCGGCGGTCTCATTCTCGGCGTCAACAGTGGGCATCCAGACGACCTTGTTGCCGGACCGTCCGGCAATTTCAAGCGCGACGGGATTGAGTCCTCCGACGCTGTGATTCAGGGTGATGGCGCCAAACGCGGTGATCCCCGGACAAGCCTTGGTCACCACTTTGGCGCGCTCGTAGGTGGGCGCGTAATGCGACTTCAGCACGAATCCCTTGAGCTGGTGCGCCAGGAATTCCTTGGCGAGGTCCAGATCGTCGATGCGGCGTTCGATCACGTCGGGCGCGACGTGAACCTGCAGATCGTAGCCTCCCTCAATGGCTTCCCAGGCGGCATCGGTAACGGGAATCGTCGCGACAGCGGTTTGTGCGGCCATGGCTTCCTCTGGTCTCCTTATGGCGTGCGGCCCGCTACTTTTGCAGCCGCCCCGTGCGGTGTCAAGCAGGGAATCCAATTCGGCGAAATCGAGCTATTGCAGGGGCGTGTGGTAATCGGCGTCCCGGGGGTCAATCGGCTTGCGCCCGGCGAAGCCTTCGCTCTGACGATGATAGAAGCGGATGCGGTCTTCTCCGAGCTTCCAGCAGAAGTAGACGTCTTCGCCGTCGATTCGGGCGGGGAAATCGAGCAAGCCGACTTCCAGGTCTTTCACGATGCACCCGGTCGAGTGAATGCGTACCAGCATCTCGCGCAGCTGGTCCTCCACGTTGTTGCGCTCAATGCGCAGCTTGGCGGTCTCCTCGTAGCGAACCATCAACCCGCCAGAGCGTTGGATACGCTCGGCGATTTTCGCGAGCCTCTCGTCGAGCTCGCCCAGCTTGCGCCGCGACCCGATCGCCTCGATTAGAACCGGCTCGAGCTCGACGCGCAGGCGTTCGGCTTCACCCAAGGAGAACCATTTGGATTCTTCCTCTGCCATATGAGTTCCGCCTGATAGTACCGCGGACTGGGGAGCAGCGCGAGTCGGGACCTATCCGCCGATCGAAACCATGGTCCGGGAGGGTGGCCGGAAGCCTGGCTCGTTGATGCCGTGCCCTTTCTCTTTTTGCGCGACGATCGAGCAGATCTCGCGAGAGATCTCGCCGTCGCTTGCTCCGTGGCGCAAAAGGGATCGCAGGTCGTGGTCCTCCTTGCTGAACAAGCAGGTGCGCAGTTTTCCGTCAGCTGTCAGCCGCAACCGAGAACAGTGGCCGCAGAACGGCTGAGAAACGGGGGAAATCAATCCGATTTCCCCGCGGCCGTCTGCGAAGCGGTATTTGCGCGCCGTCTCGCTGCGCTCGTGACAAACCGGCACCAACGGCCACAATGCCGAGATACGCCGATAGACTTCCGCCCCGGTGACGACCGTGTCGCGCGTCCAGGCGCGGTCGGCATCGAGCGGCATGAATTCGATGAAACGCATGATCAAGTCCCGTTCACGCGCGAATCGGGCGAAGGCCTCGATTTCGTCGTCATTGATGCCTTGAACCAGTACGGCGTTCACTTTCACCGGCCGCAGCCGCGAGGCCTGCGCCGCGTCAATGCCGGCCAGGACTCGATCGAACGTCTTAGTGCGAGTCATACGTTCGAACTTCTCGCGGTTGAGAGAATCCAGGCTGATGTTGATGCGGCTGATCCCGGCGGCCACCAGCCGGTCGCAACGCTCGGCCAGCAGGTAGCCGTTGGTGGTCATGGAGAGGTCGGCGACGCCCAAGGCCTTGAGACGGGCGATGAAGTCCTCCACCCCCGGCCGAGCCATAGGCTCGCCGCCGGTGACCCGCACCTTGCGAATACCCAGGCCGAGGAGAAGACGCACCAGCCGCTCGTATTCCTCCCACTCGAGTAGTTCGCCGACGGGCATGTGCGTCTCGGGGTTCGCCGAACGGCAATAGACGCACCGGAAATTGCAGCGGTCGGTAACCGAGACCCGGAGGTCCGTGATCGGGCGGCCGAATTTGTCTGTGAGCGGCATCCGCCTTGTCTACCGGAAAAAGAAAAAGCCCAAGATCCGTGTCTGGACTTGGGCGCAACGCCCGGCACAGGAAACTCTGCCAGGCATTCCCCTTTCCAAGCACGGCCTCTCATCCGCCCCAAGCGGATGGACCGTAGGGAGGCGCGGGCGTTTCCGCCCGAACCCTCAGCTCCCGTTTCCGGGAGCATCGCCCCGGGACCATGGGATTTCTCTCCTTTAGGCCCGAGAGGTCGGAGAACTCGGCAAAATTCTATCGTCGGGAGGATCCGCAAATCAAATCACATATCGATATACGGATTTATTCTTGTGGGAACGCCATATATAGGCGCATCGCAGTGAGTGTCGGGGCGTCTGTCCCCGCCTGCCAAGACGCTTGCCGAAGGGCACCACCTCCTACTTAATTAATGACCCCGGATCAAGTAGATGACATCGAGCAGGGCGAGGATGGTGATCGCGAATTCGAGCACGAAGGATCGAGCTTCATTGAATTCGTCGACCATGAACTCGTAGAGATCGCGAGCCGTGCCGAGCTTTTCATCGACGAGTTCGTGGTATTCGGCGACTCCCATTCGATTGGCCGCCAGCCGGTGCACGCGTGCGTAATAGACATCGCTGACAAATTTGATGTCATTGTCGATGCGTTCGGCAAGCTCGGCCACATCGAGACGAATGCGGTTGATTCGGCGGGCTTCCCGGGAGAGCGTCCAGCGGGCGAACACGGTACTGCGCTTCCGCCCCAGCGCGTCGTAGAGCTCGACGAGGACGCGGCTCATGACGCGATCGTAATAGCGAAGTTCGAGCAACTGCAATTTGGCGTATTCCAGGACCTGCGTGGCGGCAACCGCTTCGTCGGCACGGTCGTAGACGAAGGCTCCCGAGGAACTGATCACCATCAGATCGCCTGGATAATAGGAGAGGCTGGCCCGGCAAACTTCCTCGATTTCGCCCTCCGACAACGGGCGGTCCTCACCCCAAACAATGCCCGCGATTTCCTTGCGGTGCGAAGCGAGCAGCGTATGGCCGGGCACCGCTTCGCCTGACGAGTCGGAGATCGGCTCGACATTCACGACGAGGTAGGTCTCATGCAGCCACTCTTTATTCGGCCGGATAATGGCCGCTCCTGCGCGATCGACGTGCTGGCGCACCAGGGCGCGCATCTCTCTCTCTAGCTCGGCAGGACCCTGCCATCTGGCCGCCTCGCGCATGCAATCGATCCAGCTGCCTGCAAACGGGAGTTCCAGCTGAAGGGCGATCACGGCGAACGAGTAGTAGCGAAGCGAACACCCCGCGGTTTGACCCGTGGAAAGGCGTACTGGCTCGGCGCGTTCGACATACGGCGGAACCTCGAATCGAATGTGTTCCGGAGTCCCGCGGCCAAATCTTGGCTCGCGCTCCGTACCACGCGGCCCTAGCAGTTGCTTGAGCTCGGCCAGATCGATCGCTTCGGCAACGTCATAGAGGAACAGCATGCGAAAGAAACCGCACACCTGATCGGCCGACCTGCGGATCTCCTGCTGTGCGGATTGGCGATAGGGCTCCATGGCGGCGCAGCCAAACGAGGTCGATTCGATATTACAACAACCCTGCCCGGGCCCAGACAATCGCGACGGTTCAACTGATCGGCACAGACGGCAAGTACACCAGGGGGAGATCGCGGACCGTGCGCAGGCCGGCAGGGGCGGCCAGGATTGCCGAAATCGTGTTGACCGCGATGGCGGCCGTGGCCAGGTCGCCGTGCGTGCCGCCGGGAATCGTGAGTGAAAGGTTCGGCTCGCCACGGAGTTCGATCGTGTCGGAGGGCTGCTTCGCGCCGACGTACATTTCAAGCTCCATAAAAACCTTCTCCTGCCCGGCCGAGGTCCCCCGGGCGATTTGATGAACGCCGGCAACCTGGCCGCGAGCCACTTCCAAAAATTCGGTCTTGATGGGCTCGTCGGCAAGAACCGGCTCGATCGTCTCGGAAATCTCGTCGAGCCGAAAGCCCAGAGCGTCAGCAACCATGGCGACCGATTCCGGCAAGCCGTGATGCTTGATCCGTCCCGCGGCGGCCTGCTCGCGGAACGCGTCGGGAGCCATGCCCGCCCCGATCTTCTGTTGCAACGGCAGCCGGCGCTTGGCTGCGTCAACGATGCGCGTGGCCCGGGCCCAATCCACGCGCTGCACGGCGGCCGAGAGTGTCAACACGAGTTTATCCATCACGAAGCCGGGATTTACGCCCGTGCCCACCAGCGCGACACCCTCCTCCTTTGCCGCCGCATCGAGTTTCGCCGCAAGCTCAGGATACTTGCGGAACGGATAGGCGAGCTCCTCACAAGTGGAGACAACGCAGCATCCGCCATTGAGACAGGCCAGCAGTTCCGCCATCACATGCGGGAGATAGGAAGAGGTCGTGTGCACGACGACATCGGTCGGCCCATCCAGTGCCACTGCTATTTCCGGCACGATCATAATTCCCCAGGGCGCGTCGCTTGCGCCGACAATCTCGCCAAGGTCGCGGCCGGCCTTAGACGGATCGTTATCGATCGCAGCGACGATTTCCAACGAGGATTTCTGCCGCATTAAGCGAACGATCAAAGCACCGATTGGTCCGACTCCGAACTGCACGACACGAATCTTCTTCGGCACGGGAGCTTCCCCAAATCTTGAGATACCGCACTAACTTAAGGGCTTATTCGGTTGGCTGCAACGGGAAAGAGCGTGGGGGCGAACGAGCGAGACGCCGTGCTCGGAACGGTTCATTGACCAAACAAGGTCGGAACCGATTCGGCGGCGGTTAGAGACCGGCGGATTTCCCTTGGCAGCCAGGCGCCCTGCTCGAGCAAGCGCCTCTGCAGCTTTTGGTAGTTCAGGCCTCGGGGACTAACGCCGTCGGCGAGCGACAGCGCGGCCGCCGTTCCTGCCGCCTCACCCATTTGCACGCAGAACGGAATGAGGTTCAGGACGTCGTTGGCTATTACGTCAGAAGAAAAGCAACGCCCGGCCACCAGCAGATTTTCTGTCAGGCGCGGCACCAGCGCGCGGTAGGGAATCGAGCGATTGGGAGTATGGACGGATACGTTTTGCGTGAAACGGGGGATTGCGGCGATGGTGTCCTGGTACACCACACCCATACGCAGCTCCTCTGCCGTGACCATGTGTTCGCCGAGCAATCGCCGGCTGCCGCGCGTTCCGATCTGGCTGGCGGTGTCGAGGAGGAAGCTTTTTTCGAATCCCGGCATCTTCCTTTTAAGAATTTCGTGAGCTTTGCGCATCACTTTTCGCACACGCACCTCCGCGGAAGTCAGATGTTCCACGTTGAGGCAATCGTTCCCCGGGACCCAATTGTTCACCCAGACTTGGTCGTCCCGGTGAGTGGCGATGGGCAGCAAGGGAAAACCGCCAATGGCTCGAATCTCATCCATAATGCCTTTGTATGTCTCGGGTTCCGATTGCCGGAAGTTGCTGAACTGGAGATAGTCGACCTCTCCCAGGCGGAAGACAACAGCTAGCATCCCGCTCCGCAGGGAGTGGTCCACCGCCCCCTCGAACTCGCTTCCCGCGGAAGCAAAGATATCGCCATCACCGGTGCAGTCGATCGAGCGCTGGCTCAAGATGGCCTGCCGACCGGATTTGCTTTCGAATATGGCTCCCGTGACAGTGTTCGAATCGACCAGGGCCTTGGTGCCCCACGAATGTAGGAAAAGTTTCACTCCCGACTCTTCGATCATGTCGTTGAGCACGCATTTGAGAAGCTCAGGGTCCACAATGACGCTCATGCGTACACGGTCGTCCACGACGAAATCGTGGTAATGCTCCAGCTTTTTGATCACATTGCGGTCAGCGGAGCCGAGTAGCTTACGGTTGGGATGGCGCGCTCCACCCATGGCGTCGAGGCGATCGACGATCTCTTGACAGATTCCCGCGACCTCCTGCTCCGCAGTGCCGGCACTCATGTGCGGGATCAGAATGACCAGACCCCCGGTGGCCATTCCTCCGAGGTGGTTGTAGCGCTCGATGAGCGTGGTGTCGGCGCCATTGCGCGCCGCGGCGACGGCGGCAGCGACGCCGGCCGGACCACCCCCTACCACCAGCACTTCGGTTTCCCGACAGACCGGCGTCTCTCGGCTCGGTTCGATGATTGTTCTGGGAGTGGAGGGACGCTCGGTCCGGGTGCTAGGTTCGGAACCAGCAGAGTGGGTCATCACACTGGAGCGAAGGATTTCACCGGGTCGATTCCTCCGATGTGATGTCGGTCACTTCAGTCGGTGATGCTGCTCACTTGTGAGGGAGGTGAACACGGAGCGAAACCTGTTTATTCCGATGAGCTTCCACCGCGGGGCAGGCCTTCTGTTTCTGTAGAAGGCACCGAAACAGGTTGCCCATGTGTGAGCCGATAAAACGGAGGGATCACGGTCATCGATCTCAAGGCGATAGGAGCCCCGGACCACTCCCAGCCGACCAGCTGCGACGCCGCGCGGATTCCCCAATCGGTTGAAAACGTGAGTGTGCGGTGCTAGAAGCGTGAGCGCGTGGCGCGGATATACTCGCGGAGCGTGGAGACGTTCGGTCCGTAGGAGCCTACGCGGCCAGCGTCCACCGGAAGTCCCAAGATCTCTGCTTGTTCGATGCTCAAGCCCGCATCGTCGAGTTCGGCGAGGCTGTAGCCGTTGGCTGGGATGAGTCGATTGAGTCTGGACCGATCGAGCGGCCGTGGAGGACGGCGCATGGACATTCGTTGGTTTACGAGGTCAAAGAACTGAGCCCAGTCTCGCCGGTTCCACATGGTGGCCTCTCTTCCCACGGGCTGGCCTTCATCTCGTTGGATGCACGAAACTACTTTTAGGTAGCAAAACCAGCCCGCCGCTGGGTGTTCCCCCGCGAAGAAGAACGCCGCGATTGTAAACCCTCCAGCGCCAGGAAAGTTGCTCCCGGGGATTCGTGTATCCAGTCGGTTATAACCCAGTAGGAACGTGCGCAAGGTGGCTTTCGAACACGTGCCTCAAGGCAGGGACACGGCGTGGCACACCATATCCGTCCCGACTGCTATACTCGGTTAGCCTACGGCGCCAGGTTAAGGCGCCATGTCAGGAACGAAGACAGAGCGTGAACAGTTCCGTCATCGTTGTCCATTATCACGAATTGTGGCTCAAGGGCCGCAACCGGCGATTCTTTCTCGCCAAGCTCGAGGCGGCGCTGCGCCAATCGCTCGAAGGCATTCCGGTTGAGCGGATCGAGCAGCCGGGAGACCGGTTCCTGATTCGTCTGGCCGACGGGGCGTCGCTCGAGGAAGCCATCGAGCGGGTCCGGCGCGTGCTCGGAATCGCCAATTACGCGGTGGCACGCCCGGTCGAGCGCAATCTGGAGGCGCTGTGCGATGCCGCTTGGCAGGAGATTGAGCCGCTCGAGTTCAGCACCTTTGCCGTGAGGGCCAAACGGAGCGACAAGTCGTTTCCACAGGGAACGATCGAAATCGAGACGGTGGTGGGGCGGCACCTGCTCGAGAAGCTGCGCGCCCGAGGCCGCAAGGTACGCGTCTGGTTGAAAGATCCCGAACTGACCTGCCACATCGAGGTCACGCCCGGGCCTCTGCTTGTCTATGCGCGGAAGATTCCCGGTGCTGGAGGGCTGCCGGCGAACACCGCAGGCCGGATGATGTGTTTGCTTTCGGGCGGCTACGATTCTGCGGTGGCGGCGTATCTGATGATGAAGCGCGGCGCGCATCTGGGATTCGTCCACTTCTACGGCACCGGGGCGCGACCGGGAGAATCGTCCCTGCACGTGGCCAGCAGTCTGGTGCGCCAGCTCGTGCCCTATCAATTTCTTGCGCATCTGTACCGAGTACCGTTCGAGACGATCCAGCGTGAAATCCTGCGCAGCGCCCCAGAGGGCGTGCGCGTGCTTCTTTACCGCAGAATGATGCTGCGCATTGCGGAGGTGTTTGCGCGGCGCGACCGGGCTCTGGCCATGGTGAACGGAGACAGCCTCGGGCAAGTGGCTTCGCAGACCTTGAGAAATCTGGTGGCCGTGGAGGCGGCGGCAACCATGCCGGTTTTTCGCCCTCTGGTGGGAATGGACAAGATGGAGATTCTCGCGCTCGCCCGGAAGATTGGTACCTACGAGATTTCCTCTGAGCCATTTCATGATTGTTGCCCGGTGTTTTTACCGCGGAGTCCGGAGCTATCGGCTAGGCCAGAAGACTTGGCCCAGGCGGAGCAAGGACTCGACATCCAGGCGCTGGTTGCGCAGGGAATCCAAGGAGCCACACTCGAGAGGTTTCGCTACTCGGGCGGACAGGTCGAACTGTCTGAGCCAGTGCCGGTAGTCAAAACACAACCTCGCGCCGCGATGGCATGAGTTGGTTTTTCCCAACCCGTTCTCGACGGGTTGGGATGCCGAAAAAACTACCGGTCGCGATCGTAGCCGCCGCGGCCGCCACCCCCGCGTCCACCACGGCCTCCGCCTGGCCCACCGCGGCCGCCACCGCCACGTCCGCCGCCGCGCTCCTGCTGCGGCCGCGCCTCGTTGACGACCAGAGCTCGACCAAGGAATTGCTTCCCGTTGAGGGCGGCGATCACTTTTTCCGCTTCGGCGTCGTCGCGAATCTCGGCAAAGCCAAAGCCACGAGGCTGGCCGGTGAAGCGGTCGCGAAGCAAGGTAAGAGAATCAGGCTGGACACCCACTTCCGCAAATAATGCGGCGACTTCATCCTCGGTAGCTTTGAACGGCAGATTGCCCACGTAGAGTCTCTTCACGGTCCTCTCCTTCCGCCCCACCCTGCAAGGCTGGCACGTGATGCGGGGCCAGAGAGATAGGACCTCGGCCCGTGGGCAGTCGCGAGCGGTGGCGACTCCGGGCTGGAGCGAGCGCCCCAGCAACTCACCGAGCATCTTGCGGCAACTGGCCCTCGCAGTCAACACAGGCCCGTGCCCAGAGACCGGGGCGAACGCATCCCCGACTTTTCTAGGTGCGGTAGCTTGAATTGATATGGACGTACTCGATGGTGAAGTCACAGGTCCAGACGCGCCAGGAAGCCTGGCCGGATCCCAGATCGACGCGAACCGGGACGAACTTGGCGAGCATCTGCTGGTGGACCGAGCGTTCATCGAAGGCATGTTCGCGGCCGCGGTGACAGACCGAGACGTGAGCGATCCAAATACTTGCGCGCGCGGGATCGAACTTCACGCCGGAACGGCCTGCAGCAGCCAGGATGCGGCCCCAATTCGGGTCGGCGCCGGCAAAGGCGGTTTTGACCAGCGGTGAATTAGCGATCGTGCGGGCGACCTGTCGCGCGGCGCTCTCCGAGGAAGCCCCGCGAACTTCGATTTCGATGATGCGCTGAGCGCCCTCGCCGTCCTCCACAATGGCGAGCGCAAGCGATTTACAGACGCTCTGGAGGGCCTTGCGGAACGCTCGGTACTCGGGGCTGGAAGTCTTGGCAATTTCGGGCGCACCTGACTTGCCGTTGGCTAGGATGGCGACGGTATCGTTGGTCGAGGTATCACCGTCGACGGTGATGGAATTGAAGGTGGGCTCGACGGCGGCGCGCAGCGCGTGATCGAGCACTCGGGAGGAAACAGCAGCGTCGGTTGCGATAAACGCCAGCATGGTCGCCATGTCCGGCTGGATCATTCCTGAGCCTTTTGCACAGGCGAGCAGGCGAACCTGCTTGCCGCCGATCGGGCAGCGCGCCGTGGCCCATTTGGGGCGCGTGTCGGTGGTCATGATGGCACGGGCAAATTCCTCGAATGCTCCCGGCTCCGCACTGCGGGCGAGCGCCAAATGCGGAATGGCGGCGAGAATTTTGCCGACCGGAAGCGGCGCACCGATGACTCCGGTCGAGCTGACCAGAACCTGCGAGCGATCGATTCCGAGCGCGTCGGCAAGCCGGGAAGCCATGGCGACCGACGCCGGATAGCCGTCCTCCTCGGTGCAGCAGTTTGCGTTGCCAGAGTTGACGACCACGCCGCGCATGCGGTCACGCGCCTTGCGGAGATGCTCTCGCGAAGCGATGACCGGGGCGGCGACGATTTGATTGGTGGTGAAAACGGCTGCTGCCGTGGCGGCGACGTCGCTGACCAGGATTCCCAGGTCCAGCCGCGGCGAGCGCTTGACGCCGCAGTGTGTCGCGGCAAACGTGAAACCCCTGGGAATATCCGACGCGGCGAGATGGGGATTCATAGCGTGCTGCGCCGTTTGCGAAGCGATCGGGCGTGCCCGGGGAGCGCCGTCACGGGTTTTCCTCCAGCTGGGCGAGACGCGTGTTGAAATCTGCCAGAGCGGCACGAACCGCACCGGGAGCGGTGCCGCCTGCAGTGGAACGCCGAGCAAGCGCCGATTCGAGCGTGAGAACGGTCGATAGCTCCGACCCAAAGGCGGGTGAAAATTCCTTCAGACGTTCGAGGGGCATCTGGCGAATCGATTTTCCTTCTTGCTCGGCCGCGCGCAGCACCTTGCCGACAATTTCGTGTGCTTGGCGGAAGGGAACTCCCTGGGCCACCAAGTAATCGGCGACCTCGGTAGCAACCAGGGCAGGATCCTGTGCTGCTTCGAGAAGGCGGGAAGGGCGAAAGCGCGTCGCCGCGAGGGCGCCGGCAGCCACGCGGCTGGCCTCCAGGGCCTGATCGTGAGCGCTGAAAAGCGCTTCTTTATCCTCTTGCAGGTCGCGCTGGTAACCCGAGGGCAGGCCCTTGACGGCGGTGAGAAGCCAAACCAGAGAGGCATAGATGCGACCGGACTTTCCGCGGATGAGCTCCCAGGCGTCGGGATTCTTTTTCTGCGGCATCAGGCTGCTGCCGGTCGAGTATTCGTCGGCGAGCTCCAGGAAGCCAAATTCGGGCGAGGCAAACAGAATCATATCCTCCGCAAGACGCGAGAGATGCATCGCAAGCGTCGCGAGAGCGAACAGCATTTCGAGCGCAAAGTCGCGGTCGCTGACGGCGTCAAGGCTGTTCTTGGTGATGCGCGAAAATCCCAGATCTCCAGCCAGAGCCGCGCGGTCAACCGGAAAAGCGCAGCCAGCCAGTGCGCCCGATCCAAGCGGGCAGACATCGGCAGCCCGGGCCGCCGAGGCCAGGCGAGCCGCATCGCGAGCGAAAGCTTCGCCGTGGGCCAGGAGCCAGTGCGAGAGAAGCAGCGGCTGGGCGTGTTGCAAGTGCGTCGTGCCCGGCATGGGAATGCCTAGATTCGACTGGGCTTGACTGGAAACCGCGCGCATCAGCGACGCGACCGCGCGCCCGGTTTCGCGTGCGGCCTCCTTCACATACATGCGAAATTCGGTGGCCACCATTTCATTGCGGCTGCGGCCGGTGTGAAGCTTGGCGCCCAGCGGGCCTAACTTTTCGATGAGCGCCATTTCCGCAAAGTGGTGGACGTCTTCGGCTTCCGACGTGTCAAGCCAATGGGGATCGGATTTTGCGTGAGATTCGATCGAGTCGAGCGCCCTCAGAATCTCCTGACACTCGTCCGCGCTGAGAATTCCCGCTGCGGTAAGGGCGCGCGCCCAAGCACGATCGAGGGCGAGCTCCTGTGGAAGCAAGCGGCGATCAAACTGCCAGGAACGCTCGAACTGGTAAAACGAGGCGTCGGGGGGACGCTCGAAGCGGCCTCCCCACATCTTCCGGCCTTCCGAACCGCTCATCGCACGGCGGCCTCGAGGGGAATCGTAATCGGCAGAGCGAACAGGTTGATAAAGCCTTCTGCGTCCTTGGGGTTATAACCGGTCATGCGGAAGCTGGCCAGCCCGGTACGGTAGAGCGAGTACGGCGAGCGGCGGGAGGTGACGCTCACGTTCCCCTTGAACAGGCAGAGGCCCACGGAGCCGGTGACGCGCTTCTGGGAACTAGAGAAAAATGCGTCGAGCGCCTCCCGCAGCGGCGTGAACCACATGCCGTAATAGACCATCTCGGCATAGCGCAGCGAAACGAGCTGCTGATAGTGAGCGGTCTCGCGATCGATCGAGAGCGATTCCAGTTCGCGATGCGCCGCGACCAGCAGAGTTCCGCCGGGCGTTTCGTAAGCGCCGCGCGATTTCATGCCCACGAGCCGGTTTTCGACGATGTCCATGCGCCCCACGCCGTTGGCCGCAGCGATTTCGTTCAGCTGGTCGAGCAACGCGAGCGGCGCGAGCTTTTGTCCGTCGACCGAGACGGGGATTCCCTCCTCGAAACCGATTTCGACGCTGGCAGGTTTATCGGGCGCCTTGGCTGGCGACACAACCCACTGCCACATCGATTCCTCGGGCGCGTTTGCGGGATCTTCCAGCAGGCCGCCCTCATGGCTCAAGTGCCAGATGTTGCGATCGCGGCTATAGATGTTCCGGGTGGTCTGGTCGATGGGAACATTGTGCGCCCGCGCGTAGGAGATGGCCTCTTCGCGCGAACTGATCGTCCACTCACGCCAGGGGGCGATGATCTCTAGATCGGGAGCGAGGGCCTTGGCGGCAAGCTCGAAACGGACCTGGTCGTTGCCCTTGCCCGTACAGCCGTGGGCCAAGGCGTCCGCCCCGACTTTTCCAGCGATTTCCACCTGCCGTTTGGCCAGCAGCGGCCGCGCGAAGGAAGTGCCCAGCAGATATTTGTGCTCGTAAACCGCTCCGGCGCGGAGCGTAGGCCAGATGTAGCCGGTGATGAATTCCTCGCGCAGATCCTCGACATAGGCGGCGCTAGCGCCGGTCGCAAGGGCCTTCCTCCGGGCGGCTTCCAGGTCCTCCTGCTGGCCGAGATCGCCGATCATGGCCACGACTTCCGAGCCGCCGTACGTCTCTTTCAGCCAGGGGATGATGATCGAAGTGTCGAGTCCCCCCGAATATGCAAGAACGACCTTCTTGGGCAAGGGATTCTCCTTAGCTCGCCAGCAGCGTGTGCAACAGCGCCTTCTCGACGTGCAGGCGATTTTCCGCCTGATCATAGATGATCGAGCGCGGCTGGTCGATCACGCCTTCGGTGACTTCCAGTCCGCGGTGGGCTGGCAGACAATGGAGGAAGACGGCATCGGGCGCGGCCTGGGCGAAAAGTTGTTCGTTCACCTGATAGCCGGCAAAGGTGACCTCGCGCTGGGCTGCTTCGGTCTCCTGGCCCATGCTGACCCAGACATCGGTGTAAACCGCCTGCGCGCCGGAGACGGCCTCTTCCGGGGAGCGGAGGATTTCGATTTTGCCCCGCGTTTCACGGGCCACACGCTTGGCTTCGGCGATGACGCCGGCATCCGGCTCGTAGCCTGCCGGAGTCGCGACGCGGATATGCGCTCCGGCGCGTGCGCCAATGGTCAGAAGCGAATGGCACATATTGTTGCCGTCACCGACGTAGGCAAGTTTCAGTCCGCGCAAGTTCCCGAAGCGCTCCTCGAGGGTGAAAAAATCGGCCAAGGCTTGGCAGGGATGGAACTTGTCGGAGAGCGCGTTGATGACCGGAACATTTGCGTTCGCGGCCAGCTCATCGAGCGTCTCCTGTGCGAAGACTCGCGCGATGATGCCCTGCACCCAACGCTCCAGGTTCCTCGCGATGTCGCGAACGGGCTCGCGCTCGGCGAGCCGTGCCGAAGTGTGATCCAGAAATATCGAAGACCCGCCGAGATTGGCGATGCCCGTTTCGAAGGTGACGCGAGTGCGCAGCGAGGGCTTCTCGAAGATCAGAACAAAGACACTGCCGGCCAGAGCGCCGCGATAGCGGTCCGGGTGCGCCTTCATTTCCGCCGACAGGCGGAAGAAATCGCGCAGCTGCTTGGGGTTCCATTCGGTGCCGGTCAGAAAATCTCGCTTGAGAGCCAGCGTGGTTGCGGTTGCGCTCATGGTCACCTCGTGGCAGCCAAGGCTAGAGGCTGCGGGTTCGCGGGCGCCGCGGCTTTGGCGGGCCGTGCGCCTCGCGCCAGGACCTTTTGAAATTTGCCCAGAAATTCCGTGACGTCTTTTGCGCGCAGAATGAAGGGTGGAAGCAGGCGCAAGATGTGGTCGTGCGTGCAGTTGATCAGCAGGCCGAGGCGAAGGGCTTCGTGAACGAACGGCGCGCCCTCGATCGCCAGATCAACGCCAATGATCAGTCCCTCCCCGCGCACCTCACGAATGAAATCGAATTGCGCGGCCAGCCGTTCCAGCCCCTCCCGCAACTGGGCGCCGCGAGCGCGAACGTTCGCGAGCAGATCGGCCTCGTCGACGACGGCGAGGAATTCCAATGCTGCGGCACAAACCAGCGGGCCGCCGCCGAAAGTGGATCCATGCATGCCGGGGGTGAATGCGGAAGCGAATTTCTCGCTCGAAATAAAAGCACCGAGCGGAAGGCCTCCGGCCAGCGGCTTGGCGACGGTCACAATATCGGGCAGGGAGGTAAATTTTTGGTAGGCGAATTTGCGGCCGGTGCGGCCAAGACCCGATTGGATCTCGTCGGCAACCAGCGCTGCATCGTGATCCTCGGTCAATCGTCGAGCACGCTCCCAGAATTCTTCACTTACCGGAACGACGCCCCCCTCGCCCTGAATCGGTTCAATCACGATGGCGCAGACAGTCTGGTCGAACTTCAAGTCGAGATCGGCGACGTCGTTAAATCGGACAAACTCGGCGCCCGGAACCAGCGGCGTGAACGGCTCGCGGTACTTCGCGGCGTGCGTGATTGAAAGAGCACCCATGGTGCGCCCGTGAAACGAATTTTCAAGAGCAAGAATGCGGGTCTTGGGCGTTTCATGCGGAGCGGCCTGGGCATGGGCGTAGGCTCGCGCGAGTTTCAGAGCGCCTTCGATCGCTTCGCTGCCGCTATTTGAGAAAAAGACCCGATCGAGACCCGACCACACTGCCAGCTTGTGGGCGAGGGGCCCCTGATAGGGATTGTGAAAGAGATTCGAAACGTGGGTGGCGCGGCCTGCTTCGCGCCGAATCACCCGCACCATTCGCGGATGGGCGTAACCGAGTGCGTTCACGGCAATTCCACCGATAAAATCCAGATACTCGCGACCCGCCGCATCGTACAGGTGCACGCCTCGGCCGCGCGTGAAAACGACTGGCGGGCGCCGGTACGTCTTCACCAGATAGCGCGATTCCTCGGCGAGGATCTTCACCGCCGACACACGGTGTTTGCTGGCCATGGCTATTGCGCCGCTCCGTGGGCGGCCTTGGCGCTGGGGCGCATAATGGGCAATACCCGCGTTCCGGGGCAGCGAATTCCTCCGGCAGCCGCCAGCAGCGCACGCGGCTGGGTGCCGCCCACGATGCGCACCTCGGTCACCCCGCCCGCCAGGGCACGCTTGGCGGCTTCCAGTTTCAAGACCATCCCGCCCGAGACTTTATTGCGGCGAATCAGCTCCTCGATTTCCTCTCCGCGAACCGCCCGTAGAACCTTGCCTTCGTCCAGCACCCCGGCCACATCGGTGAGGAAAATCAGCCTCTCCGCGCCAATAAACTCGGCGGCGGCGGCGGCCATATGGTCGGCATTGATGTTGTAGAGCTGGCCGTCCGCCCCCAATCCCATCGAGGACGCTACCGGAACGATCCCCTCGCGCCAGAGCGAACGGAGGAAATCCACGTTGACCTCGGTCAGATAGCCGACGAAACCGAGCCCGCCCTCGAGTCCGTCCAGCTGCATCGGCTCGGCCAGAAAGCAGGTTGCATCGGCAGCGCTGACACCGACGGCGGGCTGCCCGGCAAGGGAGATTGCGGCGGACAGCTTCTTGCTGAGAAGCCCTGCGAAGACCATGACCGCAGCATCCCGCGTTTCGCGGTCCGTGACTCGCAAGCCGTTAACGAAACGGCTGGTAATTCCCATGCGCGCCAGGGTGCTCGTGAAAATTCTGCCTCCGCCATGGACGACCAGAAGTTCATGGCCGGCGCGCGCAAGCTCAGCGATCTGGCGCGCGATCAGCTGCACGTCTTCCTCGCGCTCGAGCAACGCTCCGGCAACTTTGAACACCATCCTCATAGCAAACCCGCCGTTTCGGGATACCCGCACATCCCATTGAAGTTTTGCACGGCCTGACCGGCCGCGCCCTTGCCCAGATTGTCCAAGCAGGAGACGACTACCAAGCGCTCCCCCGCGGAATCGAGAGCGAAACCAATGTCACAAAAATTCGTGTTGGTCACATACTGCAGCTCGGGCAGCGTTCCTGCCGGCAGAATCCGAACCAGGGACCTGCCGGCATAGCATTTCCGGTAGAGCGCCTCGATTTCTGCAGCATTGCGGGAGGATTCCAGCCACACGTACAGCGTGGAGAGAATTCCGCGCCGGACCGGGAGGAGGTGCGTCGTGAAGACAAAATCAGATGCTCGAAGGCCCAGATGATCGGAAACCTCCGGGGTGTGGCGGTGGGTGAAGACATTGTAGGCGCGGAAATTCTCACCGACTTCCGCGAACTGAGTTTCACGCTTCGGCTCTTTGCCCGCCCCGGTAACACCGGACTTGCAATCGCAGACGATGCCGCGGGTGGAGTTGATCCACCCGGCATGAACCAGAGGTAGCAATCCCAAGATGACCGATGTGGCATAGCAGCCCGGGTTGCTCACGATGCGCGCCTTGGGCAGAGCGTCTCCATAAAGCTCCGGCAGTCCATAAACTCGCTCGGCGAGCGCCTTCGCATCCGGTGGGGGCAATTTGTACCATTCCGCAAAGGTCTCCCGACGCTGGAACCGAAAAGCGCCGCTGAGGTCCACGATGCGAAGGCCGGTATCGGCGGCGAGCAGCTCGGGAACGAGCTCGAGCGATGCCTCGTGTGGCGTGGAGAGAAACACCACATTGGCCCCGCTGGTTCGGATGGACTCAACGGAAAGCGGCCGGCAGGGAGCGTCGCCCCAGCCTCGAAGCTGCGGGAAGAGCTCAGCGAGGCAGCGGACATTCCCGTGGCTTTCGCGCAGGAAGAAGGTTGTTTTTTCAATGTCTGGGTGCCGCAGAAGCAGCCGGGCCAGCTCGAATCCCGCATAGCCCGTGACTCCGACGACGGCGACCCGGCCTGGGTCGGTCACCGCAACATCTCCTCCAAGCGTCGCTCGACGGTGGCGCACGCGCTGCGCGACGAACAGATCACCAGGACGGTATCGTCGCCAGCCAGCGTGCCGGCGACTTCCTTCCAGTGTTCGCTGTCGATGGCCGCTGCCAGAGGCTGCGCACCGCTCGGCGGAGTCTTTAGGACCAGCATGTTTTGCGCCGGGCGCAGATCCAGCAAGAATTCCTTGAGCGCGCGAGCGAGCGTCGGCAATTGAGGCGCTTCTTCGGCGGCGCTGTTCGAGAGCGGCCGGTAGCCCTCTCGCGTCTTCACCAAGCGAAGTTCGCGCAGGTCTCGTGAAAGTGTCGCCTGTGTGACGCGCACACCCAGATGTCCCAAGCGACGGCGCAGTTCGTCCTGGCTCGCAACGGGCTGTCCCGAAAGGAGCTTCAAAATCTGTCCTTGCCGGAATCGCTTCTGCATGCTCATTCTCAGCGATGCGTGAATATGCAATCGTCTGCATAATCATACATGAACATGTCTAGCCGCTGTCAATGACTATTTGCGACCAGATGAAAATCTCTGCGCGGTGGACCGAGCGCCGAGAGAAGCGGCGGAGCGCTCGCGTCACAACTTGTGTCAGTGATTCGCAGAGCGGCCTGTGGCAGCCGCCGGGGGGAAACCGCTGTGTTAGAATGACTGAAAGTCAGGAGGCCCGTAGCTCAGTTGGCTAGAGCGCTACCTTGACACGGTAGAGGTCTGCGGTTCGAGCCCGCACGGGCCTACCATAGTTTTCAATCACCTGCGGATTCAGCTTCTGCGCGGCAGCCTGATTTGTGACGTTGTTTGTGCCATAACCCCCGGGCCGAACCCATGCTCCTAAGCGCATCGAGGGCACGACGCTTCGCATCGAGTCTTACGTGGGAGTAATGGGCAAGCATTTTCGGTGAAACGTGCCCGGCGATGGACATGATCGTTTGGTCCGACGCTTGAGACTCGGCCAGCTCGGTGATGGCATGGTGGCGCAGATCGTGAAACCGCAGGCCAGCCAGCGAACTCTTGACCTCGTGAATATCCGCGCCGCAGTTCTCGTTGCAGCATGTCTTTGCCGGATTCTGTAGCTGGCCACACATCGGGCACTGGACTGCACGTGTCAATCTCCGCCACGCAGTGCGCCAGGTGGTCTGGGGCTTCGTGGGATCAACCTTGTCGTTTGCGCAGGCTGGGAACACGAAGTGGCATAACTCGATACCGCCGACAGCCTGTGCGCGTTTGTATAGCTCCAGGATCGCAGCCATCGCATATCTTCTTGGGTTTTCAGACGGTGTCAGGACGAACACCCGTCCACGGCTCAAGCTCCGAACGTCTCCACGGTGAGCGGCGTCACGTTCCAGATGTCCTCGCTGTACTCGCGGATCGCGCGGTCCGATGAAAAGTACCCGCAGCGGGCGACGTTAAGGATGGACATCCGCGCCCACTGCTCCGGATTGCACCAGACTTGGGCTACGCGTGCCTGACACGTACAGTAGTCGCGGAAATCGGCGCACACCATAAAAGGGTCGGAGTTCAGCAGGTTGTCTGTGAGCGGGCGGAAGAGGGTTCGGTCACCGTGGGAGAAAAGCCCCGAGTTGATCAGGTCGATGGCCCCGCGCAGATCCTCGTCCCGTTCGTAGAAGTCACGGGGCCGGTAGCCAGCCGCCCAGGTCTCCTCGGCCTGTTGCACCGTCTTGCCGAACAGGAAGAAGTTCTCTTCGCCGACTGCCTCGCGGATTTCGACATTGGCCCCGTCGAGCGTGCCGATGGTCAACGCCCCGTTCATCGTGAACTTCATGTTGCCGGTGCCGGAAGCCTCCTTTCCGGCCATAGAGATCTGCTCCGAGAGGTCGGCGGCAGGATAAATGCGCTGGCCGGTTTTCACGTTGAAGTCCGGCACGAACACGACCTTGAGCAAGTTCCTGACCTGAGCATCGCGGTTGACGACATCAGCGACTGAGTTAATCAACTTGATAATCAGCTTGGCCATGAGGTAGCCCGGCGCTGCCTTGCCTCCGAAAACGAACGTGCGCCGGGCGGTATCCAGAGACGGCTCCTGCTTCAGGCGGCGGTATAGGCTGACGATGTGCAGCACGTTGAGGTGCTGGCGCTTGTATTCGTGGATGCGCTTGACCTGAACATCGAAGAGCATATCGGGGTCGACCGTAACGCTAGATGTGTGGCGGATGTACTCCGAGAGACGCTCCTTGGCCATGCGTTTGATCTCGCGCCAGCGGTCCTGAAAGGCGCAGGTCTCGGCGTGGGACTCCAGTGCACGGAGCCGTTCCAAATCGCGCACCCAGTCGCTGCCGATCGTCTCGTCCAGGAGCGCGGCCAGCGAAGGATTCGCCAGCGCTACGAAGCGTCGCGGCGTGACGCCGTTGGTCTTGTTCCGGAACTTTCCGGGCCACATGTCATGGAAGTCCCCAAGCACGGTGTTCTTGAGCAGCTCGGTGTGCAGCTTGGCAACGCCATTGATTGCGAAACATCCGACGCAGGCCAGGTTGGCCATTCGCACACGGCGGACGCCGTCGCCCTTACCCTCGTCGATCAGTGACATGCGGGCGATCCGTGAAGGCTCGTCGACGAAACGCACCCGCACGTCGTCAAGAAACCGGGCGTTAATCTCGTAGATGATCTCCAAGTGGCGCGGCAGCGTACGCTGAAGCAGCTCCACGGGCCAGGTCTCTAGCGCCTCGGGTAACAGAGTGTGATTGGTGTATGCGAAGCTACGCTGGGTGATGCTCCAGGCCTGATTCCATTCAACCCGGTGCTCGTCGACAAGCAGGCGCATTAGCTCGGCGATTGCGATCGCCGGATGGGTGTCGTTGAGCTGAACAGCAAACCGATCCGGGAAATGCTCCGTCCCGCCCTTGTCGCGCAGCGTGAGGCGGAGCATGTCCTGGAGCGAACAGGATACGAAAAAATACTGTTGTCGAAGCCGCAGAGCCTTACCCGTTTCCGGCTCGTCGTTGGGATACAGCACCTTACTGATATTCTGCGCAGTCACCATGTCGTTGACCGCGCCGTAGTAGTCGCCCACATTAAAGGCCTTCAGGTCGAACGACTCCCGCGCCTCGGATTTCCATAGGCGAAGCATATTTACGTTGAGGACCCCGTAGCCCAGGATGGGCGTGTCGTAGGCAATGCCATAGATTGTGGATTCTGGCACCCAACGCACCCGCTCAATGCCTGAGTCGTCGAGGTAGTGCACTACGTGACCGCCAAACCGCACCGGATAGCCCCGGCGTCTCTGCAGTTCCCAGGGATTGCCGTTTCGCAACCACGCGTCGGCTACCTCGACCTGCCATCCATCACGGATGGACTGCTCGAAGATGCCGTACTCGTAGCGAATGCCGTAGCCGATAGCGGGGATTTCTAGGGTCGCCAGTGAATCCATGTAGCAGGCTGCCAGTCGGCCCAAGCCTCCGTTTCCGAGCCCAGGTTCCTGCTCGGCCTCGAGGATGACGTCCAGGTCCAGACCCAGCGCCGACAAAGCTTCCCTGACGTTGTCCGCGAGCTTCAAGTTCAAGATATTATTCGCCAGCTGAGGGCCAATCAGAAATTCGGCTGACAAGTACGCCACGGTTTTGGCGCCTTTGCGCTTGTAGAGCTCGTAGGAGGCAACCATCCGCGCCAGCATGCGATCGCGGATGGTATAGGCGAGAGCCGTGTAGTGATCCAGCGTCGACGCGTTATTCAGGGTCCTGCCCGCGACGTAGAACAGATTGTCCTCGAACGACCGCCGGATCGCTTCGACCGAACGGGCCACCCGAGTGTGCAAGGCTCTTTCGGCTAGTTCGGGCATGCACCCCTCCGGTACGCTCACGGTCCCGCCGACGGGTGCCGTGGATGGCAAGACTCTTTTGAGGTTGTGGATTGTAGCCTGTGTTTGTTAACAGCTAGTGACACGCTTGGCGCTCTGGGGAAATGACGCTCGTGCTTGGCGCACTCTCCACTCTTCCGGGATAAATCATCTTTGACGAGCTTAACGCACATAAAATTTTAGTCGCGTGGTTTCAATCACTTAGAAACCGCATTGCAGGATGTTGCATGCAGAAGAGCTATATCTGAAAGGTTCAAGCCTGGTAACACGTCGGTAACGATTGACAGGGTGGCCGCACTGGCATATATAAAGTCTCTCCAAACGTCCAGCCATTACGAGTACCTGTGACCCGTAACCTCCACAGCTTTTTCGGAGTGTCTTGTCTTCGATGCGGTGAGCCGATACCGGTTTCCGCCAAGGTTATCAGCTTACAAGATGAGATCGAACAGCAGGAGAGCCAGGCGCCCCACGCATTCGCAGCTAGGTGCAGATTGTGCGAGAGCGAGAGCGTGTACTTGATTAGACATCTTAGGAAGTTTTGGGGAGAGCCACGGAGGCGAATCCCTAGGGCGCGAGTGGACGGAGCTTAGTACCGATCTGCGCCTGAGGTTGCTTTCTGGAAGGACGCGGACCCGGAGATTCCTCTCCTCAAACCAGCCAAAGCGAGTAGTGGCCCGTTTTGTGACGTACTTTGTGCCATAACCCCGCCTGGGCACACGAGGAAAGTCTTGTCTTTTCGTGTCCACTGCTGGCCGCGATGATGTCGCTGTTTCGATGGCTAACCCGAACGCCTTTGGACGCTTGTGGCCGCTCCTGTCAATCGCAGTCATCCTCGCTTTCTGAATTGACACGGTAGAGGTCTGCGGTTCGAGCCCGCACGGGCCTACCATACTTTTCGGTTACTTGCGCCCGTCTTGCTTCTTGCTCCTCCAATTTGTGACGTATTTTGTGACATTGGGCTCCCCTGAATTCTCGGTTTGCAGACGCTTGGAGAGGATCTGAACCGCGGCTCCGTCCTGCTTGCAGCCATTCCCGGCAACCAATCCTCATCTCTAAGATAGAATGCCGGGAGCCTGGGAAGGCTCCTGTGGAGACCAAACGAACGGTCGTGGCTGTGTTCAACACCAGGCGCAGCCGGAGTAGACTCGTCCCCGGTTCAAGTCATCGCTTTCATGAGCCTAAAACATCGGAGATAAGCAGTGAATCGACGAGAATTCATTACCACTAGCTTGGCGGCAGCGATGTACGCACGAGCGCCTCAACCTAAAACTCCCGACCAACTTTTAACGCTCACCGAATGGATGAATGCCACTCCAACGGAACGGCAGCGTGGCGTACAGGCGTGCTTGGATCGTATAAAAGCCATGGATTCATCGATTCAAGCCTGGGTGCAAGTCTCACCGCAGGAACCCACGGGAAGCGGACGACTGTCGGGAATTGCATTTGGTGTTAAGGACCTCATCGAAACTAAGGGTCTGGCCACAGAGTTCGGTTCGCCGATATACAAAGGGAGAATCGGCACGGCAGATGCAGCAATTGTGCAAGAGATGCGCAATCGGGGAGGGATTTTGCTCGGCAAGACGCAATGCGCGTCTTTCGCTTACAAGACTCCGCCTCCCACCCGCAATCCACGCGATCTAGCGCATACGCCGGGTGGGAGCTCCAGCGGCTCGGCCGCAGCCGTAGCTGCTGGAATGGTGCCACTCGCAATCGGAACGCAAACGCGAGGCTCCGTTCTGCGACCAGCTTCCTTCTGTGGTGTCACCGGATTCAAGCCGACCTACGGCTGGTTTTCTATGGAAGGCGTGCTACCACTGGCAAAAACCCAGGATACGCTTGGATTTTTTACTCATTCGCCCTCGGACATGCTTCTGTTATGGGAAGCTCTCGGCCATGACACTGGCGCGGCAGAAAGTTTTGTGCTGGGTGTTCCTGAACCGCTGCAGGAAG
>JASHRC010000226.1 GCA_030037525.1 Candidatus Acidiferrales bacterium | reverse complement strand
GGTAGTCGCACACTTAGTCTCGTCACTGCGCAACTACAGCGGGTTTTTCGCGACGCGCACGGCTGTGAAACCTCACCAGAATGACGCCCGTTGACGGCCGACAGCGTGCGTACACCAACTCCCCAAAGTCCCGATCCTCCGTCATAAGTACGCGCTTTTCGTTGAGCGCGCGGTCGAGGACCTCCTCGTCAGTTGCACCTTTAGCGACCTCTGCAATCGCAACGACATCGTGACCGGCCTCGCGTAATGCCTGGATGACAGGCCTTGCGGAGCTTTCGTCAGCCACGAAGTTCATGCTTTAGGATTTGCCTGGAATCGGCGCGTCGGGGAGCAGCATCACTTCCTCGTGTGCTACGCTTGCCGCAACATAGGCCACGGCGGCCCGGATGTCCTCTGTCGTGATGTGTGGATAGTCCTCCAACAGCTCAGCCTCGCTTGCGCCCTCAGCGAGTTTGCGTAGGATTAGCTCTACCGTGATTCGCGTGCCGCGAATGACGGGCTTTCCCATCACAACCGCCGCGTTAATCTCGATGCGCTCGGTCGCCATTGAAGCGTCGCGAAAGATTGATTGTGTCAAGTGGGTTTTAGCCGGTTTTAGCAACAGCGATCGATTCGCGCGGTGGGAGGAGCGCGGTGTCAACGAGGGGTGAGAACGGCCCGGCCAGTGACCAGACCGCGCCCGAGCTCTTCCATCACCTCATTGGCTTGGCTAAGGGGGCGAGTTGAAACCTGGGCACGAATCTTTCCTTCCGCCGCCATCGCGAGCGTTTCAAACAAATCCTGGCGCGTGCCAACGGCCGAAGCCTGCGCGCGAATCTCCCGCCCGGCCATGAGAATCGGCGGAAACGAGATGTTTTCAGCCGGCAAACCAACGATGAGCAGAATTCCGGCGGGCTTGAGGCAGCTGAAGGCTGCATCGTAGGCGGCTTTTGCGGCCGAAGTCACAAGCGCGGCGTGCACTCCTCCGGTTTCCCGAAGCGTTTTCAACTCGTCTCCCGATCCGGCTCGGAACGTCTCCTGCGCCCCTAGCGATTTGGCGAACTCGAGCTTCTCTTCGGAAATGTCAACCGCCACGACATCGGCCCCAAAAGCTCGGCCGATCTGCACGGCAAGGTGGCCCAATCCTCCGATGCCAAAGACCCCCAGTCGCTCGCCGCGCGCAAGCTGGGCCCGCTTGAGTGCCCGGTACACGGTAACCCCGGCACAAAACAGCGGAGCAGCCTCAACGGCCGAGAGGTTATTGGGAATCTTAACGGCATGGCTTGCCGGCGCCCGAATGAATTCGGCATAGCCGCCGTCGACGGTGACGCCGGTAATCTTCTGACGCGCACAGAGATTCTCGTTTCCTTCGCGACACGGCTCACACTCACCGCAGCTCCAGTTGAGCCACGGCACTCCCACGCGGTCTCCCGTGGTAAGGTTCCGGACCCGAGCGCCTCGCTCGACTACGCGCCCTGCGACTTCATGCCCCAGAATCAGCGGTTTCTTGACGATTTTGGCGAACTGGGGCCAGTCGCCGCTCGCCACGTGCAGGTCGGAGTGGCAGACGCCGCAGGCTTCGACCTCGACCAGGACGTCTTCGTCTCCCGGTTTTGGCAGATCGACTTGTTCAAGTTTCAGCGGCGTTTTGAATTCATGGAGGACCGCCGCCTTCATCGCCGGGATCCGCTTCTAGGACTGGACGGCGCGCAGGAAGAACTCCACAGCGCTCCCGACGCGCTCGCTCAAATTGTGGGGGCCTGAAAGATCGACTGCCCAGCGGCGAACCACCGTGGTGTAGAGCGCTTCCATGAATTCGGCCAGGTGAACGACGGGAAAGAAGCGCGTAATCTCCCCGCGCTTCTGGCCCTCGACCAGAATCTCTCGCAACAGGCTGCAGGCGATTTCCTCGGGCTGGCGCATCTCGGGCGAACGCACCGGATCCATGGCCCCGGAAAGCACCACGGCTTGCCAAAGCGGCCGGTCCGACTCGACTTTCTGCGCCATGGTTTGGTAGAGCTCGCGAAGACGCTCGGCCGTCGAAGCATCGCTTGATAACTCAGTCTCCAGATGCTCCTTGATGCAGGCAAATCCCCGCCTGCCCACTTCTCGCAGCACCGCGTCCTTGCTCGGGAAGTACCGAAAGAAAGTCGGCTGGCTGATCTCCAGAAGCTGAACGATATCGTCGATCCGGGTGTTTTCATACCCGCGCTTGCGAAACAGGCGAATCGAAGTGTCGATGATTTGCTGCCGCAGCCGCACCTTCTTGCGCTCGCGAAGCCCCGCGACCTCGCCATTTGGAGCCACGCCGAACGGCGGGCTTGCTTTCCGACTGCGCACGGCGCGAGGGCCAGCATTCATACGTGCAATTTTAGCCATCCCTGAACGTTCTCCTTAGTCCGCCGAGTCGATCACTCGAGCTGAACCCGAGATTTACTCTAACACGATAGCCACATCCGCCCGAGTAAACGACCGCCCTCGCCATCAGTACGGGCCATCAGGCTTCCTCGAGAATTTGCCGGACCTCGGAAGTGGGGTCGTTTACGATTTTTGTGGCTACGTTGAAAATCATCGTGGCGCGCGTTTTCCCGTCGTAGGCCGGCCAGTGCGGCAGCCCCTTGGCGTCCGGCCTGCCGGTTCGTGCGAAGGCCTGCCAGGCCGAACTCATGGCGTCAGCCACCTCCTGCGCGTCCGCGGCTCCCGCGCCGATGATCGATTCCGATTTCGCGACATTGTCGAAGACCATCGGCAAGTCAAGCGAATGCGGCGTGCGTAACCGCCCGCTCTCCACGGGTGTTTCCCACTCCAGCCGGTAGAGGAACACCGGGGCCTTCCCTTGTGCGCTCTTCCGCTCGGCCAGCGCGATCGAGCCTGAACCCATGCCCGCCTCGGTCGTGATCTGAAAGTAGAGGTCACTCGCCGAAGCCTGCGGGTAGAGACGCCGGCACACCTCCACCAGCTTCCCCGTCTTAGCTCCCAGGACTGGCGTCAACCGCTCGGGAAGCGTGGACCAGTCCAAATCGAAGACTCCCGGAGGCGGGAACAAGATAGTCGTCTCGTCCTTGTTGTATCCCACGATGATCGGAACGTCGGCTGAAACTGTCGGCGCATCGGGGGTAAACGGATCGCGCGCGAGCGTGCGACCATCAACTACTGGCCCAAACCCCATGGGCGATCCCTTGGTCACAGACATCACTGCCTGGACGAGCTTTGGCGCGGGAAGCTGCTGAAGTTCTTTCGTCTGGTCGGGTGAAAGCTCGAGTGCGGCCATGATCTGCTTAGCGGTTTTGGTCCCTGCTTCCCGGGAAATACCTCGAAGCCCCGGGCCACTTTGGATCGCCGCGCGATGGAACAGGCCCTTGGCCGCCGGCGTGGCCAGAATTGCCGATACCTTTCCGCCGCCGCCCGATTCGCCGAAGATGGTGATGTTGTGTGGATCTCCGCCAAACTCCTCAATGTTGTCGCGCACCCACTCGAGCGCCAGAACCAGATCCAGCTGACCGGCGTTGCCTGAGTCCTGAAATTGCTCTCCGCCCAGTTCCGCCAGGTACAAATAGCCGAACGCGTTCAACCGGTGATTCAGGGTTACCAGAACAACGTCGCCCTTTTTGCAAAATCGCTCGCCGTCATAGACAGGCGCAGAACCATTGAAAACCGAGTAGCCGCCTCCATGAAACCAGACCATAACGGGCCTCTTGGCTCGGTCGCGCAAGCCCGGCGTCCAGACATTCAGGACCAGGCAGTCTTCACTTTCTCCTACTGGCCTCGCCCACGATGCCCACACGGCAACGGGCGGCGGAGGGACCTGAGGACATTGATCTCCATACTGGAGAGCGTCCCGTATCCCTTTCCACGGCGCGGGCGCTACCGGGGCCATGAATCGCAACGAACCCGTTGGCGCCGCTCCGTAGGGAATGCCTCGGAAGACCGTGATTCCCTCGGAAAGGGACCCGCGTACCATCCCCGCCTTGGTTGAGGCAATGGGATGATCGTCGCTACTTGCATAGAAAGCTATGTTGCGCGAGAGGCGAGTCGCCGCACACGCGCCGCCCGCCAGCATGGAAGCGCGCAGCAATGATCGCCGGCCTAGGCGGAAACTGGCGGTTGATTCCTTGGGTTCCCCTTTTTTCATTCTAGGGGTCCTCCCGCATCTGCAAGCCGGGGCTCGAGGCGAGTCGCCCGACAAAAATGTCTGATAGTAACTATCACTTGAAAGCGACCAATACAAGCGAAAGATACCGGCATTTCGCAGAACCGAGCAGACCGGCCAGGTGCGTCTGCTCAGGTTCATCGGTGTTCTGCCCGAGCTCACTGCGAGATCGATTCAAGGGCCAGGCCCCGGGTCCGTGGGCCGAAACTACCGATTACCAAGACTACCAGGATCATCGCAGCGGCGATGAATACGAAAACTCCGCCGACGCCGAAATGCTCGAGAAAGAAGCCAATCATGAGGCTCGTGAAGATCGCACTGAAGCGACTCCACGAATAGACGAAGCCGACTGCTTGAGCGCGCACTGAGGTTGGGAACAACTCGGCCTGATAAGTATGGAAGGCCAAAGACATCCAGTTGTTGGAGCACGTCAAAATCACGCCAAGCAGGATGAGCCAGCCCGACCGGCTCTGGAGCGCAAACAGCAGACCGGACAGTCCAACACAGACGGCGCTCCACACGATTTGCCATTTTCGTTCGAACTTGTCGGCAATCTCGTAAACGAGCAGTGGACCTAGAGGGGCAGAAACAGCGACGAGAAAGGCGTACTGTAGGCTCGCCGTCGTGCGGATTCCCGCTGCAATCAGTAAGGTGGGCACCCAGGAAGCGAATCCGTAATAGCCGATCGTCTGAGCAACGTGGAAGACCATGAGCATGATCGTCCGACCCAGGTACGGCCGGCGAAATATATGGACGAGCTTGGTCACGTTGGGCGACGCCTGGGTGGCACTTTGCAGGTTGACCGAGGGCAGCGCCGCACCACATTCTGCTGCCACTCGCTCCTCGATCTTCGCAATCGTGCGTTCCGCTTCGGATAGGCGACCGTGGGCCACCAGCCAGCGGGGGCTTTCCGGAATGCCTCGCCGGATAAACCATACAAAGATTGCGCCCACTGAGCCAAACAAGACTACCCAACGCCAGCCATCAAAGCCCAACGGGCTTCGCAACACCAACAACCAAGAGACCAGCGCCACTAGTGGTATCGCACTGAACTGCACGACGTGATTGATCGCAAACGCACGGCCGCGAATTTCTTTGGGCATCAGCTCGGCGATATATGTGTCGATTGTCACCAATTCCACTCCGATGCCCATCCCCGCAATCAGTCGCCAGATCAAGATTCCCAGCGTGCTTGTCTCGAAGGCCATCACGATGGAAGCGGCGGTGTACCACAACAACGAATACGTGAAGATCATCCGACGGCCAAACTTGTCAGCCAGAAATCCGAAGGCGAGCGTCCCGATGAAAAGCCCGGCGAACGTTGCGGAAACGAAAGTGGCCAAGCCGGTTATTCCGAACAGAGAAGTGTAACTGCTCAAGAACAGGCGACTGCGGATCAAGCCGGGCCCGATATAGGTCATCAAGAAGAGATCGTAAAATTCGAAACAGCCGCCGAGCGAAAGCAGGACAAGCAAACTCCAGACATATCTTGTGGTGGGAAGGCGGTCGAGCCGAGCACTGACGAGAGCGTCTTGTCCCCGAATCTTTTTCCTCCCATAACTGCAGTCGGATCCGGCGAGATTTTACAATGGCATTTCCGAACGAGGCCGAAGCAGAGATTAGGATCTCCGAGCTTCTAAAGCCTCCCACGCGACGTCCGGCAGGTTAGCAAGACTATTGAATTCTCCTGCGCCGCGCAACTACTCGCCACCATCAACACTATCGAGTTGCGAGTCTGTGTCACGGTGGCGGCGAGATAGATGGTTTTCAGTCCTGTCGAAGCCGACCTTCCCAGGCCCGGATCGAGATGGGTGAACTTTAGTGGCGTCACGAGAGACGTCAGCGCCCATGACAAATGAGAACGTCACTTCTCGGTTGCACTTCGACAGGTAAGGAGCGGAATGCCATAGTAAGGACGAGAACTTCTCATGAAGAAGGCGGCGCGCATCACAAGCAAGGGACAAATCACGGTCCCGCACGAAATTCGGCGAGCGCTAGGGGTTCGGCCCGGCGACAAATTGCTCTTCGAGGGGGACAGCGGTGGCGTTCGCGTCCGGCCCGTGCGAGCCAAGAGCCGTTTTGAGAAATATCGCGGCATCGGGAGCCCCGGTATTGCGCGCGGGAAGACAGCCGTGGTGAGGTGGGTTCGCAAGCTGCGCGGACGATGAGCACCGCTATAGACAGCAATGTCCTCATTGCTCTATGGAACGAGGACGATACGTTAAACACCCAGGCTAGTTCGGCGCTCGACAAAGCTCTCGAGCGAGGAGCTCTGGTCATCGCCGCGCCTGTATATGCTGAGCTACGTGCTGCCCCCTCTAGGACAGAAGCTTTCCTTGATTCCTTTTGCAAAGAAACGGGCATCGTTGTGGATTGGAATCTGAATGAGGCCATCTGGCGCGTGGCGGGCCGCGCCTTCCAGCAGTACGTTGCTCGGAGGAGAAAGCAGCGGAACTCCGGCCAGCGCCGCATTCTTGCCGACTTTCTGATCGGAGCTCACGAGTTACACAATGGATTCCGCCTCCTCACTCTGGATGACCGTTTCTATCAAGCAGCGTTTCCCAGGCTTGCAATTCTCAACGTATAGTCAAGCGGCTTCCCTGTGGCACCGACTGCTATGAGGGCACTTCAGTGATATTACCGAGGAGGGAGTCGTCGCCAAGATTCTGCTCGCCGACGCCATCAAGGCCGCGAGTATCCTCACGATTGGGACCTTCGAGCCGCCTCC
>JASHRC010000225.1 GCA_030037525.1 Candidatus Acidiferrales bacterium | reverse complement strand
GTATACAAACTTGAGAAGATCCATCTAGGTTGACCAACCCTCGCAGAACTTTTTGATCGCATCCCGACACTCGGAGGCGGAGATGAATCTCAGAGCCCTGTACGAGGCATTTCATTGAGCGGTCGGGCTCGTGGCGGCGGTGCTTGAACACCAAAGTTGGCGGGGAGGGTGGGACTGAAATAGAGAGCCACCAGGCATTCCGGCCACACGCCCGCTTGCTAGCGGGCGTATGCTTGGGGCGCTTTTCTTAGCCGCCCAGTAATTCGGCGGGCACGCCCACTTCCTTCGCTCCGGCAGTGCCGAATCCGGGTCCACGCGTGAGCCAGAGCAGAATCGGCAGACCGTAGTCCGGGTACCGCCGCATCATTTCCTTCGCGATGGCAGTGAAGTGGACGCCGGGCTTCGCCACGTCACGATAATTCTTGAGCCAGTTGATTGCCTCCGTGCAAATCTCCGGTCCGCCGAACTTGCCGTGGCCGGGGAAAACGGTGTCGATGGGACCGATGCCCTGCGCCTGCTCGATGGCCCTGATCCACGACTCGGGATTGTTCGTGTCCGCCATATAGAAGTGGTAGCGGTTAAAAATCAGATCGCCCGCAACCAAGGCTCGCGCGGACGGCACATAAAAAGCCGTGGAGTGAACCGTCTCCGCGATTGGCGAATCGATGAAAATGATTTCTCGATCTTCTAAATACGCTGCCTTCCCGAAGAGCGGCCGCGGATAGATGATGTCGCCTTCCGGAAGCAGCCTGCCGAACATGTCCTGCCAGTGAACGCGCTTCGCGGGCCATTCGAGCATGCCTTCGATCACGCCTTGGCGAGCTAGGATCACCGCCTCAGGAAACGCCGCCGCGAAGTCATTGATGCCGCCATAATGATCGGGATGTGCATGCGTGATAAAGATGGAGCGCAGCCGCTTGGCGCTGCCTTTCACGAGGCTGAGCAGTTGCTCCACGTCGCTCTTCACGAAACCGCAGTCGAACAATACGGCGTCGTTGCGTGCGGAAATCAACAAGGCGTTAGGTGCAAGGAACTGCTCCGCGCCCGTAAACATATCGAAACGCAGGCCGCTTGATTCGACCGAAGTGATCATGTGAGCCTCGGGAGGAACTTTGTTACCTGGATTCTACCACCGGGCCAGATGCGTCATAAATAGAATGACCAGCGAACTGGTGCAGCTGTCCGATAAGCGGGTGCCGGCTCAAACGGTTGATGCAACACCAGCTCGGAGTCTATTTAGCCAAATTTAAAAGGCCAATTCCGCTCGCGTGCGTTGATTCAAAGAAAACCCCGTCCTGCTAATTGAGCACACCCAAGAGATCAGTCTTTTCTGAAAAGTACGGTCGGAACTGCGGATTCGAGGGTGTTGCGTTGACCGTTTGAGCCAGCAAGACTTACCGGGAGTTGGCTTCGAGTCGCAAAGCGCATTGCCCAACGGTCGGCACGCACATGAAGAAGGAACCTATTTGCGATTCACTCCGCGTAGTTCCCCAAGCCGGGCTACCATGTGTTTGCCAGGGAACCCGCGCTTTCCTGGTTGCGTATCTCTGCTAGTCGGCGGTCAGGATGCTCATTGACCTGGGTCGTTGTCAGTGAATCGGGCTTGGGTTGTCACTCCAGCCGAGAGGAAGCGCACTATGGCATTCGATGTCATAAAGGCAGTTCTTCTCTTTACTTTGGCCCTGTTTTTGGCGGGTTCGCCGACCAGTTCGCAAACGATTGCAGAGAATCAGCGGGCTCATGTCAGAAATATCGAAACCGATACGGTCGCACTTTCCGTGAACGCCAGTGAGCCTCCGCTGCAAATGAGTCTGCAAAAAGTCATGGAACTCTTCAAGGTTCCAGGATTTAGCATCGCGGTGATCGATGATTACAAAATCGTATGGGCGAAAGCATACGGTGTGACCGATGCGGGTTCACACAATCCGGTGACGACCACAACGCTGTTTCAAGCCGGCTCGATAAGCAAACCTGTGGCCGCGACGGGCGCTCTTTGGCTCGTGGAACACGGCAAACTCTCTTTGGACCAAAACGTCAACGAGAAACTCAAGACCTGGAAGGTGCCGGAAAACGAATTCACCACCACGCAAAAGGTCACCCTGCGCCGCCTAATGTCTCATACTGGCGGGCTAACGGTTCACGGCTTCCCCGGCTACGATGTCGACGAGCCGATACCTACCCTGGCCCAGATCTTCAATGGCGAAAAACCGGCTAACACCGAGGCGATTCGCGTAATCATCGTGCCTGGGACAGCCGAGCGCTATTCCGGTGGGGGCATTACCATCGAACAGCAGCTTGTTATGGACGTTACTGGCGAGCCTTTTCCCGAATTCATGCGCAAAACGGTCTTTGAAAAGATTGGCATGAAGGACAGCAGCTATTGGCAACCTCTTCCGCCCGACTGGGCCAAGCACACCGCCGCGGGCACACACTACGATGGAACTATAGTTCATGGGCGGTGGCACATTTATCCAGAAATGGCAGCGGCGGGATTATGGACGACTCCAACAGACCTCGCCAAATTCGCCATCGAAATCGCCCTCTCAAAACATGGCAGGGCCAACCATGTTCTGTCCGAGGCCATCACTACGCAGATGCTTACCCCAGTTATGGACGACGCCGCCCTCGGTTTTTTCCTTGAAACTGACAACCCCGGCCAGTTTGGGCACAATGGAGATGACGACGGTTTTCAAGCCATGTTGACCATGAATGCCGATACGGGAAAGGGCGTAGCGATTATGGCCAACTCGGAATCGGGCATCACGATTGGCAATTTTGTAGCCAACAGGGTCGCAAAAGAGTACCAGTGGAACTACAAACCTATGGATCCCGGGCCGTTTCCGACGCTCGCGATGATCGCCAAGCTCAGGGGCGCGCAAGTCGCTCTTCAACGTTTCACGGAGCTGAAAGAGCCCGGACCAGCGGGTCAGAATGTTAACGAAACCACTCTCAATGAGCTGGGCTATTTCCTTCTGTCCGTTAACCAGGTTCAAGACGCTGTCGCGGTATTCCAACGAAACGTAGAGGAGTATCCGCAATCCTCCAACGTCTATGACAGCTTGGCCGAAGCGTACATGGATGCGGGGAAAAAAGAGTTGGCCATCGCAAATTACGAGAAATCTCTGCAACTCGACCCCAAGAATCAAAACGCCGTCAATATGTTGAAAAAGTTGAGGCAGTAGCGGCGTTCGCCAAGCGCTGCGCCGGATTAACAAGCGATTCTGCGTCACTTCGTTCCTAGTTGCCGTTTGGCAGCCCGAACCACGTCGTCGGGTTCAAACCCGAACTTTCTCTGTAGCTCCTTGAGCGGCGCCGAAGCTCCGAAAGTTTTCATCCCCACAACGTGACCTGAGGTGCCAACGTATCGTTCCCAGCCGAATGTGGAGGCTTGCTCCACGGCGACCCGTGCAGTGACACTCGGTGGCAGCACCCTGTCCCGGTAGGCTTGCGGCTGGTGCTCGAAAATCTCCCATGACGGCATCGAAACGACGCGTGAACGAATGCCTTCGGCAAGCAGATTTTCGTGCGCCTGGACCGCAAGGCTCACCTCGCTGCCCGAGGCGATAAGGATCACTTCGGGGTTTCCGCTAGGAGAATCTGCCAGCACGTATGCTCCCTGCGCGACGCCGGATGCCTGCGCATAGTTACTGCGGTCGAGAGTGGGCAGGGGCTGTCGCGATAGCGCCAGCACCGCAGGCTGGTGGCGCAATTGCATAACGTAGCGATACGCCTCCACCACCTCATTGGCGTCGCCGGGGCGCAAAGTGATCAGTCCCGGAATCGCGCGCAAGGAGGCAAGCTGCTCGACCGGCTGGTGGGTAGGACCATCCTCGCCATCACCCATCGCGTCATGAGTGAAGATGAAGAGAGAGGGCAACTCCATCACAGCGGCCAACCGAATCGCCGGCCGTGCGTAATCGCTGAATATAAAGAATGTCGCCCCGAAAGCCCGGAGCTTGGATAGGGAAAGTCCATTGACGATGGCGGCCATGGCGTGCTCGCGAATACCGAAGTGCAGGTTTTTTCCCCCGGGATTGTCGGACTGAAAGTCCCCCGCGCCAGGAAAAGTGAGCGTGGTCTTGTTCGATGGACCGAGATCCGCTGAGCCGCCAAGGAACCACGGTATGTTCTGCGCGAGTACGTTTAAAACCTTGCCCGAAGCCTCGCGGCCGGCGATGCCTTTCGGGTCGGCTGGAAATACAGGGAGGTTACGATCCCACCCCGCCGGAAGCTCGCGCCGCTCCAGCAGATTGATCTCCATGGCGAGGTCGGGGTACTTCGCCCGGTACGCATCAAAAAGCTGCTGCCACTTGCTCTGGGCATCGGCTCCGCGCTTGCCAATGCCGGCTGCGAAGTGCTCGTACACTCCTTCAGGAACGAGAAACTTTGCCTGCTCGGGCCACCCGTAGCTGCGTTTGGCCAGCCGGATTTCCTCATCACCGAGTGGCTCTCCATGAGCAGCAGCGGTGTCCTGCTTGTGTGGCGCACCGTAGCCGATGTGGCTGTCCAGGACAATGAATGTTGGTCGGCCGTTCGTCTTCCGGAAGATATCGAGAGCGTTTTCGATGCGTTCGAGGTCATTCGCATCGCCGACGCGCAAGACGTTCCACCCGTACGCTAAAAATCGTGTCTCGACATCCTCGGTAAAGGCGAGGCGCGTGCTGCCTTCGATGGTTATGTGGTTGTTATCGTAGACCCAGCAGAGATTGTCGAGGCCGAGGTGTCCGGCCAGTGATGCGGCTTCGGATGCAACGCCTTCCATCAAGCAGCCGTCGCCGCACACGGCGTATATGTTGTAGTCGAAGATTTCAAACCCGGGCCGATTGTAGCTATGGGCGAGCCACTTCTCGCCGATCGCCATGCCGACGCTCGTGGCCACGCCCTGGCCAAGCGGACCGGTAGTGGTCTCCACGCCGGATACCCAATGATACTCAGGGTGGCCAGGAGCTTTACTGTTGAGCTGGCGGAAACAGCGGATATCATCGAGCGTAACCGAAGGCTTTCCCAGCGTTTCATAGTTGGCGTTGACAGCCTGGACGCCACTGAGATGGAGCGCGGACCAGAGCAACATGGAGGCATGGCCATTCGACAGTACGAAACGATCACGGTTGGGCCAGATGGGATTCTCTGGATCGAAGCGGAGAACGCGATTCCAGATTGTATAGACGAGCGGCGCGAGAGCCATGGGCGTACCGGGATGTCCCGAGTTGGCTTGTTGCACGGCGTCCATCGAGAGCGTGCGAATGGTATTGACGCATAGCTGGTCAAGTTGTGCTGGAGTGGAATTTTCAGGAATCGCTCGTGCGGTACTCATGACAGCCTCCTTGGCTTGTGTTCACAGTTCCTCTCACGACGACCACCCTCAGCCAAGCGGATTGACTCGGCGGGTTTTTCTTCCGGCTGTCTCTGCTGCCATTTCGAAAAATGCGCCCTTATTCATGACCGGGAGAACCCGTTTGGGATCGTCGATGGAGTCCAGCTCACAGGCGCCGGATTCGACGTAGCGTTCGCCTATTGCCTTCGCACTCGACTCAAGCCACTTCCGCTTTCGAATGGCTATCCAGTTTCCCAGCTGCGGCTCGATCCGCCAACACCAAAGCGTGATCCGCGAGAACCCTGCCAGCCGGAATCTGAGGATCGCCGGCGAGTAATCGAGGAAGCATCCCCACCTTTTCGCTTCCGGTCACAAGCCATACCACCTGGCGAGAACGATTGAGAATCGGATAGGTCAGTGTCATTCGTCGCCTTCCCTGGTAGAGTCCGGTGAGCGCCACATCTGCGTCTTTGATCTCGAGGACCGCGTCCCCAGGCACGAGCGAAGCGGTGTGGCCGTCGGGTCCGAGTCCCAGGTGAACGAGATCGAGCACAGGCGGCGAACCAGCGATGGCTCGTAGAGTCAGCGTGTATTCTTCGCATGCCGCCTGCAGGTTGGACGATTCAACCGGCATCGCGTGGATACGCTCAGGACGCAAAGGCGCATGCTCGAGCAGGCTCTCACGTAGGTGGGTGAGATTTCTATCCGGGTCTCCCGCAGGCGCGACTCTCTCATCCACCTGCATCACGTGCACGGCGTCCCACGGCACATCTTCACCTGCGAGAGCGCGCAGCATCTGCCATGGCGTGTGCCCGCCACTGACGGCCATGACAAAAGCGCCGCGAGCCGTGACCGCAGCTCTCGCCTCGTCCGCCACGAAGGCAGCTGCTTTTTGAGCGACCTCATCGGCATTGCTATAAACTTCAATTCTCATCAAGCCTCCTACGGGGTAATCGGCTTGTTTCTTACGCCGCGGCCCCACTTGTGGCCACCGACGTCTCATAGCTGGTTGGATTGCTCCAGCCTCCTATCGGTGTCACTCGTTCAACCTCGCGTGGTCCCCATGCATTCGTCTGATACTGGTAAACCGGCGTGCTCATTTTGAGCACTGGATCGACGATGCGCCATGCTTCCTCCACGTAGTCCTCTCGCGCGAACAGCGTCGCATCTCCTTCCATTGCTGCTCCCAACACCCTTTCGTACGCGTCCCCATCGGCAGCAGAAGAACGGCTGGCTACCATTTCGATCGCCTGGGTCGCCATTCCCTCGCCGGGAGCCAACACCATCATTCCCATGGCTATGGTGACCTCAGGACTGAGGCGGAGCCGCAAATGGTTTTCCGTCAGGGTACTTTCGGGAACCAATGCAGGGGGCTTGCGAAATTTGCCCACAATTTCCGTGGAAGTTACGGGCAGGCATTTTCCGGCACGGATATAGAAAGGAACTCCTTTCCAGAGCCAGGAATTGATCTCCAGCTTGAGCGCAGCAAAGGTTTCCGTTTTCGAGTCTTTTGCCACGCCAGGTTCATCTCGGTAGCCGAGGAACTGGCCGCGTACAAGATTGGTTTCTTCGATTGGTGAAATCGCTTTCAGAACTTTTACTTTCTCGTCGCGTACGGACTCACTGTCCAATCTCGCTGGCGGTTGCATCGCCAAATTAGAAAGGACTTGAAAAAGGTGGTTCTGGACGACATCGCGTATGGTTCCTGTCTGATCGTAGAAGGCTCCTCGACCTTGAACGCCGAAGTCCTCTGCCATGGTGATTTGCACGCTCTCGATGTAGGTGCGGTTCCAAAAGGCTTCCACAAAAGTATTCGCGAAGCGAAACGCCACCATGTTGTTTACCGGCCGCTTGCCAAGGTAGTGGTCAATGCGGAAGATGTCCGCTTCGTCGAAGAACCTAAGCAAGACTTTGTTAAGTTCTCGCGCCGAGGCAAGATCGTGCCCGAATGGCTTCTCGACGATGACTCGCGCACCCTGCGCACAATTCGATTTCGCTAGCTGTTCCACGACGGTTTCGAACAGAACAGGCGGAATGGCCAGGTAATGGTTGGGATTGTGTGCGTCCCTGAGCTCCTTGCGAAGGGCTTGGAACGTAGCGGCGTCCTGATAGTCGCCATCGACATATCGCAGCAAACTGGATAGCTTGTCGAATGAAACGGCGTCGACTCCACCGTGCTTCTCCAGGCTCTCCCGGGCGCGAGCCCGAAGCCGATCCAGGTTCCATCCGGCCTTGGCTACACCGATAACCGGCACATTCAGCTGTCCGCGTTTCACCATGGCCTGCAGGGCTGGGAAGATCTTCTTGTAAGCAAGGTCGCCCGTAGCACCAAAGAAAACGAGCGCGTCTGAGTGGGAGTTGGTCATAAATATCCTTTTCTCAAGCAGCCTCTGATTTTCCTGCTGGTTTCTCCAAGTGCCCGCCGAACTCGTAACGCATGGCAGATAGGAGCTTGTTCGCGAAGTCCGCTTCACCGCGCGAGCTGAAGCGTTCGTACAGAGATGCGGTTAACACCACTGCGGGCACACCTTCATCGATCGCTGCTTTGATGGTCCAGCGTCCTTCGCCAGAGTCCGATACGCGCCCCGCGAACTTCGAAAGAGTCGGATCCTGGAGCAAGGCGGTGGCCGTAAGGTCCAGCAGCCAGGAGGCGATCACGCTGCCGCGCCGCCACACTTCCGCAATGTTCCGCAGATCAAGCTCGTACTGGTAGTGTTCAGGATCGCGCAAGGGCGTAGTCTCAGCGTCAATTTTCGCGGCCTGCTTTCCGACGTTCGCGGAACGCAGCACCGCCAGCCCTTCGGCGTAGGCCGCCATGATCCCGTACTCAATTCCGTTGTGGACCATCTTGACGAAATGGCCAGCGCCGTTTGGACCGCAGTGCAGGTAGCCTTGTTCGGCAGTGCCGTCATCCTTTTCGCGGCCGGGCGTGGGCGGAATGTCACCTATTCCGGGGGCAAGT
>JASHRC010000224.1 GCA_030037525.1 Candidatus Acidiferrales bacterium | reverse complement strand
AACGCGCGCGACGCCATGCCGAAGGGGGGCCGCCTCACCATTGAAACTGCCAACGTTGAGTTTGACTCCTCTTCACCGAAAACGACGGCGGCAATCGCCCCAGGCCGATACGTCATGCTGGCCGTAACGGATAACGGGATCGGCATGGACGAGAAGACTCAAACTCACATTTTTGAACCCTTCTTCACGACCAAAGAGAAAGGCAAAGGCACTGGTCTTGGTCTGGCTACCGTCTACGGCGTTGTCAAACAGAGCGGCGGCTATGTTTGGGTATACAGCGAGCCAGGCCACGGAACGACCTTCAAGATCTACCTGCCTCAAATCGCGGACGAAGTTACACCGACCGCTCCGGATCAGACTGCCAGTTGGCGCCATTTGCCGAAGGGCTCGGAGGTGGTTCTGTTGGTAGAAGACGAAGCTGGCGTCCGTGAACTCGCCCGCGAATACCTCGAAATGAGCAACTACACAGTTCTGGTTGCTGAAGACGGCCACGCGGCGCTGGAACTGGCGTCCACGCATGCCGGGCCGATTCACCTATTGGTGACCGACGTGGTGATGCCCGGAATTGGCGGCCGCGAGTTGGCCGACCGCATCCAAAAGCTCCGCCCGGAGATCAAAGTCCTTTACATGTCGGGTTACACAGAACAGGCTGTCAACCAGCAAGGCATCCTGGGCAGCGAGGCAGCGCTTCTGCAGAAGCCCTTTACCCTCGCCACTCTGGCTTCGAAGCTGCGGGAAATTCTAGAGCCCCAGCCGGTTCACTAACTGCCCATCGGGAGTCTCGTCGTATTGGCCAGGGCTAACAGATGCTGCCAGAAATCTGGGCATATGTAGCCGCATAGCCTTGTATGGATTAGATGAATTTGGGCGCCTGGGCCGAGGCCGCTCTTGCGGCTCATGGCCGGCCTCGCTGAAGCAGGAATCAGCCATGTCTTATTTGGGCATGGATTGAGCAACGGTCCGCGCTAGAATCGCTTCGCGCCGCTGGTCGCCCTAGCGTGATGGCACCGAACGAATCGCTCGCGCCCGAGAAACGGCTTCTGGTTTGCGCGGCCCGCACGAGAATCCCCCCGCTGGTCGCCCAGGAAATTCGCCGCCTCATCGGCTCGCCCATCGATTGGGATTTGCTGTTTCGGGAAGCCGCGAACCACGCGGTCACGCCCCTGGTTTGCCGCCAAATCCCGCTGGTCGCTTCCGATCTGCTCGATTCGCTCCGTGTTCAGCGGCTCAACGAGATCAGCCGCTCGTTTGCCTTGCGCAACCTGGCCCTCACCGCTGAGTTGTTCCGGGTAGTGAACGAGCTCCGGTCTCAAGGCATTCAGGCGATTCCGTACAAGGGGCCGGTCTTGGCCGCTCAGGCATATCAAGACCTCGCCGTACGGGAATTCGCGGATCTCGACATCGTTCTCGGCGAACGGGACATCGGGCGGGCGAATGAGGTCATGATCAGCCTCGGTTATGGCCCGAAATTCCCGTGGATTTTCGCCGCCAATCGAAGCGTCTGGTTCGCCCCCGGCGAATACGAGTATCACCATGGCGCGCGCCGAATCCTAGTTGAGCTTCACACAGAGCGCACGCTTCGCCATTTCCCTCGGCCTGCCGATATCGATGACCTTATCACCCGTCTCAGGGTGACCTGCGTGGGCGACCAAAAGCTTGTCACCTTTTCGTCTGAAGACACGCTTCTGCTCCTCTCCCTTCACGGTTCAAAGCATTTCTGGCGGCAATTGTTGTGGATCGCGGACATCTCCGAGTTCGCGCAGTCGCACCCAGACCTCGACTGGGACCAGGTCTGGACGCGCGCCTGCGCCATGCGCCTGAACCGTATGCTCGCCATCAGCCTCGGGCTCGCTCATCGGCTCTTCAGCCCGCCTTTGCCAGGGGAGGTTCTTCGACGCATACAGTCCGACGCGGAAGCGGGTTTGATCGCCGAGCAGATCGAGCATGGGTTTTTCCTTCGCACTCCGCACGAACCGGGCGCCCTGGCCCGCTTTCATCTTCGCCGTCACATGGTCGAAGACTGGCTCTCCGGGTGGCGCTATTCGTTGCGCCTGGCGACGCTGCCTTCCGATGAGGACTGGTCGGCCATGCGCTTGCCAGCTTTGCTCGCACCTCTGGCTGCCGTGTTGCGGCCTTTTCGATTGCTGCGAAAATACGGCGCCACAGGCGCCAGCTCTTCCCACGAATCGACCGCCGGCAAGGGAGCATCGAACTAGCTTGGGATGGCTCGCGCTCGGCTTTGCCTCCCATCGCTCACCACGAGCGCGCCAGGAGGGCCAGGATGGATCTTGGACTCAGAGGGAAGATCGTACTCGTCACCGGATCGAGCAAGGGGATCGGTCGCTCGATCGCGCTAGCTTTCGCGCGCGAAGGCTGCCAGGTGGCCATCAACGGTCGTCACACCCGCGAACTGGAACAAGCCGCCTCGGAAATACGTGCGGCAGGCGGGACCGTACATGCCATCCCGGCCGACGTTACTGAAGCCGAAGGAGCGCGTCACAGTGTTGAGGAAACTGTTCGGCGCTTCGGTACGATACACGTCCTCGTTAATAACGCCGGCGGGATCGGACGGTTTGCGCCCTTTGAGGAACTCACCGACGACGAATGGCTGGATGTGTTCAAACTGAATGTGCTTTCCGCAGTTCGTGTGACGCGGGCGGCCCTTCCTCACATGCAAAAGCAAAAGTGGGGCCGCATCATCAATATCTCTTCCGAGTCCGGCACTCAGCCGGATCCGGTCATGCCGCACTACAATGCTTCGAAATCCGCCCTGAACAGCCTCACCAAAAGCCTCTCGAAAGCCTATGGCAAGGACGGAGTGTTGATTAACACCGTCTCGCCCGCTTTCATCCGTACCCCCCTGGTCGAAGAAATGTTCACGCAGCAGTCCGAAGCGCGCGGCGTAACGGTCGACCAGGTTGAGCAGCTTCTTTTGCGCGAGTTCCGCCCCAATATCGTTCTGGGGCGCGCGGGTAAGCCTGACGAAACCGCCGGCGTGGTGGTCTTCCTGGCCTCCGAGCAGGCCTCCTTCATCACCGGCTCGAACTACCGCGTGGACGGCGGCTCGGTGGCGAGCCTGTGAGGGCCCTGTCGCATTTTGGCGTCGGATTCTCGCGAGTGCAGTTCCGGAGAAGAGAAAAAGGGCGTTTCGCCTCGCAGCCTTCCGTGGGGTAGAATCGCTCGAGGAGGGATCGATGACCCCCAACGAACAGGCCGCCGGCGAAAATCCGCTAAGGCAACTTCTTCGCTTCGGCCAGTCGGTTTGGCTCGATTATATTCGCCGCGATCTCATGTCGAGCGGAGAGCTGGCCGGCCTGATCCGGGAAGATGGCCTCCGCGGCATGACCTCCAATCCCACGATTTTCGAAAAAGCGATTGTTCACAGCCCGGACTACCTTCCCGCGCTCGAGAAGCTCACCCAGCGCAAGGACTTTGACGCAAAAGGAATTTACGAACAAATCGCCATCCGCGACATCCAGGACGCCGCCGATGTGCTGCGCCCGGTCTACCGGGAAACCAAGCGCCACGACGGCTACGTCAGCCTGGAAGTTTCACCTTATCTTGCGCACAAGACTCGCGAAACGATCGACGAAGCCATGCGCTTATGGAAAACGGTCGCGCGTGAAAACCTCATGATTAAAGTCCCCGGCACTGCCGAGGGAATTCCCGCCATACGCGAATTGCTGGGCCGCGGTGTAAACGTCAACGTCACGCTTCTTTTTGCCCGGGACGTCTACCAGCGCGTCGCCGAAACGTACATCGCTGGCCTTGAGGATTACCGGAACAATGGCGGAGACCCGAGCCGCCTCGCCAGCGTCGCCAGCTTCTTCGTGAGTCGTATCGATACGCTGGCGGACAACAAAATCGGCGAACTGCTGAAGAATCCGCCGACCGGCCTGGACGTCAATCTAGCTCGCAGCCTGCAAGGCAAAGTTGCCATCGCCAATGCCAAGCTTACCTATGAGATCTACAAGAAGGTCTTCAGCGGCCCGCGATGGCAGGCATTGGCTGATCGCGGAGCGGTCACGCAGCGCGTTCTTTGGGCCAGCACCGGCACGAAGAATCCCGCCTACAGCGACGTTCTCTACGTGGAGGAACTGATCGGCCCGCACACGGTGAACACGATGCCGCCTGCCACCCTGGATGCGTTTCGTGACCATGGCAAACCGCGTGCCAGCCTGGAAGAAGGGCTCGAGGCGGCAAAAAAGACCATGGCCGATCTTGCTCGGATGGGCATCTCGATGAAAGAGGTGACCGATCAACTCACCGAGGATGGCGTGAAGCTATTCGCCGACGCATTCGAACAACTTCTGGCCGCTGTCGACCAGCGCGCAAAGCATGTCGCCACTACGGCATCGCGCTGATATCAAACGGCTTCAAGCGATCCACCAGCGCCGCGTTCGTGGAGGATACGACGGGAATTGCAATGCCACCCTGTCGGCGCTCAGCATCGGAAGGATTTGCTGCTAGGAGGTGATCACCCGTGGGTTCCATCGACACCACTCGCTACTCGCTCGATGGCCAGGGCACTCCGGCGGGCCCCTGCGCGATGGTGATTTTTGGTGCCGCCGGCGACCTGGCCAAGCGCATGTTGATCCCCGCGATCTACAACTTGGCGCGCAGCCGACTCCTGCCCGATCAGTTTGCCGTCGTCGGAGTCTCGATCGAGCCTTACTCGACCGAACAGTTCCGGGAGCGCGCCACCGAGAATATGCACCAGTTGTCGACCGGCCCCGTCGATCAGGACTCGTGGGGATGGCTGGCGAATCGCATCCATTACGTCTCGGGTGATTTCCGGGACTCGAATCTCTACACTCAGCTCCGGGCGACCCTGGATCGCGTTCAGAAGGAGCAAAGCACCGAGGGAAATTGCCTGTTTTATCTGGCGGTCAGCCCGGAATTCTTTCCGGTGGTCGTCCAGCACCTCGGCGCAGCCGATCTCACCAAGGAGAGCAACCATGTTTGGCGGCGTGTGGTGATCGAAAAGCCGTTCGGGCGTGATCTTGCCAGCGCCATCGCTCTCAATCAGTGTGTCGGCCAAGTCTTGAAAGAAACGCAGACCTATCGCATCGACCACTACCTCGGGAAGGAAACCGTCCAGAATCTTCTGGCCTTCCGTTTCGCCAATGGGATCTTCGAGCCGGTGTGGAACCGGCGCTATGTCGATCACGTGCAGGTGACGGTTGCCGAGGAGCTAGGCGTCGAGCTGCGCGGCGGCTACTACGAAACTGCGGGGGCGCTCCGCGATATGGTCCCCAACCATATTTTTCAGCTGATTACGCTCGCTGCCATGGAGCCGCCCATTTCATTCGACGCACATGCCGTCCACGACGAACAGATCAAAGTCCTGCGCGCGATCCAGCAGTTCAGCCCCGAGCGCGTGCTGGATCATGCCGTTCGCGGCCAGTACGGGGAGGGTACGGTCAACGGCAAGCACGTCCAGGCCTATCGCGACGAGCCGCAGGTGGCGCCCGATTCCCAGACGCCCACCTACGTGGCGATGTCCCTTCAAATTGACAGTTGGCGCTGGGCGGGAGTGCCATTTTATCTTCGCACTGGCAAGCGGATGGCCAAACGCGTCACTCAGGTAGTCATTCGGTTTCGCAAGCCACCGCTGGTGTTGTTCCGCAAGACCTCGGTCGCTAGCGTGACGCCCAATGAGCTGGTGATCAATATTCAGCCTGACGAAGGGATTTCCCTCAGCTTCGAGGCCAAGATTCCCGGGCCCGTGGTGCGCGTGGGGGCCGTGAACATGGATTTTCAGTACTCGGATTATTTTGGCACCACGCCTTCGACCGGCTATGAAACGCTCATCTACGACTGCATGATGGGCGACCCGACGTTGTTTCAGAGGGCGGATATGGTCGAAGCGGGTTGGGCGGTCGTCGAGCCGGTTCTCGATGTTTGGAAGGCCCTCCCACCGCGTGACTTTCCCAATTACGCGGCGGGCAGTTGGGGTCCGGCGCAGGCCGATGAACTCCTGCATCGCGATGGGCGCGAATGGCGCGACCCCGTTCGCCACGTGCATCGACCCACCGCGCCACTTGCCCAGACTGCCGTTCCCACGGGCAAGTCGTGATGTCGCCCGATCCGGGCAGGATCCTTCAACGCTCAAAGCGAGCTTCGCTTCGGTCCAAGCGGACTTTTTTGCTATAATCGGCCGCGTCTCTACGCAGAAGCCCGCTGAGCCCAAATCAGCCGATGGACTTCGACCACCTCGTTACTTTTGTCGAGATCGCCAAACAGGGAAGCTTTTCGCGGGCCGGCCAGAAGCTCTACCGCTCTCAACCGGCGGTGAGTGCGCAAATCCGCCAGCTCGAGCAGGAGTATGGCCAAAAGCTTTTTGATCGGGTTGGCAAATCGGTGCGACTCACCGTGGCGGGTGAAACACTGCTCGAATACGCCGGCAAGCTCCTTACGCTGCGCAACGAATCGTTGCGCGCCGTGGCCGATCAGTCCAATACTCCGCACGGCACGCTGGCCATCGGAGCCAACGAAGCTACCTGCCTGTACGTGCTTCCGGATATTTTCGCCGAGTACAGCCGCCGCTACCCTGACGTGCAAATCAGCGTTTACCGCAACTTCAGCCGCAAGGTTCTCGAAAAGGTGGAAGATGGCACGGTGGACGTGGGGATCGTCACGCTACCGGTGAGATCGCCCAGCCTGAAGGTTCATTCCATCTTCCGCGATCGGCTCATGCTGATGGTCAGTCCTTCCAGCCCGCTGGCCTCCTCGAAGAGCGTGCGCACCAGCGACATTGCCCAGCAGCCGCTGATCTTCCCCAAGATGGGCTTCACGCGGCAAGTGCTCGACAAGCAGTTCCGCCCGTTCCGCTCGCGCCTGCGGATCGCGATGGAACTCGCGAGCGTCGGCATGATCAAACGCTTCGTCGTGGCTGGTTTGGGCGTCTCGGTGATCAGCGAGGGTTTCGCCCAGGACGAAGTTCGCGCCGGGCAGGCGAAGCTCGTCCCCATCTCCGATATGGAAGTCTGGCGCGAGCTGGGCATCGTCTATCGCCGCGATCGCACGCTTCCGCGTTCTGCCTCCGTATTTGTGGCCCTGGCCCGCCAGGGAGTGAGCGGCTCTGCGAACGAGCCTTCCGATAGCGGCCGTGTCGCCTCACAGCGCTAGCCATTTGGGTGTAGTATCGAATCAAACAGGAATCACCGCCCTCCACCCTCAGGCTTGGGAGGATTGACATGGCAACCACCACCTTGGAGAGCCCTTCGCGAATTCCGCTGCGCTCGGTTTTGAATCCGCAAGGACAGCCCACTGGCGTGTTCGAGCCGCTCGCCATGGCGCGCCGGCCTGACACCCTGAGTGGCAAGACCGTCTATCTGGTCGATGTGGGGTTTGCCGGAGGCTACGAATTTCTTGAAGAAATGGCTGCTTGGTTCTCGCGCAACATGCCTGAAACCCGAACGGTGCTTCGCCGCAAGCGGGGCAACATGTTTCTGGATGACCCCGAACTGTGGGCCGAAGTGAAAGACAAGGGTCACGCCGTGATCTTCGGCGTCGGCGGTTGAGACGGATGCTCGGCGAGTGTCGCCGAACATTCCAGGAAGCTCGAAAACTCTTTTGGCATCCCCACCGCGCCAATCACCACGGCCCGCTTCGCCGACTTCATCGAGCGTGACTCACGCAACCACGGCATGAACCTGCGCTTCAGCTTTACCCCTTATCCGGTTGTGGGGATGCCGAAATCAACATTGCGCCGCTATGTGGAAGGCAACGATCCGGTTTCCGGCAAGCCGCTTGCCCAAGAACTGATCGATGCGCTCACCGTGCCGCTCGCCAGCCGCGAACAAAACCCCCAGAAGCCGATGCGCGCTCGGCGGCCAAGATTCGTTGAACCCGCCGGCGAAGAGGATATGCAGCGTTTGTTTATTGAAAACGGCTGGACCGACGGCCTGCCCATCGTTCTGCCTACCGAGGAACGCGTTGCCGGAATGCTCGCTGGCACCGCTCGCGCGCCCGAAGAAGTGATCGGCCGCATGACCGTGACGACCACGCAAGAACGCATGGAGTACACGGTGGAAAAAGTTGCCATCAATGCCGTGATGGCCGGCGCCCGCCCCGAGCATTTGCCCGTCATTCTGGCCATCGCCTCCACGCAGGAGCCCGCGTTTCCGAGTTCCACCACTTCGTTTGCGCGCATGGCGATGGTGAACGGCCCGATTCGCCACGAAATCGGCATGAACGCGGGCCTGGGCGCGCTCGGCCCTTTCAATTACGCCAATGCCGTCATCGGCCGCGCCTGGACACTGATGAGCATCAACCTTGCCGATGCGCGCCTGGGGGAAACCTTCTTGGCCTCGCAAGGCAACAATCTGAACTACAACAACATGTGCTGCGCGGAAAACGAAGAGCTGAGCGTCTGGGAGCCCTTCCACGTGCAGAAAGGCTTTCGAGCAGAGGAAAGCGTGGTCAGCCTGTTCCGCGGCTGGAGCGTCATTAACAGCATGGGGGCGGCCAACTCGATTCGTCCCGCGAGCGAGGAGACAGCCATAATGCTCAAGGCCTTCCCGGCTCTGCGTTCTGCGGTCACGCTGATCATGGACCCGCTGGTTGCGAAGGGCTTGAAGCAGCAGGGCTTTGAGACCAAGCAGGATTTCAGCCGCTGGATTTCCGAGCACGTCGAGATTCCCGCAGGCCAGTATTGGGGCGCCGACGTGATCTACGCGTTTATGGCACCGCTGGCACGGCAGGGCATCGAACCGTACGCCTCCTGGGCCAAGCTGCCGAAAGACGCGCTGATCCGGCCGTTTAACGATCCGAATCAGATCAACGTGGTCGTCGTGGGGGGCGAGACGAATCCCTTGTGGCAGACCACGGATTTCCTTTACACCCACAGTGCATCGATCGATCCGTGGAGGCCGAAGGAGGGCATTCGCCCTGATGCCCGCCCGGTAAGAATGCCCGTGGCCGTCCTCTGCAGCGACCGAGCGTGCGGCTTGCTATCCTAGAGGGGTTTGAAACCGTGCGCAGAGAGGGTCGTCAGTCGTCGAAGCTGCCGGTGGCACCCTGGAAGCCGTGCATGGCCTGCTTGGCCAGCCACTTGATTACGCGCGTAGTGCTGTAGCAGTAGGCAATGTTGTAGCCAAGGGTGGAGAAGCAGTGCGGCTCACATCCCTGCTTCATTTCCAAAAGCTGTTTCTGATCGAATTTATGATGGCCGACCGTGCCCCAGTCGTATCTCGCGTTGTACATGGGGAAGCACGGTGCGAGCGTTCCATTGGTTCGGACGATCAGCCAGTTCTGTCCGGCGCGGCAGCCCCAGTGTTCGCCCACACCACGCATGAATCCTTTCATATTCTGCAGGCGGGCCACTGAGTCCACCATCTTCCAGCCGCAGCGCTGCTTTTCGCACAGCCAATCGAGCAGATCGTCCACCAGGGGGAAATCCTCCGGATAAATGTAGGTGCTGTTGTCGTGGAGGTGCTTGAAATCCTTCTGCTCCATCATGGGCGCTTCGTTGATGTGGAAGGTGATCGCGATTCCGTTGTCGTGCGCGATCTCGGCCAGTTGTTTCACGTCGTCGATGTTGTTTCGGCAGATGTTGGTGTTGAAGAACATCGTGTAGCCATAGCGGTACTGCCGCCTCACCAGGTAATCGAAATACGACTTCACGTGCTCGAACGCTTTCGGCAACCCGGGCTTTTCGTGGATGCAGTCGCAGGCAAAATTGATTGTCGCGATGCCCGCGTCCGCCAGCCGATCGGTGACTTCGGGCCGCAATAGACGCCCGTTGGTCGCCAGATAGACCCAGAAGCCCTTTTTCGCCGCGTAGTCGACCACTTTGTGCACCAAATCTGGCCGCAGCAGCGGCTCGCCACCGGTGGGCGCAAGCACCCGGCACGGCGTATCGGAGAGCCAGTCAATCGCCCGCCGCGCCGTGTCTTCACTCATGCCCTTGACACGGTTGTCATAAGACCAGCAGTAATGGCAATCGAGATTGCATTTCCAGTCGGTAAACAGATAGGCGATGATCGGCTGAAAATCCCCCGGCAGCAGGCGCGACTTGAAGTACGGGAACATCCAGCCCGTCATGTTGTCCCAGATGCGCGAGGCCGTCCATTTCCGCGTCCCGGTGCGAAGAACCGTTTCGTGCGCTTCGATATCGGCCGCATCCAACTCGTGCAGCAGCTCGGGATGCTGGGGGAAGACCGGCGTGGGGAGCGAAAGTTGCTCAGCAGGCTCCTTGGCGGCGATCAGATGAACCGGAAGGTCCGGTGCGTTTTGCAGCAGCTTGTGCAAAGGCACGTCGATCCGGAACGGCTGAACGGGAATCGTGGGGAGATTCTGCTCGGGCAACTGGGGGCTTTGGGACATAGCGCCTCCGCCTGGAAATTTCTGACGTTTCAGGCTAACAACTACGCAGGGAAATTTCTAGAGATTAATGAGCGTCGAACGATTCGTCGCCGGGTCCCACCCAGGGTACTACAACCAGGGGCTAAGGCCTTTTCTGCAGTTGGTGATAGAGCTCATTGGCGGCCGCAAATTCGCGCTCGATCTCCCTTGTTCGGAGATTGGTTCGCAGGTAGTCGATCACCTGCCCGAGGCGATCGAGCGCACGCGAGAGGTTCTCGGTGTTGGTCAGCAGGATGTCTCGCCAGATGCCATAGGGGCTTCCGGCCAGGCGCAAGGTGTCCCGCAGTCCCGAGCCAGCCAGCGAAACGGGGAGTCCGCTCTCGTCGGTTTCATCCGCCACGACGCGCGCCAGCGCCAGGGAAACAAGCTGCGGCAGATGGGAGACGATGCCCACCGCCCAGTCGTGGGTCTCTGGGTCGCACCAAACGGGTCTTGCGCCGATCGTGCGCACGAGTTCCTGAAACTGTTTTGCGCGCCGATCTGCTGTCGCTTCAACGCCCGTCAGAACGTAGGGCGCGCCCCGAAACAGGTCGGCATCTGCGTGTTCGATGCCGGACTGTTCCCGTCCGGCCATGGGATGACCCCCCAAAAAGAGGGTCTGGCCGCGAAACTGCTCGCGTGCAATGCGGCAAATCGAAACTTTCGTGCTGCCGACATCGGTGACCAGTGCCCCTGGCTCAGCCGATCCTTCTATGGCCGCAAGAGCTTCGATCGAGGCACCGATGGGCAATGCGACGTAAACCAGGTCTGCGCGGCGGACCGCGGAAGCCAGGTCGGGCGCAACTTCGTCGATGGCCTGGCGCGCAAGCGCGCGAGTCGCTGACTCCGCATGACTGAAGCCGACGATGGAAATGCCGGGAAATTCCCGCCCGAGCGCCAGTCCGAATGAGCCGCCAACCAGACCTGTGCCGATGATGGCGACGCGACGAAAGGGAATTGTGCTCGCCATCTTTCAGTCAAGGACCGTCATGGCCAATCGGTCGCAGGGTCGAGACGAGCTCGGAGGCGATCACTTTCTTCCCGCTGCCGTCGATTCCGGCTTGATCCAGGACATCTGTCCGCGCAGCTCCTTGCCGACACGTTCGATCGGATGATTCTTGTCGCGCTCAAGCAGCTTGGCATACTGCGGGCGGCCCGCCTGATTTTCGAGCACCCATTCCTTTGCGAAGGCGCCGGTCTGAATTTCTTCCAGGATTTTCTTCATTTCCTGCCGGACGTGATCGTCAATCACGCGATTTCCGCGAGTGAGGTCGCCGTACTTCGCCGTCTCGCTGACGAACTTGTGCATTTCCGCGATGCCGCCCTCGTAGATGAGATCAACGATCAGCTTCAGTTCGTGCAGGCACTCGAAATAGGCCGATTCGGGTTGATAACCGGCTGCCACGAGCGTTTCCCATCCCGCCTGAATCAACGCCCGAGCGCCTCCGCAGAGCACGGCTTGTTCGCCAAAAAGGTCTGTCTCGGTTTCTTCGGCGAAACTGGTCTCGATCACGCCCGGGCGTGTCCCGCCGATCGCATGCGCGTAGGCCAGCGTGCGATCGAACGCGTGGCCCGAGGGATCCTGATGGACGGCTAGCAAACAGGGCACGCCGCGGCCTGCCTCGTACTGCCGGCGCACTAGGTTTCCCGGCCCTTTCGGCGCGACCATGGTCACATCCACCTCCTTAGGCGGCGTGATCTGCCCGTAGTGAATGTTGAACCCGTGTGAAAACAGCAGCATCGCGCCAGGTTTCAGATTGGGCGCAATCTCATTCACGTAAATGGCCGGCTGGGCCATATCCGGAGCGAGCATCACGATCACGTCGGCGCCTTCGGAAGCCTCCGATGGGCTCCCGAGCCTCCAGCGGTCCTGCTCGGCCTGCGCCCAGGATAGGCCTCCGCGGCGCAGCCCCACGACCACATCGAGGCCGCTGTCGCGCAGGTTCAGCGCCTGCGCCCGCCCCTGGCTGCCGTAACCAATCACAGCAATGCGCTTGCCCGCAAGTGCTCGCGGATTCGCATCTTTTTCCCAGAACATCTTGGCCATGGTTTTCTCCTTAGAAGACTCGACCGCACCCCGAGCGCCCTCCGGGGCGGGCCTGGAACTTGAGCGCCCGAACGGGGAGGACAACGGCTTAGCCCCCAGGAACGGCCGCCTAGATACTAGATATTTGTTACCGCTCCCTCCGATGCCGACGAAACCAGTCTGGCATATTTCGCCATCACGCCGCTTTTGTAATGCGGCGCCGGCGGTTTCCAATGTGCGCGCCGCTCATCGAGGTTGGCCTCCACATCGAGCCGCCTGGCGCGTACGTCGACGGTGATTCTATCGCCATCGCGAACGAGCGCGATAGGCCCACCGCTGGCCGCTTCGGGTGCGACGTGCCCCACCATCAGCCCGTGCGTGGCTCCGCTGAAACGGCCATCAGTGACGAGCGCGATCGACTCGCCGAGGCCTTGCCCCACCAGCGCGCCGGTTACCGCCAGCATCTCGCGCATTCCCGGTCCGCCCTTTGGGCCTTCATAACGGATCACCACCACGTCACCGGCCTTGATCTCCCGCCGCTCGACCGCCTGGAAGCAGGACTCCTCGGAATCAAAAACCCGCGCTGGGCCGGCGTGAAACACGCGTTCGTGGCCCGAGAGTTTTACCACCGAGCCTTCCGGTGCCAGCGAGCCGCGTAGAATCGCGAGACCGCCGTCTTTCTTGATGGGATTTGAGAGCGGGCGGATCACTTGCTGATTCGGCGTCTCGCGCGCCTCGCGAATTTCTTCCAAAAGCTTGCGACCGGAGGACGTCATCCCCTCTTCCAGCAGCCCGGCCTCCTCTAAACGCTTCCCCAGCAGCCGCATCCCTCCGGCCGCGAACATGTCCGGTGCCGTAAATCGTCCGCCCGGTTTCAGGTCGGCGAGAATCGGAGTTTTTACCGAGAGCTTATCGAATTCATCGAGGGTCAGCCGAACACCGGCATCGCGCGCGATTGCCATCAGATGCAGCACCGCGTTGGTCGAGCCGCCGGTCGCCATGACCGACGTGATCGCGTTGCGCAGGGAGGCGGGCGTGATGATTTGCTTCGGCCGAATGTCGCGTCGGAGCAGCTCCATGACGGTTTTGCCGCAATCGATTGCCGCCTGGGCCTTGGAGGGGTCGACGGCTGGAATTTCGTTCGCCCCCATCGGAGACATCCCCAAAAAGGTGATCGCCGTGGCCATGGTGTTGGCTGTGAATTGGCCGCCGCAAGCACCGGGTCCCGGACAGGCCACATTTTCTAGCTCGCAAACGTCCTTCTCGCTCATCCTTCCCGTGAGGTACGCCCCCGGTGCCTCGAACACATCCTGAATCGTCACATCGTGCCCGTGATAGTGGCCGGGCAGGATCGAACCGCCATAGAGCGACAGCGAAGGAAGATTCAGCCGCGCCAACGCCATCACCGTGCCTGGAATCGTCTTGTCGCAGCCGCAGACGGCCACCGCCGCATCGAAGGCATGCGAGCGCACGAACAGTTCGATCGAATCGGCGATCACTTCCCGCGAAACGAGCGAGCCCTTCATTCCTTCGGTGCCCATGGCGATGCCGTCGGAGATCACAATGGTGTTGCACTCAATCGGCGTGCCCCCTGCGGCACGCACGCCTTCTCTGACTTTTTCGGCGATGCCGCGCAGGTGCAAATTGCAGGGCGTCACATCAGACCACGTGTTGGCGATGGCCACCAGCGGCTTCCCGAGATCGGCATCGGTCAGGCCGGTCGCTTTCAACATGGCACGCGCCGGGGCCCGTGAAATTCCTTTTTTGATGACGTCGCTCTGCATGCCCGCCTCAGTGTTCTCGAACTCGTCCTGGACCTAGAGCCTGCCCAAAAAAAAAAGCCCCGCCACCGGGTCAGGTGCGGGGCAGATGCGCCTAAGCTAGGCTTAGCAGGGCGGCCCCCACCTGATCGCTACAGAGACCGCTAGGTGAGTCGAGCGGGTCATAGAGTAACTTCTCGCCTCCCAATCGACAATCGCTTTCCGCCGGGCTTTGTGGCACCTCGCCAGGCGGCCAGGCGAGTCCTGCCAGGGCCATTTCGCCTCAGATCGGCCGCCTCTGTCCAATTCGTAGTTTTTGCCGCGAGCATAAATCCCGCTTATACGCTCCAGTCCTGGTGTCATTTGATGACACCACTGACTTCGTCCTATCAGGCGGGCATTTTGCACAGCGAAAGACATTCCATTTTGTTGTACCGGATTATCGAAAAAGAGATCAGAATCCCCCGAGATCGTAGAGTTCCGACCCCCCGGACTGAGCCAGTTATTCAGGACACGTCGGTTCGGCTCGAGAAATACAGGAGAGGCGCGCATGAAATTTGCGAGGATCGTGTTCTGGGTTTCCGGCATCTGGGGCGTTCTGGTGCTCACGCCGCTCTATTTCATTTTCAATCTGATAGGTCGCCAGGACCCCCCGCCCATCACGCACCCTGGCTTCTACTACGGTTTCGCAGGTGTCGGGCTGGCGTGGCAGTTCGCGTTTTTCGTGATCGCCACAAATCCGCAGCGTTTCCGGCCGATGATGGTCCCGTCCATTCTGGAAAAACTCATTTGGGGAGTGACTGTGATTGTGTTGCACTTCCAAGGACGTGTGCGTTCAGGAGACGTTCGACTGGCGAGCGTCGATTTGTTCCTTGGGCTCCTGTTTCTTGTAGCCTTCTTCAAAACATCAGACCCAGCCACGCCGTGACCTGATCGCCCGGCTTCGATCGAAGACAAAGGCAGGATGTCGGGTGACGCCCTTAGAAGGCACGTCACATGCAACACGAGTGTCTGTTGGCTCGTCGAGCTACGCCGGGGCGCGCCGCTCGAACCAACTTCGATCCCTCCCTCCCTCCCTCCCTCCCTCCCTTACAGGCGTCCTGTTGCAGGGTTGACAACCTCCTTGTAATAGAGTACTCTATAAATAGGAGTTCCTAATGAAAATCGCAACCTGCACCACTTCTTTGCTAGTTGTGGCATTGGTGATTTCGCTCCGTCTCTCGTCCGCCCAGCAGCCAGCGAACAGCGTCGACACCCAACGCGAGGCCATGCGCAAGCTCTCGTTTCTGGTCGGTCGCTGGTCGGGCCCTGTTACCATCGTTCGTGCACCCGGCGAACCACTTCAACTGACGCAAACTGAAGAGATCGAGTACAAGCTTGGCGGCCTCGTCCTGGTCGTTGAGGGCAAGAGCACCAGTTCCGGCGGCAATGTACTGTTCAGCGCCCTAGCCACGATTGCCTACGACGACAGCTCCCATACCTATCGGCTCCGTGCCTACAACGACGGCCACTACCTCGATACGGAGCTTTCCGTGCCTGCCAACGGCTTTTCGTGGGGCTTTACCGCGGGTCCGGCGCACGTCGTCAACACAATGCACCTTACCGCCAAAGGCGAATGGGAGGAAGTCACCGAGTCCACGGTTGGCGGCAATCCTCCTCATCGCAGCGCCCAGATGCTGCTCCAACGCCAGCGGTGAGGTGCTTACAGGATGCCGGCGTCGCCACAGCGCGCAGCGAGCGAGAGACAAAT
>JASHRC010000223.1 GCA_030037525.1 Candidatus Acidiferrales bacterium | reverse complement strand
CTGTTGATCATCGAAGCGATCCTCAGAGGAAACCAGGGAGGAAGCCAAGGCCTCCTCCCCAGCCATCCTGAACTTAGTTGCCAATCGCTGTACCTGACGTGCATCCCACCGGATTCGCACCACCGCCACCACCAGCGATGGCGGCATTGCTCTGGACGATGACGTTCGTCTCATCGACGCAGTAGTGAACGGTGCCGGTAGTAGGGCCTACCGGGTTAGCCTCAAAGGCGAAGCCGTCGGCCCACCCAGCGGTGGTGCAGCCAGCACCTAGAGTCGTAACCGCGGTGTTGCCGGCGGTAAATGCGAAGTTGTAGCCCGACTTCTGCCCGCTGGCCAGCGTGTTGTCGATCAATGCCGCAGCCTGGCAGCTCGCCGCGCCGTTCGTCTCCAGAGTAGTCAGCCCGTTCGGCGGGTAACCGTTCTGGTAGGTGCTCTGATACATCGCCGAAGAACTCGCCAGCGTGCGCAGCGACGCCGCAGCCGACGACTGGTTCGCCGCGATACGCGCGCGAATCAGGTTCGGAATTGCAATCGCCGCGATGATCAAGATAATCGCCACGACGATCAGCAGCTCGATCAACGAAAAACCCTTCTGTCTCTTTCTCATTTTCACTGTCTCTCCTGGTATCAATCTCGCTTGAACTGTGGCCGGGCGGGACCCGGTGGTACTAGCTCTTTCAGCACGTTATCGACCCAATCGATAGGACGGAGGTAATATAACGAACACATTGACGCATCCTCCTATAATAGAAGGGGTTGGCAGCAAGACAGGTACTTACCAACCTCCCCGCCAGAAGGGGAGACTTGTACAGCGACGCGAAAAGTCGACAAAACTTGTCCATGCCAACCGACCCAAAGCGGCGCTGCTTGGGTGCCTGTCTATACTCCGTACTTCTTCGCATAATGGCGGAAAGAGCGGTAGGTCATCCTCAGAATACTAGCCGCTTGTGTGCGAACGCCTCCGGATCGTTCCAGTGCTGCCAGCAAATACGATCGTTCGAGCCTCTGTATATGCTCCTCGAGATTGATTCCCTCTTCGGGCAGGACGGTTGCCCCATTCCCGTTGTGCGGTGCGGGCGCAGCGATCCATTGCTGGGCCTGCGTCCGGATGCGCTCGGGCAGCGATTCGGCCGAAATGCGATTCCCGGCCTCGAGCGCCACGGCGCGCTCGATCGTATTTTCCAATTCGCGAACGTTCCCGGGCCAGTCATAGACCTCCAGCAAACGCATCGCCTCCGGCTCAATTCCTTCCACCTTCTTGCCCATCGACTTCACCAGCCGTCCCAGGAATTCTCGTGCCAGTAGCGGAATGTCTTCCCGCCGCTCGCGCAAGGGCGGCAGATGAATGGGGATCACACTCAGGCGATAATACAAATCCTCCCGGAAGCGTCCTTCGGCGATCTCCTTTTCCAAATCCTTATTCGTGGCGGCAATCGCACGTACGTCGACGTCGACTTCCTCGGTGCTACCCACCGGACGGACCTTCCCTTCCTGCAACACCCGGTAGAGCTTCACCTGCATGGTGACGCTCATGTTCCCGATTTCGTCCATAAACAGAGTTCCGCCGTGCGCCGCGTGGAAGAGGCCGCGGCGGTTTTCCGTCGCGCCGGTAAAGGCTCCCTTCATGTATCCGAACAGTTCGGATTCCAACAGGGTCTCCGGGAATGCCCCGCAATTGATGGTGATGAACGGCCCCTTGGATCGAGAGCTGTTCTCGTGAATCGCGCGTGCCACGAGCTCCTTACCGGTCCCGCTTTCTCCGGTAATCAGGACTCGGCTCGGCTGCGGTGCGATGTTGGTGATCAGCTCGAAAATCGCTCGCATCTTCGGACTTACGCCGATCATGTTGTCGAGGCCGGTTACGCGCCGCAGCTCCCGCCGCAAATCGCCGGCTTCTTTCCTGAGGGCGAGGTTCTGTGTTACCTGCTGAATCGCAGGTCGAAGCTCGTCGAGCAGGCGGTCCCCTTTGATGACGTAGCGGTCCGCACCAAAATTCACGGCATCAATCGCGGTGTCTATCGTGGGCACGCCGGTAATCAGGATGAATACGGTCGACGGAGAAACTTCCTTGCAATAACGCAGGAGCTCCACTCCATCCATATCCGGCATACAAATGTCGGAAACCACGATGTCAAAGGTGCGGGCGGCCAGCAGGCGCTTGGCCGCTTCGCCGCTCAGAGCGATTTCGACTTTGTGGCCCTCTTTGCGAAAGCTGATTTCCAGCAGTTCGCAGATCGATCGCTCATCATCCACAATCAAAAGGTGCGCCATGTCTCAGGCCTTCCCCGCCACTGCCGCTTCTTGCGTTTCGACACCATACTCCGCACGCATGTTTCGGCGAGTGCCGCTGCGCGCGCCACTGGCGCGTGGCAGCTCCACAATGAACTCCGCGCCACGCCCCGGCTGTGTTTCGACCCGTATCCTGCCCTTATGTGCCTGCAGGATCTGGTACACGATGGCCAGGCCGAGCCCCGTTCCTCCTGCGAATCCAGACTGAAACGGCTCAAACATCCGTGCGGCCAACGCGGGATCGAAGCCCATTCCCGTATCGCGGATGGAAATCCGCACGAGCTCCGGATCGGCTTCGATTCCCACCGAAAGCAGCCCGCCCCCGGGCATGGCGCGCAGGGCGTTGTTGCACAGGTTCCAGAAGACCTGCTTGATGGCGTCGCGATCGGCTCGCGCGCGCAGGTGCCGCGCAGCGAACGCGCGCTGGATGCGAACCCCGCGCAAGGTCGCTGCATTGCTCTCCAGCAAAATCAGCGTCTCCTCGATTAAAGCGACGACGTCGACATCGACAAACGAGTAGGACTTTTCGCGCGAGTAATCGAGGAATTCTCTAATGATCTGGTTGAGCCGCTGCGACTCGCGACCCACGATCTGCACCAGCCTCTTGTCGTCGTCTTCCAGCGGCGCCAGTCGCGCCAGTTCCTTTAGAGCACCGCTCATCGCCGTCAGTGGCTGGCGGATCTCATGCGCAATGGCTGCCGAGAGCCGTCCCAATGCCGCCATGCGGTCTTTCGTATAGACCTCGCGCTCCAAGCGCTTGAGTTCGGTCACGTCCTGGAAGTTGAATACGTAGCCGGTCTTCTCGTCTTGACCGGTCCGCAACGGGGAAATGGAAAGGCCGAGATAACGGGTCGCGCCCGAAGGTGTGCGGAATTCGATCTCCTTGCGAAGTGCGACCGGCCCCCCGGTTTCATTCGATTCGACTGGCCAGAATCCCGGAAATACATCGG
>JASHRC010000222.1 GCA_030037525.1 Candidatus Acidiferrales bacterium | reverse complement strand
GGATCCGGGTCGCGGTGAATGTCTCGAACCCTGACTTTTCTGCTTGGAGCGTGTAATCCCCGATTGGCAGTTCGAGGAAGCTGTAAGAACCATCGGCGCCACTGGTCACCGATTGCGAGACGTTTGTGGCCACATTGGTCGCCGTCAGCGCCACGCCAACGACCGCCGCCCCGGTTTGATCGATAACCGTGCCCCGGATGCTGCCATATAAGTCCGCCCGGGCTACTCTCGCTTGGGCGACCAATACCGCCAGAAGGAACACGATCACCACCAGCCGTTTATGGTTCATGTCCCGCCTCCTCGGTGTCTAATTGACCGGAGAAATCAAGGCACGTCGGGGTTTCGGTCAAGTGCGACTCAGCAAATGGGATACCACAAGTGGGATACTAATCGACAGTAGAAAGCCATGATCCAAGTAGTTGCAACTGAACGGATATACTGGCAAGTGAGCTCAGAAATCAGCGGCCCTGGTGACGAGCTCATACCAAAAATGGAAACGACCCCGGCGAGCGCATGCTGAAGTTGGTACGTGTTTGATTGTGTCGAGGGTCACCTAGCCACTGACAGATACAGTTGGGACGGGAACAGGCGAGCTACTTCACTTCGATAAGCGCCAGACCCTGGGGTGGAAGTTCGATGCTCATCTCCCCTTGGGCGAGCGAGATCGCGGCCGGCGGCCCGAGCTTTGCCGCTTGACGAAGCTCGGAGATTTGCTGCGAGGCGGGATAGGCGGGTCTCCCCATCTGGTCATAAGCCGCAAGCAAAGAACCGTGCGCGGAATCGAGGCGATAGACGAGGGCGCGTGCGCTCTCGCGGCCCTTCACCCGGATTTTCACCTTCTTCGGCGTGCCGGCCTCCTCGGGCAGGAATAGGTTCCAGACGGCGATGACCAGCGTGTTGTCGGCTCGCTTGGTTACCAGTGCCGAAGTCGAGTCGTTCTCCAGGCGCCGACTGCCCAGCCGGTTGAAGAGCTTGAAGGCATTGAAGGACGGCTTGGGAAGGCCGTCCTCTGCGATCAAACCAAATCCGCCATAAAACGGGCGTTTGACCACGCCCTGTTCCTCAAAGACGTCGGAAAAGGTCCAGTAGGACAGGATGTCCACCAAACCGTCGCACTGGCGGATGGTGTCGGCGAGCCACGGCCCCATAAAGAGCGAATCGGTGACGTCTGGCTCGTTCTTGTAACTGGCGTTGAACTCACTCCAAATGAGCGGCAGATCGGGCCGAGCCGACTGCTGAATCTGGGTATGGACCTTCTTTACGGCCAGGCAGACCATCTTGGTGCGGGGGATCACCTGATCGGTGCCGAATACGTCTTTTGCCGAGTCGTTGCCGTAGACGTGCGTAGAGACGAAATCGACGGGAACGTGATTTTCGGTCGCATGGCGAATAAAACGGTCGACCCAGGCCGCTTGGGCTGTCGCAGGCCCCCCCACGCGCAGGCGGGGGCTTACGGCCTTGAGCGCCTGGGCCGTAGTGTCATAGAGTTTGTAATAGGTCTCTTCCTTCGGTTCTCCCGCCCAAAAATCGAGATTCGGTTCGTTCCACACTTCGAAATACCACCGTGAGACTTCGTCGATACCGTAGCGGTCCACAAGGTGCTGGGCAAAATGCGAGATGAGCTCTCCCCAGCGCTCCCAGGATTTGGGAGGAGAAACGATGGGCCTGTACCAGAAAGCTTGCACGATCTCGCGGGCAGCCAGTTTGCGCGGCATGAAGCTGAGCTCGACGAAGGGACGCACTCCGCTTGCGAGCAAGCCATCGTAGATCTGATCCACGTAGGAGAAGTTGTACCTGGGGTTGCCCTGCTCATCCTCGTCGTAGACGCCCACCTCATCATCGAAGATGGCGTGGAACCGAATGTAGTGGAGCCCGGTCGCGCGCTTGACTTCGCGCAAATCGTCCCGGTAGCTGCTGCGCAGGCTAAGAATCGCCCGGCCCGAGCCAAACATCTCGTCCCAAAAGTGCGGAAAAGGGCGCGAGGGTGTGGAGGGATCTACGATGAGGGACTCTGGGGTGGTTGATGCGGTTTGGCCGGCCTGCGCCCGAGCGGCTGCGGCTAGTAGGCAGGCACAAACGAGCCATGCCAGAGTTTCGAGAAGCCGTTTCACTGCGTTTTTGGAGCCAGGCTCGCAAATCCCGGGTGGTCGATGGCTCGCTCCATGAGACTCAACAGGCGCTTGGGCGCCGTTTCCGGGATCTCATTTGTCTTCTCAATCGGTAGAGCACTCGGTCGACGCTCGTGCAGCAGACGCTCGTGGGCTGCCACGCACGGTTCGGCGTGGAAGCGGCGCAGCATCGCCGAATCGCACAGAGCATTGGCAATGGCAACAAGCGTCATTCCCTCGTGATGGGCCATCCAGCTGCGGATGATTTCGTGCGTTTTCCCATCCGGCACGCGCCGCGGCGTAAAATCAGCGGCCTCATAGAACCCGTAAGCGGAAAGCCAGCCAAGCTTCTTCATCTTCTTGAGGTTTCGAACCGAGCGGGCAGCTTCAAACGGAAGCGCCAAAAACGTGGCGTAGGGCGCAATCACGATGTCGCCTGAACAATCGTCCCGATTCATGGCCAAGCCGGGCACGCCAAATGCGTGATAGCGATAGTGGCCATCAGGATTCCGCTGATTGCATGCCGATTCCGAGATCCCCCAAGGAATCTTCCTTCGAGGCACGAAGCGCTGCTGTGCCCGGATGGCAGCCTTGCTCGCACTCTCCAGAAGCGTGTTCGGGTAGGTTCTCATCCACAGGCATGGCATCAGGTATTCGAAGGCAGTCCCGGTCCACGAGCGGAGGACGGGCTCACCTTTGTAGGGCGCGTAGGATCTACCCAGCTCGAGCCAGCTCTCTTGAGGTATTTCGCCTTTGGCGATAGCCACGAAAACGGCTGCGCGTGCTTCCGACGCGAGCAGATCATAGTGATACTTGCTGACCGAATCTTCTTGTCCGTCGTAGCCGATGGAAAGTTGTTTTTTCGCCTCGTCGTACAAGAAGCGGAAGTCCATTTCTTGGGCGATGCGGTCGGCCGATCGAGCCAGAGAAGCGAGTTGGTCTAGAAGTTCTTCGGCGGCGCGAATCGATTGTTTCAAAGCGCCAGACAGCAGTTCGGCATCGGAACCGCCGGCGAAGCTGACCCGGTAAAGATCTGGCAGCGATTCCAGGGTAAGTTTCTCCAGGATGTTCTTGATTCCGCTCGATCGCACCATGGGGAAGTCGCGGAACGGCGGAGCAAGCCACGGCGCCATGGTTTCGACCAGTTGCTTCAGGTTGGCCACGCGCAACTCTAGCTCATGAGTCCACCAGGAAACCTCAGCGCTTGCGCCGTAGCGCGAAACTTTTTCGGCAAAGATGGCCACATCGATTTCCAGTCCTGGAATGACGTCGAACCGGTTCCTGTCAGGACCGGCCAGCTCGCGCACTCTTTGGCTGAGATCTCGCGCTCGAGCGAGGAGCGGGTTGTTCCCAGAGCCGACCAGTTCGACCATCAAATCGGCGATATCGTGGATTCCACGCCAGAGAGCCGGCCGAAAGATCGGCTGCCTCGCCGCTTCCAGGCACCCTTGTTTTAAGGTCCACAGGCTCGCGACGAGGTTCCCGTTATCGACCGTGGAAACGAAACGTGGCGCTACCGGTTCGAGCGTGTCGGTCGCGTACCAGTTGTACAGATGGCCCTTGAATTTGGGCATTCGGGCGACGGTCTGGAGCGTGCGGCCGGTGTCTCGCGTGAATTCACCGAGCGTGAGGAATCCAAAATCGAGCGCCGCCTGCCGGGCATTGAGCAAAAGGCCCAGATTCGTGGTCGAAATGCGGTGCGCAATCTGCGGAGGCGTCTGCTGCACGATGTCAGGAATGAGCCAATTCTCTTCCGCGGAGCTGTACTCGCGGAAGAAGCGCCAGGTCCGGAGAGCCATGTTTCTGATGAGCTCGCGATCCTCCAGGCGGATGCGCGACTCGCCGGGCCGCGGAGGCTTGTCGAGCCATTTCGAGATGCTGTTGGACGCCGCCCACAGAATCAGGATCGGGAGCGCGGGGCCGAGAGCGGCCGGGCGAACCAAGAAGGCCAGCGCGCCGATGGCCACGGCGATGACCGGGCTCCATCGCAGGTAGACATCCACGAGACTGTGTCCGGTGCCCACCTCGGCATCGGCTGCCGTCTCCCACTGCAGCAACCTCTTGTGGGTAAACTTCATGCGAACCAGCGTTCGCACCACCGCGTCAACGCTCACAAACGTCTGGTGGCAGAGAAACGTCAGACGGAAGAACACGCGGGACTGTCCGCTGGCAAAGTCAGCCACCAGATTCTTCCAGAAGCGGCTCTCCAGCCAGGCGCCCCGGGCCGTCAGAATCGTGAACACGAACTGGAAACACGTCGGAAACAACATGATGGCAAGCGCCGCCAGCGTCCAGTAGGCCGGATTACCCGGAAGCCACAGCCATCCGCCGAGGAAAACCAAGAAGATGGCCAGATCCATCAAGCTGCGGCGAAGGTTGTCAATGATCTTCCAGCGCGAGATATGACTGAGCGGATTTCGGACCATCTTGCCGAACGAGTTGCGCACCCGAGGGAACAACCCAAAAATGATCTGCCAGTCGCCGCGGACCCAGCGGTGTTTCCTGCGGCTGTAGGCGCTGAAATGCGAGGGGTAGTCGTCGACTACGTCGATATCGGAAACCAGGCCCGTGCGGGCATACACGCCCTCGATCAAATCGTGGCTGAGAACCGCGTTACAAGGGAAACGATGCTCGAGCACTCTTTGAAACGCCTCCACGTCATAAATGCCCTTGCCGGCAAAAATCCCTTCCCCGAACAGGTCCTGGTACACGTTAGAAACGGCCCGCGTATAGAAGTCGACTCCGGTGTCCCCGGAAAGAAGAGCAGCGAAGCGAGAACGGCTCGCCGAGCGAATGCTGATATCGACGCGCGGCTGCAGAATGCCGTATCCCTCGACGACCGTATCGGTGGCGGGATCGATCACCGGCCGGTTCAGCGGATGCGCAATCGTTCCCACGAGGCGACGGCCCGCGTCGGCCGGCAGCTGCGTGTCGAGATCGAGCGTAATCACGTAGCGGATGCGAGCGAGAAGCGACAAATTCCCCACTTTAATCGGGAACCGATCGCTTTGGCGGAGAAGGAATCGGTTGAGATCCAGCAGTTTCCCCCGTTTTCTTTCCCAACCCATCCATAGCCCTTCCGAGGGGTTGTAGGTGCGGTTTCGATGGAATTGAAAGAAGGAACCTTTCTGGGCGTGGGCGTATTTCCGGTTGAGCTGCTCGATCAGTTCTGAGCAAAAACCGGCAAGCCGGTCCTGATCATCGAATTCCTCGCTCGAGTCGGGGAGATCGGTGAGAAGCGCAAAGTGCAGGTTTTTGTCCCGATTGGCCAAGAACCGAATTTCCAGACCCTGAACGGCAGCCCGCACCTGCGCCTCGCTGGTCAACAGGATCGGAACGGCTACCAAAGCGGCCGAGTCGTCTGGTATTCCCTTGGAAAAATCGAGCCTGGGGAGGCGCCGGGGAGGAAACCAGCGCGTAGCCACCAGATTCAGGATCGCCACGGCGCACTCAATGGCCGGCAACACCAGGAAGAGCACCAGTGGGAGCGGGGGCAGGTGCGAGAAACTCGCCAACAACCCGAGCGCCGCCAGGGTAGCCAGTTCGATTCCGATGAGGTAGAAGAAGTCCGGCCACCGCAACAGTTCTTCCCGGATGCGCCGAAGAAATGGCGGCCGATATCCAATTTTGGCTTTCAGGCGAGCTTGTCCCGGGCCCATCAAGTAGTAGCCCACATGGGTTGTGCGTTCCTTCGTTCTGGCGCTCTGGCCGCGGGATCGTTTGGCCGTTTCGGCCAGGTTGACGGCGGACCGGGCGATTTCCTGCTCGGTCCTATCCGAGTGCTCGGCCAGATCGGCAACGACCGTGCGATAGGCTTCGCGACTCTCAAAATCCATCCCCTCGTAAGCACCGAAAGGGTCTTCGCGCAGAATCTGCTCACTCGAGGCGTAGCGCTCGAAAAACCCCTTCCACTGTAAATCAGCGAGCGTCCGGAGGCTTTCGACAAGCGCCGGCAAACGGAGTTCGGAATCGGGAAAGCCCGCAAAGTCGCAGGTGGCAGCAGCAATCGGTCTGGAAATCAGGTTGGCAATTTCCGAGAGAAGCACGAGCGAGAGAAAGGCCTTGAGGCTCCACAGTTCGGCCATGCGAACCGGAACACTCCGCTGGGCGGCCGCAAGAAACTCTCCGAAATCATGTTCATCGAAGGCATACAGAGCCGATTCGAGATACGTGGTAGCGAGCGAAAAAGCGCGCGGCACGATCTCGTTTGAGACCTTCTGTCTTGCACGCGGAAGCTTGCGGGCAGCTTCGATGCCGGCGTGGGCCTCGTCCAGGGCGGCGCGAAGGAGAGTGAGGTTGTCAGAGAGGACCCGTGCTTCGCCCCGCAGGACTTTTCCCGTCGCGATGACTTGCCGCAACTGTTCAGCGGTCTCGGCGATTCGTTTCGAAGCAGCCTTCCAGCTGCCCTCCAGGGCGTCGGCGGAATCTCCGGCCTCAACCGGTTCCCAGCGCTCGAGTGCGCGCAGCCAGAAATCAAACTTCCTTCCGTCGCCCGTAGCCGGCCCGGAAGCGACGGCCGGTTCCGGCGCAGGAACCAGCAGCGTCAGATTGAGTGGGTACTGTTCAACCGTAGCCATTGCAATCCGCTTACGCTTTCTTTACCGATAGCCGGCGGCCTGCAGCTCGAACATCTCCGCGTAGTGGCCGCCTTTTTTCACCAGTTGATCATGCGACCCTTGTTCGGCGATGCGACCGCCCTTCAGAACCAGAATGCGATCGGCCATCCGAACCGTCGAGAAGCGATGCGAAATCAAGATCGTCATCTTGCCCCGTACAAGCTCCGTGAAGCGCTCAAAAATCTCGTGCTCGGAGCGTGCATCGAGCGCCGCGGTGGGCTCGTCCAGGATCAGCAGCTGCGCATCGCGCAGGTGGGCCCGGGCCAGTGCAATCTTCTGCCACTCTCCGCCCGAGAGCTCAACGCCGCCCTCAAAGCGGCAGCCGAGCAATTGGTCGTAGCCTTTCGGCAGTTTCGTGATCAGGTTCTCGGCATAACTCTTGATGGCTGCGGCCCGAATCTGAAATCGGTTGCTCGCGACTTCGACGCGCCCCATGCCGATGTTTTCCTGCGCCGTCATGTCATAGCGCATGAAGTCTTGAAAAATCACACCGACTTCCTTCCACAGGTCTTCCAAGTCGTACTCGCGCAGGTCCCGACCGTCGAGCAGGATCTCGCCTTCGGTCGGATCGTACAGACGGGTGATCAACTTGGCGATGGTGGTCTTTCCCTGCCCGTTTTCTCCCACCAAAGCCAGGCGCTCCCCGGGCGAAAGGTGAAGGTGGATGCCGCGCAGCACCAGCTGGGGGTTCGAGGGGTAAGCAAATGACACATTGCGAAACTCGATTCCCTGCCGAATCGGGCGCGGCGTCGAAAGGGCGCCGGGTTTGGAAATCACCCGCGGCCGAACGGCAAGAAATTCGAGCAGGTCGGTTAAGAACAGAGCCTGGTCGGCGATGCCAGAGAACGTGGAGAACAGCGTTTGAATATTTGTGCTGGCACCGGCAATGGCCCCCGCGAGGAAGGTCAATTGGCCCAAGCTCAAAGCCCCCTGCACGGTTCGGTAGATAACGTAGGCGTAGGTCCCATAGTAGCCCACCGTACCGAGCAGCGTCAGCAGAGAGCCGCTCACCAGGCGGCGCTTGGCTAGCTGAACGGTCTCGCGGTGAAGCTCGTCGGAGAGGTTCTTGTACCGCCCTACCAGGAACGGACCCAGACCGAACAGCTTCAACTCCTTGGCGCTCTCCTTGCTGCCGCCAAGGACACGGAGGTACTCGAGCAGGCGGCGCGCCGGGGTCTGCTCGAAATTCAGTGAATAGCCAAGAAAGGCGAAATGCGTTTCGCCCAGGAATGCGGGCACCACACAGAGGACCAAGAACAGCAACAGCCACGGTGAGTAGAAAAAGATCCCGGCTGCCAAGCTGACGGTGGTAATCGCTTGCCCGATCAGGCGACCGATCATCTGAATCATCATCACGCGGTCGGTCCCCTGAACTCGGGCGCGCTCCATCTTGTCGCAAAAGGCGGGATCCTCATAGAGCGTCAGGTCGAGCCGCGAAGCGTGCTCCATGATCTTGGTGCTGATGTGACGGACAAACTTGTCCGCGAGCACGCTGTCACAAAAATCAACAAGCCGGCCCAGGAGGGTCGCCAAACACGCCAATGCGAATTCCAGCGCGACCAACCACCAGAAGTACCCAGGAAGGGCTTGTTCGTGCGACAGGAAGCGGTAGAGCGAGTCGATGATGTATCGCGTTACAGCCAGCAGGGCAACGGGCGTCAAAGCCACCAGGAATCGGAAGAGCAATCCGGCGGTGACAGCCTTCGGCGCCGACTCCCAAACCATTCGGAAAATGGGAGGAATGTTCCCAAGCGCCTTGATTCGGTCATGCCACCTGGAAGTCGGACTCTGGCTTCGAACTGAGCTAGACGCTTGGTCCATCTCATAACCCCTCAGAAATAACCGGCGAGCAGTCCGGGGTGGCGACGCGCAACCCGGAAAGGGCAGAAGCGAAACCGGCCACCAAGCCCCGCGAAAGAGCTGGCAAACCGAGACGGTTAGCAGCGCCCGAGCGGCCAACTAGGCGCGGTGCACGTCTGCTTCCACAACTCTTCGGTTCTAAGCCTCGCTGATTGCGGCGGTTGACAGAGGGTGCTTACATGTTGATATGGCCGGATTTACTGCTGTTGGAAAGATTTACTCGATTGACGGCCAGAGCCCAGAGGAGAAAGAGTGGCGAAACAAATAAGAAGATTGCGGTACTCGCGATATTCGGGACGTGTTCCTGGAATCACAGGACTGCCGAAACAGTGGTTCCGGCGGCAGCGAACACAGCCGATACCTCTGCCTGAGCAAGCGGAAGGAAATGACGCACCACGTCGGGATCGAATTGCGTCCCGCTTGCCTCCCGACAAACACCGGTTCGCAGGAATTGCATGAGGGCGGGCTGGACTCGGGGATGTCATTCATCTCCGATCCGCCCGGCTGGTTTCTCCTAAAGTCGTACCCCTCGAGCAACACACCCTGGAGGGCCGGGTGTGTGGGGTCAACTCCCGTGTCAATATCCGCGATGATCCCCGCGCCGCTCACGTTGAACGTGCTGTGGGCCTGGGAGAGGCTCACGACGCTGACAGCGGGCTGGTTCACGTATCCCGCCGGGACGGTCGTGCCGTAATAGGTGACTGGCGTGTCATCCCACAGGCCGCTCGGCGCGTGCAGCCCGGCCAACGCCAGGGCAAGCGTCGCTTTCAGCGTTCGGCTGCTTGCTCGCGCAGTTCAGTGACGATCTCGACTCCGCTGCTCGTTCCCAGCCTGTCGGCTCCTGCCTCGATCATCCGACGCGCATCGGCGGCGCTGCGAATCCCGCCCGACGCCTTCACCCCGATCCTGACCGCCCTCCGCATCAAGCGAACGTCCTCCACCTTCGCGCCGCCCCCGAGAAATCCCGTGGAGGTCTTGACAAAGTCCGCTCGCGCTTGTTCAGCGATCTGGCAAGCCAACACTTTTTCTTCATCCGTGAGGAGTCCCGTTTCCAGGATCACTTTCAGGAGCCCTCCGCGCGCGTGAACTGCTTCGGCCACGCCTTCAACATCCGCAAAGACCCTGTCCCTCTCGCCCGCCTTGAGCGCGCCGATCGCGATCACCATATCGATCTCACTCGCGCCGAGCTTGATCGCCTCTTGGGCTTCGAACACCTTCACGCTGGTGAGCGTTGCGCCAAAGGGGAATCCCACCACAGCGCCCACCTTCACCCCGCTCCTCTCGAGCTGCTTGTGTGCCAGCGCCACATAGCAGGGATTGATCACCACGGCGCCGAAGCCGTATTCGCGCGCTTGCTGGCACAGCCGGACGATCTCATCGGGCCTGGCGTCGGGGCGCAGAAGGGTGTGGTCGATCATTTTCGCCACAGCTTGCCAGCCCGGCCCGATCCCTTGGCGATCGACCCCTGAATTTCGGCTCGACATAAACGGAGAATCTTACTACGCTAGCCCGGAAGAACGCACCGGCAGATGACGGCTCGTCCCCGATCCAAGCGCGGAACTCGCGAGCGCCTGCTTGCAGCTGCGCGCTCCGCCCGGCGAAGCGCCTACGCGCCTTACTCAAAATTTCAAGTGGGCGCGGCGCTCCTGACCACCTCCGGCGCCCTTTTTACCGGCTGCAATGTGGAAAACTCGTCCTACGGACTTACCAACTGCGCGGAACGTTCGGCGATCTTTTCGGCCGTGGCCGGGGTTGGCCCGCAAATGAAAATTCAAGCGATCGCCGTGGCCAGTCGCGAGGGCACCCCTTGTTCGCCGTGCGGCGCCTGCCGCCAAGTAATCTATGAATTTGGTCCGAATTCAACGGTCATTTTCCTCAGTCAAACAGGCTGGCAGGAACTTCCCATCGAAAAGCTTCTGCCGGAGGGATTCCGCCTCCGTTGAGTGCCCCGGAAGACACCGCCATCCGCACCACCGAAGTGATCCGCCGCAAGCGCGATGGACGCGAGCTCTCTCGAGCGGAAATCACCCACCTCGTCATGGGGTCAGTGCGCGGTGAAATTCCCGATTATCAAATCTCCGCTTGGCTGATGGCCGCGCTCATTCGCGGGCTGAGCCGCGCCGAGACCGCCGCGCTGACAGAGGCGATGCTGCGCTCGGGCGAAGTGCTCGACCTTGCCGAATTCGCCGCCGCGAAGGTCGACAAACATTCAACCGGCGGCGTCGGCGACAAAACCTCGCTCATCTTGGCTCCCCTGGTCGCCGCCGGCGGGCTCATCGTCCCGATGATCAGCGGACGCGGCCTCGGCCACACTGGCGGCACTCTCGACAAGCTCGAGTCGATCCCCGGCTTTCGGGTCGATCTTTCGCTCGAACGCTTTCGCCAGGTGCTTGGTGCCTGCGGCTGTTCGATGATCGGCCAGACCGCCGAAATCGCTCCCGCCGACCGAAAATTCTATGCTCTGCGCGACGTCACGGGCACCATCGAGAGCTCGCAGCTCATCTGCGCTTCGATCATGAGCAAGAAACTGGCCGAAGGCATCGACGCGCTGGTTCTCGACGTGAAGACCGGGTCGGGCGCCTTCATGAAAACACTCGAGGAGGCGGCTTCGCTGGCCGAGCTGATGGTTGACGCGGGCCAGCGCATGGGCACCCAAACCGTCGCGCTCATCACCGACATGGACCAACCTCTTGGCCTTGCGGTCGGCAACTCGCTCGAAGTCAGAGAGTCGATCCAGGCGCTGGGCGGAGGCGGCCCGGCTGACCTGCGCGAACTCTCGCTGGAACTGGCGGCATGGATGTTTCATCTCGGCCGCCGCGCCGGCACCCTCGCCGAGGGCAAGCAGCTCGCCGAAGGGCTGATTCGCTCGGGCCAGGCGCTGGAAAAATTTCGCGAGATGATCGCCCTGCAGGGCGGCGATCCCGGCGTAATCGACGATCCCGAAAGGCTGCCGCGGGGGAAACATAGGGTGGACGTGCCGAGCCCAGAGAGCGGCTATGTTCGCAAGATTGAGTGCGAAACGGTCGGAACTGCGTGCGTGATTTTGGGTGGCGGCCGCGAAAGGAAGGAAGACTCCATTGACCCCGCGGTCGGAATCGTCCTGCACAAGAAAGTCGGCGATCAGGTCTCGGCTGGCGAGCCTCTGGCGACCCTGGACTACAACTCCCCGTCTCGCGCTACTCTAGCCAAGCAGCGGGTCGCCCAAAGCTACGCGATCGGAGATCGACCCGTGTCGGCCCGCCCGCTCATCCACCGCGTCCTGGGCGGCGCTTCCCGTCCGTAGCACGGAGTCATTTTCGGTAGACGACGCCGCCTTTCATCACAAAAACGACCTTCTCGAGCGCGCCAATGTCCTCCAGAGGATTGCCGGCGACGGCGATCACGTCGGCGTAGTAACCCGGCTTTAGCGCGCCGATCTGGCCCTCCCAGCCGAGCAGTTTTGCGCCGTTTAGAAGATCGGCCTCCAGCACGGCCCGGGGAGTCATTCCGTATTTCACCATCAGCTCCAATTCGCGGGCCTGTGTTCCGTGCGGGAATGGGCCGACATCGGAGCCGACGGCCATGGGCACCCCTGCCGCAACCTGCTTGGGAAATTCCCGCACCTTGAGATCGAATAGCTGGCGGCTGAGCGCGGCGGTCTCGGGCTTCTCGGGATGTTCGGCGAAGTATTCAAAGATCGTGAGAGTGGGGACGGCAAAAATGTGTTTTTCGCGCATCAGGCGGATCGTTTCGCCGTCCAGATGATTGGCATGGTCGATCGAAACGACGCCGGCTTGCGCGGCGAAAAGCGCTCCGGGCTCGCCGGTCGCGTGGACGGCAACGCGGCCGCCCACACGCGCGGCCTCATCGACCGCCCGAGCCAATTCCTCCTCGGTGTACTGATATGGCGTCCAGGCCCGCCCGTCGTGGACTGAATCCGGGCCGGTCTGGTAAATCTTGGTGAAGTCCGCGCCCTCCTTGTACTGTTCGCGCATGACGGCAATCAATTCGGCGGCATTATTTGCGTAGTCGGCGTTGGGCAGCACATGCTGGGCCGGGTTGTAGCCGATGGCATCTTCGTGACCGCCGAGGATATTGATGGCGTTGCCGCTGATACGCAGACGCGGCCCTGGGATGCGGCCGGCATTGATCGCATCGCGGACGGCCGTATCGGCAGAGCCGGCACCTTCGGTGCCCATGTCGCGCTCGGCGGTGAAACCCGCGAGCAGATCGTTGCGGGCGGCCAGGGTCGCCATGATCGTGCGCTCGGGCACCGATTCTTCGATGGTCTGCATGTCTTCGGCGCCGGGATGCAAAAACAGATGGACATGTGCGTCGATGAGCCCGGGCAGAAGCGTCGTGTCGCCCAGGTCAATCATCTGGGCGCCTGCAGGATGCGACACCGAGGAGCCGGCTTCGACGATTCGGTCCCGTTCGACTAGCACTTCGCCCGGTGCGATGATCCTCCCCGCTTCCACGTCGAGCAAGCGCGCGGCCTTGAGCACGGTTGCGGGCGAAGGCGCAGATTGGGATTGGGCGGCCAGACCCCAGGCGCAGACCAGAAAAATGAGGGACTTTTGCATGCTGGCGGGAATGATAGCACTAGATTTCGGCGGGCCCTACCGCCGACGCCGGCCGCGGCCGTGGCGGTTCGGACGCTCGCCATCGAGCGCCTCTCGCACGGCTTTGTGAATCTTTCGATCCAGCTCTTCGGTTGCTTGCTGGTAGGCCTTCCGGGCCTCTTCCACGATTTCGGCCATATGCCCGGATGCGCGTTCCACAATCTTCTCGACCGCGAATGCAGACAGGCGTTCAATCGATGCCCGTAGCGCTTCTTCGAGCCTCTCGTGGAGCTCTTCGCTCGACCTGTGTACCACTTCCGGCTGAGGCCGGACCGGCTGTTCGACCGCAACGGCCGTCTTGGCCATTTTGAGCGCAGCGGCGAGTTCGGCTTCGCGCCCCTCAGCGCGGCCGGCCATCACCAGGATCTCGCTTGCGTCCCACGATGCCGTCAGCGTAACCGGCGCAGGCGGAGGCACGACGGGCGGCGCGGGTGGAGGCGGCGGCTCTTCCAGCATAAACATCGGCTCGCCGGGAAGCGGGAACCAGTCGTCGGGTGGCATCGGAATGTCCCACACGTTTCCGGGCACGTCGAAGTTCAGTCCGATATGCAGCATTTCACGCGCGGCTTTGGGCCGCTGGATATGAGCTACCTTCGCGGTGACCTCCCGCGGCGGGCGCTTCGGATCTCCGCGGGGAATTTCCAGCGTTACGGAAGATCCCTTGGGAACGTAAGTGTGGGAAAGATACCGGCAGCCGTGGCAACTCACTATGATCGTCCGGGTGGCTTCGGAAAACGGCTCCTTTAAGGCGTCGAGTCCCTTGACCTTGATGGGCAGGACCAGAGCTAAACGCGTGCTGCGGCGCTTGTCGCCGCCGTCTTTTGCGGGTGAAGTCTTACTCACGCGGCCCTCAGATCGGCACAACCGAACGCAAAAATCGTATCATCTCTGTTGCCCTAAGGACCGACGTGGGCCGGCAAGCGTCCCAAAATGACACTCCGCCAGGCGCCCCGGTTTGAGCGGTTGCGGGTGTGAGCGGGCCGGGGTACTCTCGGTTGGGGCGAGGACGCTTGTGAGCTACGTCACCAAGAATCTGGCAACGGGGGAGTCACTGGTTTACCAGACCGGCGTGCACTGGAGCATACTTTTCTGGCCGGTGGTGATCGCGGTCGTGCTCGCTGCGGGCGCCGTCGTATGTTTGGTCCAGAAGGATTCCGATTTCTTGTACGCGGGCGCGGCGCTGCTGATCCTGGGCCTGGCGATCCTCACGGCGGCCGCGGTAAAGCGAAACGCAACGGAAATTGCGGTGACCAACCGACGAGTGATCATCAAGACGGGCGTGACCAGTCGCAGATCGCTCGAAATCATGCTGCCCAAGGTGGAGAGCATCGGAATCACCGAGCCCTTCCTGGGCAGGGTGTTCGGATACGGGACCGTCGTGATCCACGGCACGGGCGGGACACCAGAACCGTTCGACCGAATCGCTCATCCCTCCGAGTTCCGCAAGCACGTGCAGGAACAGGCCGACGCTTCCCGGAACTGAAGTTAGGTGTTCGGGCGGGTGCGGCGGTGGCGCACAGAGTACAGGAAGAAGTAGATGGCCCAGCCGCCGCCAAAGACGATCCAGAACCACCGGACACTGTGCGTGAAGGTGAAGACGCCCATGGCCGCAGCTCCTGCCCACATAAAAATCTCTCCGGTAAAACCGTCGAGCCAGTTTGGCTTTGCTCCTCCCGCGGGAACACGCGGAACGAGGGCGGGAAATAAGCGCGGAACTGCAGCGAAATAACGCTGGTAGTTTTCGCCCTGAGCTCGGATGAGCGTCGTCTCTTCGCGCAGGATCAGGCGATAAACAAACAGCACCATCCCCGCGGAAATTACCAGAAACCCCAGGCGGCTCGCCAGAAATCCCACTCCGAAGGCCAGAAAGAGATTTCCGAGATACAGCGGATTGCGGACATGGCGATACGGCCCATCGGCGACCAGCTTCTCGCCGTGCAGCTTACGATCGTGGACGATCGAACTGTGCAGGTAGGATTCCGCCCAGGAACGAACCAGCGCGCCCATGACCACCAGGAGCGTCCCAAGCGCAAAAAAAACCGTAATCCAGTGGCCGAAGGCTCGAGAACTTTCGTCAGGAGCGCCTCGCAGAACCCAGCGGCTGAGCGCTTCCGACGCGTTCACGCGATCGAATCGGTATAGGAAGAAGCCCACCGTGAAGATCCCGGCGATAAACCAGAAGCGGTTGCGAAATTCAAATTCACTCGCTTCCATTGTCATCGCTGGAGGCCTCTTCCCACCATACGCGCGGCAGCCGCAAACACTTTCACATCCTCCCGAGAGAGCTCAGGGCGACACGCTCCGGTTGACCTGTACGTCGGGGCGCGATATCGTCACGCCACATAACAGGGGCATGGTAGGCCAAGGAGGGGATGGAAATGAGAAAAAATTCGCTTGCCCTGTGTGCGCTCGTGGGCCTCGCGACAGCGGGACCAAGCGCCGCTTGGCCGCAGCACTACCAGGGACCGGAGCCGGAATGGAGCCCCTCCCTCGTGAAACCGTGCGATCGCCCGTGTCTGGTCGGGTTGATCGACCGATACATGAACGCCATCTTCCAACACGACCCCGCAGCGGTGCCGCCGGTGCAACTGGACGTGCGCATGACGGAGAACACGGCGCCGATGGATATCGGCGAGGGAATGTTGTGGCGATCGAAGGTCGAACCGACCAGCTTTAAAATCTATATTGCCGATCCAGTCTCGGGCCAGGTCGCCCTGCAGGCCCGCCTGAAAGTTGGGGGCCGCGACACTCTGGTTGCGGTGCGCCTGAAAATCGACCGGGGAAAAATCTCGGAGGTCGAGCAGCTTTGGGCCGGCAACATCAATCCAGCGGCCATTCCTCTTTTGACCACGCCTCGGCCGGGGCTGGTCGCCGATCTTCCGCCATCGGAAAGAGAGTCGCGAGATCTCTTGTATTGGGCGGCCAATTCCTACTTCGATGCGCTCGAAGGGGATGACGGAAAGATAGGAGCGTTCGCCGATGATTGCGTGCGGGATGAAAATGGCTACCAAACGGTGAATAATCCGCCGCCGGGCGGGCGCATGATGCCCGCACCCACGCTTCCCGATCCAAATACCGAGCAGGGCCGAGCGCAGCTCAAGTTCAGCATGCTGACGTGCGCGCAGCAGGTTGACACGAAGACGTTTGCGTTCATGAAACACATCCGACCGCGGCGGGCGCTCGTAATTGACGAGCAGAAGGGGCTGGTGGCCACCTTCCCGTTGTTCGTGCACGATGGAACGCGCCGCGGCGCGCCGCCCGATGCACCTCCGGGCATGTTGCAGAATCTGGTGACCATGGAAACCTTCGGAATCCGCGGCGGACGGATCCATGAGGTGGAGGCAATGCCTTTTGTAACCATTCCGTATGGCCTGGGCAATGGCTGGACAGAAGAGTCCGGGCGATAGCTCGAGAGGGGTGGAACGATGCGAGTGATGAAAGTAACGCTGGCTCTAGTGCTGTTGGTCGCGGCCGGGAAATTGGTCGAAGCCGCCGGGCCGATTCCGAGCGATTGCGATCGTGCCTGCCTGGAAGATCTGGCCACCGGGTATCTTCAGGCGCTCGTCGCGCACGATCCGAAGAAAATGCCCTTCGCGGCGGACGTGAAGTATACCGAGCAGGACCAGGTGATGAGCATCGGCGATGGATTCTGGGGCACGGCGACCGAGGTCGGCCATTACCGGCATTGTTTCTCCGATACGACCGAAGAGCAGATCGGCTGTATCGTGACCATGCACGAAGGCGATCACCTGCTGATCATGGGCGTGCGGCTGCGCGTCGAGCTGGGCCGCATTACCGAAGTTGAGACGACCTACTACCGGCAAGGGGGAGGCGGCCCAAATAACATCAGCGGTCTTGATTCGAGCAAGCCCGATCCGATCTGGTTCGAAACGATTCCCACAGCCGAGCGCGCCTCACGCCAGCAATTGATCTCGACCGCCAACAAGTACTTTCGAGGGCTCGAGAATAATGACGGGAAGGGCGATTACCCGTTCGCCGACGACTGCGATCGCATTGAAAATGGAACTCGCACCACGAACAATCCGACGCTTTCGCCCAACGCGCCCTTCAACGCGTTTGCGCTCAGTTGCATGGCGCAATTCAAGAGCGGTTATTACGCCGTGGTCACGCGGATTCACTCTCGCCGGTTCCCCATCGTGGATGAAGAGCGCGGCGCCGTGTGGGCCAACGTGATCTTCGACCAGAATGGCACCGTGCACACGATCAAGCTGACCAACGGCCAAACCGTGTCGATGGGAATCTTCAACCGACCGAGCAGCCTGGAAGTGACCGAGGTTTTTAAAATCACAAATGGTAAGATTCGGCGCATCGAAATGACGGGATCGGGCTTGCAGTATCACTTGAACAGCGCGTGGGGCGGGATCAGCGACAAGTAACGTGCGAAAAACGGGAAACGGCAAAGGAACCGCAGTTCTATCATTGGCCATCGGTCTAGGCATGGGCCTGGCGGCCCGGGCCCAGGAGAACCCGCAAGGGCGGCCCGTAACTGCCGGTCCCGGCACAGAAAGCGGGATCGCCACGTTCCAGCAGCGCTGCATGGGCTGCCACGGAAATCCAAACGTGCCGCTCGCGCCCGCGCCGGATGCCATCCGGCAGATGAGCCCGGAGAAAATCTACGAGGCACTGACGACCGGCTCGATGAAACCGCAGGGTGACGCCCTCACGGAAGACCAGCGCAGAATGTTGGCGACGTTTCTGAGCGGCCGCCCGCTGGGAAGCATGCAGTCGGGCGATGCGCGGAACATGCCCAATCACTGCGCCTCCAACCCGCCGATGAGCGATCCCGCCGCAGGTCCGGAATGGAACGGGTGGAGCCCCGACCTGGCGAATTCGCGGTTCCAGCCTGCCAACGCCGCAGGCCTCAGGCCGGATGGGGTGCCCCAACTCAAACTGAAATGGGCCTTCGGCTATCCCGACGGGCTTTCGGCCTACGGCCAACCGAGCATCGTTTCCGGCCGCGTCTTCGTGGGGAGCGATACGGGTTTTGTCTATTCGCTCGATGTCGCGACCGGCTGTGTCTACTGGTCCTACCAAGCGAAAGGCGCGGTGCGTCCAGCGGTCAGCGTGGCGCGAGTCGAAGGACACAGCGGAACGAAATACGCGGCCTATTTCGGAGACGCGCACGCGAACATCTACGCGGTAGACGCCCAGACCGGCCAGGAGCTTTGGACGACGCGTGTCGATGATCACTTCGTGGCGCGCATTACCGCGGCGCCGAAGGTCTACGCTGGACGCGTGTACGTGCCGGTATCCTCTTCGGAGGAATTTTCTGCCTCCGATCTCGACTATCCCTGTTGCACAGGCCGCGGAAGTTTGGTGGCGCTTGACGCCGACACCGGCGCGCGGGTCTGGAAGACGTACATGGTGCCGGAGCCCAAACCGACTCGGAAAAACTCCAGAGGCGTACAGCAGTACTCGCCTTCGGGGGGCTCCATTTGGAATTCGCCAACCATCGATACCGAACGCAGCGCAATCTACATGGGGACCGGAGACGGCCAGAGCGACCCGGTGCCGGATACGACCGATGCGGTTGTCGCGCTCGACCTGAAAACGGGCAAGATGCTGTGGTTTTATGAGGCCCAGGCCAATGACGCGTTCATGGGCGGCTGCAACGGGCCCACGCGAACCGACAACTGCCCGAAAGTGAACGGGCCTGATCAGGATATCGGCAACTCGCCGATTTTGCGCAAGCTCCCGAACGGCAAAAGCGTAGTGGTGTTTGGCATGAAGAATGGAAAGGTCTTTGCGCTCGACCCCGACAACAAAGGCACGATTCTCTGGCAGGCGCGCGTCGTCGAAATTCCCAAGGGACAGGAAAACAGTTTCTATGCGCAGTTAAATGGCGTGGTCTGGGGCGGAGCGGCGGACGATCAAAACGTCTATTACGGATTGCAGTCGGGGGGGATGGTCGCGCTCAAGCTCGGGACCGGAGAGGTGGCCTGGCGCGCGAAATTTCCGACGCCGCCCGGCACCCGCATCAGCAATTCGGCCGCGGCGACCGCCCTGCCCGGTGTGGTGTTCCTGGCCGGATCGGACGGGAAGCTGCACGCGCTTTCGGCTGCCGATGGCCACGTTCTCTGGGAATATGACACGGCAAAACCCTTCCAGACGGTCAACAAAGTCCCCGCAAGAGGCGGAGCCATCGCGTCCATCGGACCTTCCATCGTGAACGGAATGATTTTTATCGGCTCGGGCTACGCCGTGACCGGCACGAATTCCGGCAACGTGCTGCTGGCTTTTTCTGGAGAATGAGGAAGCGCACTTAGGCGGTGCGAACGGCCGGGTAGCGCCCGGTCGAGAGCGCTTCCTCGGCGACCCACATGCCATGGAAGGTCATGCGCACGCGATGCGGCAGCTTCACGAGCGCGATCGGCCCCGCCTCAACGTTCTGCGCATCGAGGATGGCCAGATCGCTGCGATTTTCCGCCAGGCGGTTGACCAGCGCCAGCAGGTAGCCTTCACCCTCAGACGAATTCGGCTTGCGAGGCGCAAACAGCGGCTCCTGCACTCCTGAATCCGGGCCCGGATTCCACAGCTTGGCGCTGCCGGTCGGGTGATCGAATTGCCCGACCGAGCTCAAGCCAATACCACCCGCCGATTTGCGGCTGGGATCGTGGCAGATCACGTAGCCTTTACGATAGGTTCGGTTGCCATAATAGCGGTCATCGGCGCGCGGCATTTCGCACAGCCAGTCGTAGAGCTGGTTGGTCTTGTAGCTCTCGGTGTTCCCTGCCATATCAAACGTCAGGCGCGTCAGATGAGGGATGCCTTGATTCGGATCAGGCGGCGTCCCATCGTGATTGGGGAAGAAAAAGAATGAGCTGCCCCGCGACAGGCAGACATCCAGACTCACTTTCGAGCCGTCCGTGCTGCCGTTCATCATGTGTCCGGCAAAGCTGGTATCGCCGCGGAACCAGCGAACCTGATCGGCCGTGCCGTATCGCGGCACGATGGCGACGACCGTCTGCAGATCGCGATGCCAGGTGTAAAACGGCCCGCCCTTCTTGAGCACGTCCACATCGGTCAGCAGGGGGAAGAAGGGAAAGATCACGTATCGGTCGGAAATGGCGAAGTCGTGAACCATTCCCGCCCAGGGCGCGTTGAACCACACCTCGTGCTTCAGTTTGCCGTCAGGACCGATCACGTAGTAGGCGACATCGGTCGTTCCGTCGCCTTTGGCCTGATAGGCGAACGTCAGAAGCTCGTTGGTGGTCTGATCCAGGTGCGGGTGCGCAGACATCCACACGGATTTGATGGTGCCTTCGTAATCATAGCGGCCGATCGTTTGAAGCGTGTAGGGATCGAGCTCGTAGGGCATGTCGTCTTCTTTGAGCACGAGCAGCTTGCCTCCGTGCCAAACGACATTTGTATTTGCGGTGCCGGGGTTGCAGTTCTGCGCCATGGGGTCACGCGTGTAGCGGTTGCGATAGCGGCCAAACAGCGCTCGCCGGTGCGTTTCCTGAATGCGGAAGCGCTCGGTGCGGACGTAGCGGCTCCTGAAATCGACGTGTCCGTTCTCGAAGCGGAACATGACCACCATGCCTTCGCCGTCGATGAAGATGTCGTCGCCACCCATGGGCGGATACTGGCGATCGGGCCCGCAGCGATAGAGGATGCCATTGAGATCCTTCGGCACAGCGCCCGAGATGACTTCGCAATCGCGGAGGTCGGCTTCCAGGCGCACCGGTGCCCCAAAACCTTGATAGAGCGGAATATCGGGAAAACGCACTGCGCCTACCGCTGACAACTCTTCCAGATAGATGCTGCCCATGGTGTCGACTCCCTGCCGTGCGGTGTTCCAGCCGCAGGGCCATCTGGCAAGGATGCTAGCTGTACGGAATTGGCTTGTCAAACCAGCAGGAGCTGGCTTCTATTGGTGGAACGGTTCGCGGGCGCCGACGGTTTCATCCGGCACGTCGCCGACGCGGCCCTTGACGCGGTCGTACACACTGTAGTGACAAGTCGAGCCGAGCGCCTCGTTGTAATAGGTGTCGACGCCGAGCGCGGTGCGCAACTCTTCGTTGAAACGGCGCAGGTCGGCGAGTTCATTGACGCGGATCGGAACCTTACGGCCATCATGAGTGAGAAGAAATTTCTGGTAGCCTGCATCCCACAGATGCGTGAATTGTCCATGGAACATAATCGAGGGAATGATGGTCATCTGGAAATTGCCATTGGGGTCTTTGCGCAGTTCCGCCCCGCAGCCATATTTTTCAATGCGCGCCACTCCCCCCGAGCTACGCACCGTAAAACCCTGGGCGGCGACCGACTCGACCTGGGTTTGGGTGAAGGACTTTTTGACGTACCACATGAGCGATCAGGATAAGAATTCAGCGGCCGCCCTGTAAAGACAAAAATGCTCGAGCAGCCCTGAGACAGCCAGCACAAATCGCCGGGATGCTCGGGAACCCAGTCGAACGGCCGGCCACAATCGTTGCTCTTTCCGGTCAAAGCCGCTATAACCACCGAATGAAGAATCCAGGCACGGCTGCGCGGGTTTTCGGGCTGTTGCTCGGCATCGGAGCGCTGGTCCAAAGCGCCATCGCCCAGGCGCCCAGTGGGCAGGCGCTGTTCGAAGCACACTGCGCGATGTGCCACAGCGACCGAGCCACCGGAGCCAATCGCGCACCCTCGCCGGCCGTGTTAGCCGGAAAAACACAGGAAGAAATTTTGCGCGCGCTCGAATCGGGCGTGATGGTGATTTACGGAAACCGGTTGACCGAAGTTGAACGAAAAGCCGTGGCGGCATATCTTTCTTCAAATCCGGGAAACAGCGGGGCCCAAGCCGCGGCGAACCGGTGCACTTCGGCCGAACCACTCACGCCGGCCGCTCTCCGCGACCCGGAAAAGTGGAACGGCTGGGGACTGGATATTGCGAACTCCCGATATCAGAAGCACACTTCGATTGCGGCCGACAATCTTTCCCGCCTGAAACTGAAGTGGGCGTTTGGCGTACCCGACGCGAGCACGGCCTACGGACAGCCAACGATTGTAGGCGGTCGGCTCTTCCTGGGCTCCGGTGACGGCAAAGTGTACGCGCTCGATGCCAAGACGGGCTGCACGATCTGGGTCTATCAGGCGGAGACAACGGTGCGAACCGCAATCGTGGGGGGCCCCGGCAGCGGAGGACAATTCCTCGCCTACTTCGGCGACGGCGAGGCAAATCTCTATGCAGTCGATGCGAAGGATGGAACGCTTGTCTGGAAGATAAAAGCCGATGCGCACCGCACGGCCAGGATCACCGGAGCACCAACGCTCTATCGCGGGCGGCTCTACGTCGGCACCGCTGGCAATGAGGAGCTCGACGGTGGCGACCCGGATTATCCTTGCTGCACGTTTCGCGGCAGCGTCACGGCGGTCGATGCCCTCACCGGCAAAATCACCTGGAAGGGATACGCCATCACCCAAGAGCCGCACCAGGCAAGGCCGGGCGAGAGCCATGCCAAATTCACTCCCGCGGGGGCGGCGATTTGGGATGCGCCCACAATTGACACCAAGCTCGGCAGAGTCTATGTGGGCACAGGCGACGCCTACGTGGATCCGGCGGCCGACGGCACCGACGCCATCATGGCGTTCGATCTATTGACGGGAGGGCGGCTGTGGGTCCAGCAGAAGACCCCAAATGATGTTTTTAATTTCGGCTGCCTCGCGCCCGAGCGGATCAATTGTCCGCCGAAACCCGGCCCGGACGTGGATTTCGGCTCCTCTCCGATTTTGCAAGATCTCGGCCACGGGCGTCGCATTCTGCTTGCAGGCCAGAAGACGGGCGTCATGTATGGTCTGGATCCCGACGATGGCGGTCGAGAGCTCTGGGAGGTCCGCATCGGACACGGCAGCGGCTTGGGAGGAATCGAATGGGGTTCGGCGAGCGACGGCAAACAGGTTTACGCTGCCAACTCGGATATTTCGACTCTGACGCGGCTCGAGCCAGGCGAAACGGCGCCTCCGCCGGGAGGGCTTGCGGCTATCGACATTCGCACGGGTAAGCTGGTCTGGAAAGTAATGCCTCCCAAACCGGCCTGCGAGGGGAGGGCAGGATGTAGCGCAGGCCAACTGGCCGCGGTCACACTGGTTCCCGGCGTGGTGTTTTCCGCGTCAATGGACGGCCACCTGCGTGCCTATTCGACCAAAGACGGCAAAATCCTGTGGGACTTTGATACCACGCCCGATTTCCAGACTGTGAATGGCGTTCGGGCGCACGGCGGTTCGATCAGCGGCACCGGGCCCACCGTCGCGGGCAACATGCTTTACGTCACATCAGGATTTGACGTCACCGCCGGCATGCCGGGCAACCTGCTGCTGGCCTTCGAGCTGGTGCCGGCGGGCGCAGGATCAAACTACTGAGCACGGTCTCAGTCGGAGACTACGCTTGCTGGCACATCTTGGCGAGGAATGGCAGGGAGATGGTTTGGCACAACGGCGGGACAGGAGGATACTTGTCCTTCGTTGCTTTTGACGCGATGAAACAGACCGGCGTGGCGTGCTGTCCAACGCTGGAATTGCGACTGGTGTCGATGCCATTGGGGCGGGGCCTCGGACCGATATCGCCAGGAGTTGGCGGGTGATCCACCGTAGGCTTTCCCTGTTTTCCGCAGTAACGATCGCAATACTGGCGATCCCCGGTTCCCCCGCACCGGCGCAGACCTCGCCCCAAACTCCCGACATCCCGCCACACTTCGAGGAGCCGACCGCCGGCTATGACTATGTCAAACGCGACGTGATGATTCCGATGCGGGATGGGGTCAAGCTGCACACCGTGATTGTGATTCCGCGGGGAGCAAAGAATGCGCCGATACTGCTGACGCGAACGCCCTACGACGCTTCGAGCCATGCCGAGCGAAACCGTTCTCCCCGTATGCTGGCCGCGCTACCTCAGGGCGATGAGGTATTCGTGGCTGACGGCTACATCCGCGTGTTTCAGGACATTCGAGGCAAATACGGCTCCGAGGGCGATTACATCATGACCCGGCCACTGCGCGGCCCGCTCAATTCGACAAGCACCGATGATTCCACCGACGCGTACGACACGATCGATTGGCTGGTCAAGAACGTGCCGGAATCAAACGGCAAAGTCGGCATGCTGGGCAGTTCCTACGAAGGCTGGACGGTGGTTATGGCGCTGGTCAATCCGCACCCGGCACTGAAAGTGGCGGCTCCCGAGAGTCCGATGGTGGACGGTTGGATGGGAGACGACTGGTTTCATTTCGGCGCCTTTCGACAGCCGAACCTCGACTACACTACAGACCAAACGACTGCCCGTGTCGGCGGCCACGCCATCGTCCGGCAGGGCGAAGACGACTACGAGAACTTTCTGCGCGCTGGTTCGGCGAGTGATTTCGCCCGGGCGGCCGGCCTCGACCAGCTTCCCTGGTGGCACAAGATGAGTGAGCACCCCGCTTATGACACGTTCTGGCAAGACCAGGCGCTTGATCAGACCATGGCTGCCCAACCGCTGAAGGTTCCGACGATATGGATTCAAGGGCTGTGGGATCAGGAGGACATGTGGGGTGCCATCCACTGTTATTTGGCGATCGAACCAAAAGACACGCACAACGACATGAATTATCTGGTGATGGGCCCCTGGCGGCACAGCGGCGTCAACTCCGACGGCTCCTCGCTCGGTCCCCTTCGGTGGAACGGGGATACCGCTCTCCAATTTCGACGCGATGTACTCAAGCCCTTTTTCGATCAGTATTTGAAAGATGGTGCGCCGAAGGCCGATACGCCGCCTGTCCTTATCTACAACACGGGCGAGAACCACTGGGACCGCTTCCAGGCCTGGCCCCTGGCTTGTGAGAGCGGCTGCCCGAATGCTTCAAAGCCGCTTTATTTGACGGCGGGATTTCGACTGTCTTTCACCAAACCGAGTGGCCAAACCGAACCTCCGTACGACGAGTATGTCTCCGACCCGGCGAAGCCGGTGCCCTACTTGCCGCGGCCCGTGAAGCCACAAGACACCGAAGCGTGGCGAAGATGGCTTGTGACCGACCAGCGGTTTGTCGATGGGCGGCCCGATGTATTGACTTATGTGAGCCCTCCCCTAACCGAACCGTTGCGTCTTGGCGGCGCTCCTGTGGTCCATCTGGCAGCGGCGACCAGCGGCAGTGATAGCGATTGGGTCGTGAAGCTGATCGACGTGTATCCGGACGAGGTGCCCAGCCAGCCTGAAATGAGCGGCTACGAGCTCAGCATTGCGCTGGACATTTTTCGCGGACGTTACCGGGAGAGTTTTGAGCGGCCGGGCCCGGTCGCGCCAGATGTTCCGCTCACCTATCGCTTCAGCTTGCCCATGGTCAATCACGTGTTTCGGCCGGGCCACCGGATCATGGTACAGGTTCAATCGAGCTTGTTTCCGCTCTACGATCGGAATCCGCAGACGTATGTGCCCAATATCTTTTTTGCGAAACCGCAGGATTACGTCAAGGCGACCGAGCGGATCTATCATGCTCCCGGGCAGGGGAGCCTCATCGAATTGCCCGTGGTTCAGGACCGATGAGCGAGGGCCGGGGAGTACGCCCACGATCCGACGGTCATCCCTGGATTACACCAGACGATCGCCCGACCCTCCGGCTTAGGGAGCCGCTGCCTGGTGGTCGGGACATTCCCGGTATTCGGGTCGATGCGATGACAAGGCTTGCTTCGGCAGAGTACCTTCGAGCATCATATTGCTATGCTTCGCTGCGCTCACGGCCAGTCTGCTTCCTGTCGCTGTAGACCACAACTCTGATCTGCTAAACTGTTCCGAATTAGCGAAGTACAAGCAAGCACAAGCGAGTTTCCGCAGTCGAGGAAGATAGGTATTGACGACAACTGACAAACCGCTGCGATCGACGGAAAAGCCCGCCGCGTCGGCGCCCATAGGCCAGCGTTTGGTCGAGCGCATCGGCAACACGCCTCTCATCCGGCTGTCGCGAATAGGAGCCGAGTTCCCGGGCGTGCAGATTTGCGCCAAGGCGGAGTGGTTCAATCCCGGTGGCAGTGTGAAGGACCGCGCTGCATATTCCATGATTCGGGAGGGCGAGCGTTCGGGCAAGTTGCGGCCGGGAAAAGTGATCCTGGACGCGACCAGCGGCAACACCGGAATCGCCTACGCCATGATCGGGGCGGCTCTCGGCTATCGCGTGAAGTTGTGCCTGCCGTCGAGCGCGTCCCCGGAGCGAAAGCAGATTCTAGCGGCGTATGGGGTCGAGATTGTCTATACCCCTGGCGACGAGGGAACCGACGGCGCGATCCGGCGGGTCCGTGAAATTTACCGGGCCGATCCCGACAAGTACTTTTATCCCGATCAGTACGGAAATCCCGCCAATCCAGCGGCGCATTACTCGACGACAGCTCCTGAAATCTGGCAGCAAACCGGCGGGCGCATCACGCATTTCGTCGCCGGTCTGGGAACGAGCGGAACCTTCGTCGGGTCGACGCGGCGGTTGAAGGAACTGAACCCGCAAGTCCGCTGCATCAGCATGCAGCCCGATTCGGGCTTCCATGGCCTGGAAGGACTCAAGCACATGCCCACGGCGCTGGTGCCGCCGATCTATGACCCCAATCTCGCCGACGAGAACATGGAAGTGGAAACCGAAGCGGCGCAGCGGATGGCCAAGCGCCTAGCGCGGGAGGAGGGAATTTTGGTCGGCGTAAGCGGGGCCGCGGCGCTGTGGGCCTGCCTGGACGTTGCCAAGCGACTCGGGCGCGATGAGCGGGCCTTGATCGTCACCGTGTTCCCCGATTCCGGCGAGAAATATTTGAGCGAACGATTCTGGAGCGAGTGATGAGCGCGGTGCGGCTGGCGGTGCCCGACGAGGTGATGCGACGGATTCGCGCACATGGCGTTGACACTTATCCGCACGAATGCTGCGGCGCGCTGCTCGGCCGCGACGGCGACGGAAGGCGCGAAGTGATCGAGCTGGTGCCGCTGGCCAACCACCGCGACGACTCGCCGCGCAACCGCTTCGAGGTGATGGCCGATGACGTTCGCCTGGCCGAAAAAATGGCGCACGAAAAGCGGCTGGAGCTGGTCGGATGGTATCATTCCCATCCCGATTCGCCGGCGCGTCCGAGCGAATACGATCGCGATCACGCCTGGCCGTGGTACAGCTACGTCATCGTGAGTGTCCAAAAAGGCGTGGCGTGCGACGTGACTTCCTGGCGCTTGCAAGAGGACCGCGCCCGATACGAGCGGGAAGAGATCGAAACCGTGGCGCATCCGGTAGGCATCTAATCGGGCAAACGGGAGGAGTAGAATGGCCGTAAAGGTAATTATCCCAACGCCTCTGCGGGCCTATGCCGACAAGCGGGAAAGCATAGAAGTCCAGGCCGCCACGGTCGCCGAGGCGCTGGCAGCCCTCACCACCCAATTCGGCGATTTGAAGAAGCATCTGTTCGCCGAGGACGGCAAGCTGCGAAGCTTTGTGAACGTGTATGTAAACGACGAGGACATTCGCTACCTCCAACGGGATCAGACGAGCGTCAAGGCCGGCGATACCATCAGCATCGTGCCGTCGATTGCGGGAGGCGCTCCCAAGCGAGGGCGAGTTTTTCCATGGCCACGAAAACGGTAGCCGACAAGCAAGCTGCGACCCTTTCCAAACAGGAAATCCAGCGCTACAGCCGCCACTTGATCATGCCGGAGGTCGGCATGGAGGGACAGCTGAAGCTGAAGCAGGCGCGGGTGCTGTTGATTGGCACCGGTGGACTGGGTGCACCGCTGGGCCTGTATCTTGCGGCGGCGGGCGTCGGTCGGATCGGAATCGTCGATTTTGACGTGGTCGATTTCACCAATCTGCAGAGGCAGGTCTTGTTCGGCACAAGCGACGTGGGCAGGCCCAAGATCACCGCTGCGGGGGAGCGCCTGCGAAATCTGAACCCGGAAATCGAGATCGAGGCCATCGAAGCCCGCCTCTCGAGCGAGAATGCGCTCGAACTGTTTCAAGACTACGACATCATCGTCGATGGCACGGACAATTTCCCGACACGCTATCTAGTGAACGATGCGTGCGTGCTGCTCGGCAAGCCAAACGTCTACGGTTCGATCTTCCGTTTCGAGGGCCAAATCACCGTTTTCGGCTACCCCGGCGGGCCGTGCTACCGCTGCCTCTATCCGGAACCACCCCCGCCGGGTTTGGTTCCGTCCTGCGCCGAAGGCGGAGTGCTTGGCGTGCTGCCCGGAATTGTGGGCACGATTCAGGCTGCCGAAACGCTCAAACTGATTATCGGCAAAGGCTCCCGGCTGGTGGGACGACTGCTGCTGTTCGATGCTCTGGCAATGAAATTCCGCGAGGTGAAGCTCCGACGGAATCCCGACTGCCCGGTCTGCGGCACCGATCCCAGTGTGACGAAACTGATCGACTATGTCGAGTTTTGCGGCATTCGCGGCGAGGAGGCGCCGACTCGAGTGACCAATATTCCTGAAATCACTGCGAAAGAATTGAAATCGCGTCTAGATCGCGGCGACGATCTCTACGTCCTCGACGTACGTGAGCCGCACGAGTACGAGATCTCGAACATTCACGGTCACCTGATCCCGCTCGGTGAACTCCCCAGGCGCGTCCACGAACTGGATAGCTCGCGAGAGATTGTCGCTCACTGCCGCAGCGGGAAGCGCTCGGCCGAGGCGGTCGAGTTCCTCGAAAAGGCAGGATTCCGCAAGATATGGAACCTCAAGGGTGGTATTCTCGCTTGGTCGGACGAAGTCGATCCGAACGTGCCGAAATACTGAGGTGGGGGCCAGGGAGGATCAAATGGCGGCAACCAGGATTACTGTACGCACCGATGGGTCGATCCGAATCGAAGGAGACTTTGAAATCGTCGATCAGGACGGCAAAGCTTTCGGCCTGGCAGGGCGAACCAAAATCGCTCTGTGCCGCTGCGGCCATTCGGAAACAAAACCGTTCTGCGACGGCACGCACAAGAAAATCAATTTCCACAGTGTGATCCAAGCTCACGATCTGCCGCCCATCGCTCCTTCTTCGCCTGCTCCCGCCAAGCCTTAGCTGCCTCCTCCAGGTAATAAGTCCTTGGATATATAACAATTGCGCACGGCTGGGGGAGGGCTGTGTATCAGTTTGATACACGCTCGCGATCCCGCCCCGAACGCCGCTCCGTAAACACGTATACTTAGCCAAGGGCGACAGGCCTTTTCAAAACGGCACGCCAAATGCGGGTGTCGTCGTTGGGGGGAATCGTGGTTGTTGCTGACCGAATCTGGGGGGACTTGCGCGTCCGCTTCGCGCTGGTCGGTGCCGCTCTGGCTGCCTATGCCGCACTGCTCTGGGCCCTGCGCGCTTCCTCCTACCAAGCCGAGCCGCTGCTGGACACCTACCTGCTGATGGCGGGCAGCCTGATCGCCTTCACCTTCGCCGCCAATGCTCTGGTGCGCTTCCGGGGAATGCACGACAGGATGTCGCTGATCCTGGCGTTTGGCTTCGTGATCGCTGGACTGATCGAAGCCGGGGCCAGCATGGCGTTCTACCGCGGCATGCTGGTCACGCCGTCGGTAAACGACCAGATCTCGATCGGATGGCTTGCCGGGCGCACGCTGTTGGGCATTGTTTTGCTTGCCGCGCTCTTGGTTGAGCGGAGAATTCCCGTGTCGCGAGATCCGGGCAAGGAAACCGCCGGAGTGGTGCTCGTCGTCGGAGCGTCGGCCTACCTGACCAGCATCTTCTACTTTCTGGTGCCGCGCGCGCCCAAAATTCACGTCGGCGCTTTCTTGCCGCGGCCCTGGGACCTGCTGCCAGCGGTGATTTTCCTGGCGGCGACCGTGGGGTTTTGGCGGCGGTTGCGTCAGACCACCACCGCGCTTGACCACGCACTGTTCGCCGGTGCGGCGCTGAACGTCCTGTGCCACCTGACCATCAGCCAGTCCGAGCGGGCTCTCGACGCGCCTTATATGCTCTCCCACGTCCTCATGGTGATGAGCTATGTGGTGGTTCTCGGCGGGACCCTGCTCGATAACGCGCAGCTATTCGACCAGGTCAGCCGGATGGCAGCATCGGATTCGCTGACCGGGCTTGCCAATCATCGCCGCTTGTTCGAAGCACTGGAAAACGAGATCCAGCGGTCGCGCCGGACCAATCGCAGTTTCTCCGTGCTGCTGTTTGATCTCGACGATCTGAAGAAGATCAACGACCGATTTGGCCATCTGACCGGAAGCCGCGCGATTAAGCGCCTAGGCATCGTGCTGCGCAGCAACAGCCGCTCGATCGACACTCCGGCGCGCTACGGCGGCGACGAGTTTGCGCTCGTGCTGCCCGAGACTGGACCGCGCGAGGCCGAGCAAACCGCACTGCGCATCTGCGAGCGCCTCCTACAGGACGGCGAAGAGCCGGTCATCTCGGTCAGCGTCGGCCAGGCGGTCTATCCGCAGGATGGAACGTCGATCGAGCAGCTTTTAGCGGCGGCGGATTCAGCTCTCTATAGAATGAAGCGCCGGGGCACGGGCAAGTTGCGTCTGCATCAGATTGCCGCGTGCTTGTAGGGATACGCTCGCAAGGGTTTTGCCTGGTGGAGCGAAGCAGATGCCGCTTGGAATCGGAGTTCCCAAAACGAGGGCCTTTGCGATTGCGCGGCGCGACGCACGCCTGCCCATGGAAGTCGAAGTCAGAATCTTCGGGCACACCCAAATGCCCGGCACCGAATCCACCTTTACGGAGAACGTAAGCGCGCGGGGGGCCCGGGTTTTGAGCACGCGCCGGTGGAAAATCAACGAGCGGCTTGTCATCAGCACCGTGGCCGGCTCGTTTCGCTCTCTGGCACGCGTCGCCTACTGCCAATCGGCCGCGCGCGCAGGCTATGCCGTGGGACTTGAATTCACCGAACCGACCGGGCGCTGGGTAGTGAGCGACCGAAATTGCACTTGAGCGGCGCTGGTTCCTGCTACTGAATGAATCCTACCTTGGGTTCTTGTCCTGCCGGCGGTCCTTCCGGAAGCGGGCCAAACTGCGCTTCGTAGCGCGCCACGTTTTCTTCCAGAGCTCGCAACAGCCGTTTGGCGTGGCTCGGATTGATGATCATGCTCCCGACCAGCTTTCCCTGCGGCACGGTGGGAAACAGATAGATGAAGTTGAGTGTGAACTCTTCGGCGTTGTGATGCACAACGACGAGATTGGAATATTGTCCGAGCAACTCCTTCTCGTCGGCCTTGATTTGCACCTGTTGTGGCTGCGGTTTCGGTGCATCCACCATCGCGCTCTCCTTGTGCCTAGCTCCCCTGGCTCAGGTCAACTATAGCAAACGGGGGCTGTAGCGGATCACTCGTCGAAATCCGATGTCGCCCAGTATTGACCGTGCGACGAGTTAAGCGTAGTTTAGACGGTTAGTTTAGCTTGGTTAACATGAGTCGACACCCATCCAAACGCCGCCAGGATTCCTCCGAACCGTCTTTTGGACATGCCCACCCTACCACCGACATTGCCGCCGCCTCTCCCCTGGCTCGTGATCTGGCCGGCCTGCTCACGCATGAGGATGTGGATCGCGCCCGCGACCGTTGGGCCGTCCGCCGCGCCCGCTGGACGGAACGCCATTCGAAAATCGCCGGACGGTTGTCTGTGGTGTGGCTCCTGGTGGGGCCGGGCGTGCTCGTCTTCCTGGGAGAAAACGACGCGCCCAGCATGCTCTCCTACTCAGCCACGGGGGCACGCTTCGGCGTCGGCTTCTTCCTTCCCTTCGTCGTGCTCACCTTCGCCATGGGATTGGTCGTGCAGGAGATGACGGTGCGGCTCGGCGCGGTCACCCACCGGGGCCATGCGGAGCTGATCTTCGATCGCTTTGGACGATTCTGGGGGCTGTTTGCGCTGGGCGACTTGGTCCTTGGTAACTTTCTGACGCTGGTTACCGAATTCATCGGCATCCGCGCCGGCCTGGGATTCTTCGGCATCCGACCGGTCCTGGCGGTCGGGGCGGGACTCGCGGTGGTATTCGCTGCGATTGCCACGGGCCGCTACTGGAAGTGGGAGCGAATCACCATGGCCCTGGCCATCTTCAACGGCCTGTTTGTTCCCGCAGCCCTGCTGACCCATCCGAATTGGAACGCCGTGGGCCATTCTCTGCTTACTTGGTTGCCCCTGCCACACGGCAAGCCATTCGATATCTTACTGCTCCTTTTGGCCGATATCGGTGCCACCGTCACTCCGTGGATGATCTTCTTCCAACAAAGCGCGGTGGTCGATAAGGGCATGCAGCCGCAGGACATCCGCGTAGGGCGGCTAGACACCTTGCTCGGCGCGGTTCTGGCTACACTGTTTGCGATCGCCACGATTGTTGCCACCGCGCCACTGTACCAGCACGGCATCGACGCATCGGAGTTTCAGGCGGCGCAGTTCGCCGAAGCGCTCAAGCCTTGGATTGGGCATGTGGGCGCGGCGTTGTTCGCGCTGGGCATTTTCGAGGCTGGCATCGTGGCTGCCATCGCGATTTCCACTTCATCCGCCTACGCCTTTGGCGAAGTATTGGGTACCGGACACAGCCTCAATCGACCGCTCGGCGATGCCTGGCCGTTTTATTCCATCCTTCTGGGTTCTGCCGCAGCGGCCGCGGCGCTTGTGCTCATTCCCCACGCTCCCCTCGAGTTCATCGTGCTCATGGTGAACGTGATCGCCGTGCTGGCCATGCCTCCGGCGCTCGCTTTTCTGCTGCTGCTGGTGAACGATCCAGACGTGATGGGCGACCAAGTAAACAACTTTGGGCAGAACCTGGCGGCGGTGACCGTAACCGTGCTTTTGATCTCGGCCGGAATCGGGTTCGGCGTGGCCACGATTCTTCAGGCGGGCTGAGCCCAAGGACCATGGTATGAAGCCCAGACACCCACACGCCGACCTCGGTCAAGCCCCAGGGGAAGAGCCAATCTCCGCGCCGGACCTCAAGGATCCCCGCGTTGTTCTTTCTGTTTTGGAAGCCGACCAGGTCGTGGCCGCAAAACAACGCACACACTTCGGCCGCCGCCACCTCTCCGTTGGCGTAAGAATCATGCTTTGGGGCTTGCGGATCTATGTGGTCGTCATGCTGATCATAGTTTTGATTTCCGTGATCGATGCCGTTCGTTCCATGCCATAGAACATGAGCTCCTCGCTTGTGCCGCCGGTCGGAGATGTTGGGTCAGTTTCCGATTTGGCGGGACTTATCAAGAAGTATCCAGCCCGGCCATCAAGAATCGATTAGAATCCTGCCACCTACGATCTGCGCTGGAGGAGCAGCCATGGCAGAAGGCTCGAACTCCGCTTCTGTCGCCAGGACGAAAGAACTCATTGCGCCCGTCCGACATACGGTGTTGCTTGTCGGGATCTTCCTTGCAGTGGCAATCGCTGGCGCGATATTCCAGCGGCCCGCGCAATCAACGTCTGGCGTGCAACGTCCAAATGTCGTTCCGCTCTATCTATCCCTGATTGCCGTTGAATGGTTGCTCGTCTATGGAGTCTGGGCAGGAATCCGCAGTCGTGGGGTACGTCTGACAGACCTGATCGGTCAGAGATGGCGCAGTGGTAAGGGAGTTCTCATCGATCTCGTAATTGCCCTTATGGTTTGGATTTTATGGCTAGGCATCCAGGCGGGAGTAAGCCGCGTCCTTCCGGGCAACTCCAAATCTGTGTCGGCGCTCCTTCCACAAGGCGGGCTCGAAGTTGTCCTTTGGATTGCGACCAGCTTGTCCGCGGGATTCTGCGAAGAGGTGGCCTTTCGAGGATATTTTCAAAAACAGTTTGAGGCCATGACCGGGAGTTCGCTATTGGCGATCATTCTTCAGGCGATCCTCTTCGGAGTGGCGCACGGATACGAGGGGCTTGCGGCCGTCGTGATGATTGTCTTGTTTGGCATCTTATTTGGCATTCTGGCGTTTTGGCGCAAGAACTTGCGGCCGGGAATGGTTTTGCATGCCTGGTCAGATATTTACGGCGGATATCTGTTTCAGTTTGTGCGCTGGTGACTACCGTCCGCCAAGGGAAGGGATTTACATGCGGCGTCCTGCGTAGAGAAGGAAGACGCCGAGCAGAATGGCAACGATACCGCCGGTCATGAGGATGCCCGGCGTGTTGCACTTTCGATAGAGTGCCCTCGCCCAATTCGGGAAAAGCATGAAAAGGGCGCCCTTCAGGATCCCGCCCCAGCCCGCGACCGTGATGATGATGCGCCAGTCGGAGGACCAAGCACTGTGGAACGCAACGATGGTAGCGCCAAGCAAGAGGTTTATGAATCCCCAGATCCATGAGAGGGCGTGGCTTTCTATCACACCATCGATGGCGGCCGACATGGACTTCCTCGAGAAGAGCGCGGCAAGGCCTCCCACGAGAAATATGATCCCGAGGATCTGTGCAAGCGCAGTTGAACTATCTGTCAACGAATTCATAACATGCTCTTTTGAGTCCGCAACACATTAGACCACGAGCGGGTGTAACTGGCCAGGGGCCGATGTCGAGCAGAGTGACGCCCGAGGCCAACTCCGGCAGCGCGTCACTGCTCGTCGGGGGCCTCGCGTCGTCACCCGGTTACACGAATGATGCGAACGATGATGTCGTTCGGGCCAGCGTCCGGGTAACTACTGCTGCGGATTCGAGCTCGTGGTTGAGTTCGTTTGGCGTTTTGCCGCTTCGGCCCGGACCTTGGACCAATCGTACACAGGATACTTGGGCCGTTTGATGGGCTGAACGGGATGCTCCTGCAACTCCTTGAGCGCGGTCTCCACGCCCTTCTCCAGTTGAGGATCGTGGCCCTGGCGCCATAGCGCGGGATCGAGATCTACCTCGACATCCGGCTGAACACCTTTGTTCTCGACGTCGAACTCGCCTGTCGTGGGATTGTAGAGTCCGGTGCGAGGGGCGGTCACAGTTCCGCCGTCCATTAATGGGGGATAGCCACCTATCCCGATGAGGCCACCCCAAGTGCGCGTGCCGATCAGCGGGCCTATGCTTAACTTTTTGAACATCCAGGGCAGAGCATCGCCACCCGAACCCGCATATTGGTTGATCAGCATCACTTTGGGGCCGAAGATTACTTGCGGGATGAGACGGTCTTTGCCCTCGCGAGACATCCCTGCCATCAGCAGCGGCCGATTCAGCCAATCGACAATGTAATCAGCGATCCATCCACCGCCATTAAACCTTTCGTCAATGACCGCGCCCTGCTTGGCATTCTGCGCGAAGTAATAACGGTTGAAATAAGTAAAACCGTTGACGCCGGTATCTGGAACATACACGTAGGCCAGCTTGCCGCCGCTCAACTCATCCACCTTTTTCCTATTGCTTTCGATCCATTCGCGTTGACGGAGCAAACGCTCGCTGGCGATAGGTACAACGGTCACCATGCGGGCGTCTTTTCCGCCCGGATCGGGACCCACTTTTAGTTGAACGGACTTCCCGGCTCGTTCCAGAAAGAAGCTGAAGATTTCGTCGCTTCCATGCAGCTCACGGCCGTCTACCGCGAGCAAGTATTCTCCTTCGTTAACGTTTACTCCGGGTTCCGTGAGCGGCGCGCGCAGGCCTGGATTCCAGTTCTCGCCAAAGTAGACTTTGGCAAATCGGTAGCGATCGTGATCGATTGTGTAGTCCGCGCCCAGCAGACCCACACCCACTGGTTTCACCTCCGGGCGTTCGCCACCGGCGATGTAGACATGTTGCGCAGTGATTTCGCCCAGCATGTCGGCGAAGATGTAATTCAGATCCGCGCGGCTCATGGCGTTGTCCACGTAGGGCTGATAGGCGGCCATTAGCGCCTTCAGGTTGGCGCCGTGCAGGTTCGGATCGTAGAAGAAGTCCCGCTCGATGCGTCCCATTTCGCGAAACATCTGCTGCCATTCGGCGCGCGGGTCGGTGTACACCTTCATCGATTCCAGGTGTAGGGTGCCATCTGGTTTGCCGGGCTCGCTCGGTTTGCCCAAGGTTTCGAGCGGTTTGATCATCCAGGTGCCGTGGGGCGGGCCCTCGGGATCGGGAGACGACAGCGGGTTCCATGGTGGCAACTGCTCATACAGCGCCTTTTGGCTGTTAGCGGAGATGAAGAAGGCACCGACGTTATCCAGCACTTTGTCCGTCTTCTGCGTGCACACGTCGAACCTGTGCACGATGCGCCCGTCCTGGCCGCTGCCAGCAACGATGGGACCCTCGAGGAGGTAAAGCACGTGCGTTTTGGCCGCAAGCAGGCGGTCATAATCTCGCGAAGGAATGGGAAGCGCGAGGATGCGCTGACTGATGTTCTCGAAATCGATCCGGATCATTTTGGGCGTTTCTTGGGTCTCGGCAGAGCCCTTGTCGCTCCGTTTCTCTCCCTCTTTCTGGCTTTCTTTGTCGGTGATTGCGTCTCCGCTTTTGCTCGCTTTCTCCGTCGCTACTGTGCCACTGGCCGTGGCTTCGCTTTCGGGTTTGCACTCATCGCCAGCTGCGAGAGAAACGCCATTCCCGCCTGAGGATTGATCCGCGGCAACCTGCTCCTCGTCGCTCTGCGGAGCCAACGGCGATTTTACGTCCTTCTGGAGAACCACCAGGTACGCGCTGCGCGTGACGGGAATTTGGTAGGCGCCCATGCTGCTGGCGATAGCGGGTCCATCGTCCGTACTAGCGAGGAAATAAAGGTACTTCCCATTCTTATCGAAAGCTACGGAGGCGGCATCGCTCAAACCGTCGGTAACTTGATGCGTGGTTTTGTCCTCCACAGCATAGAGAAACACGGCCCGCAGGGAGCTGTCGAGTTGGCGCGTGTAAGCGATCCAGCGGCTGTCGGGTGACCAAACGGGCTTGAAGTTTCCCGGACCCGTGTCATAGGGATTGGTGTCGACGCGGATCGGTTTGCCCGTATCGATATCGACATACCAAAGCCCTAGGCGGTGGTCTGTGTAGGCAATCTTCCTGCTGTCAGGCGACCAAGTCGGCGAATAGAAAAAACTCGGCGCGTTGCCGAGGTCTATCTTTCTTACCTCACCCATGCCGTCCTGATGCCGTAAGTGCAGCGCGTATTCGCCCGACTCATCGGAAAAATAGGCGATCCATTTTCCGTCCGGCGACCACGCCGGATCGCGCTCGGCAACTCCGACCGTGTTCGTCAGGTTGCGGATATCGCCGTGCTCGACAGGGACCGTCAGGATTTCTCCGTGGGCCTCGAACACGGCGCGCGCGCCGGTCGGTGAAATGTTGGCGTTCTCGATGTCTTTGGCTACGCTCACGAAGTGGGGCCGCACGGCTGGAAAATCTCCAGTCACTTGAATATTCACGGCCTTCTCTTTGCTGATGACAGGATCAAACAGATGAATCGAGCCGAACTGTTCATAGACGATAGCGTCGGGTCCCGCCGATGCTGACTTTATATCGATTCCGTTGCTCGCTATGGCCGCGTTGACTTGCTTTGTCTTGGTGTCGTAGACGTACAGGTTCACCGGCCCATCTCGATCAGAAAGGAAGTAGATTTTGTCGTCGATCCACATGGGCGAGGAATCGTTCGAATCCTTGCGCGGCACCTTCTGCACCGTGGAATCGGAAAGCTGCGCAACCCAGATTGGAGAAGCGGTGCCGCCGCGGTAGTGCTTCAGTCCGCGTTGGAACTGCCAGGATTCCCTGAAATTTGTAAACGGCACATAGGCGAGGCGCGAGCCGTCCGGCGAATAGGAACCCTCGACGGCCATGGGCAGCGGCAACTGCTCCGGCAACCCACCGGTCACGGCCACGGTATACAACTGTGTAAACGCCCCTGAGTAGCTCTGCCGCGCCGAGCGAAAAAGCACACGTTGGCCGTCGCGCGTCCAACCCACGACCTGGTCGCCCGGCAGCGAAGTCAGCCGCTTGGGGATCCCACCGCTCGCAGGAATGACGTAAACGTCCTCGTTGCCATCGTATTCACCGGTGAAGGCGATCATGGTGCCGTCGGGCGAAAACACGGGGTCGATTTCAATTCCTACGTCACTGGTGAGGCGTCTGGCTTCCCCGCCGGTGCGATCCACAATCCAAAGGTCGCCGCCATAGCTGAACGCAATCTGCGTTTTGCTGACCGTCGGTTTGCGCAAGAGCGCGTGCTGGCTGGCGGACTGCGCCGCTAAATCGGCAGTCGTAAGAAAAGCGAGGATTGCCGAAAGCAGAATTGAGGCGAAGAAGCACAGAGCAAGCTCTACTTTATTCCGCATCGCTACCTCCCGAGATAGGATTCTGGCGAGCGGCACCAACAGATGCCGGATCGGACGACCCACTGCTTGGTATTAGCTTTCGGACATGAGCTTAGACGTGGCCGCCGTGCGCTGGGCTTCTCGTCAGGCGCACAAAAACAGCGCTCCGGCTTTACGATAACCTGAATTTCCACGTCCTTGTCACACTGCATCAATCCTCTTTGTGCGTAACACTGGTCGTATATACTACGCGGATTCCAGTTGCCTGCGGGGACCGATGCCCATTCAGTCCGGCACCCACTTGGGCCCCTATGAAATCGTCTCAGCTATCGGTGCGGGCGGAATGGGTGAGGTTTACCGTGCCCGCGATCCCAAGCTAGGCCGCGACGTAGCAATCAAGGTCTTGCCCGAAGCCTTCGCCGGCGATGCAGCCCGCATGGCCCGCTTCCAGCGTGAGGCCAAGGTCCTCGCCTCGCTCAGCCACCCGAACATAGCCACGATTTACGGACTCGAAGATTCGGGCACCACACGAGCCCTAGTGATGGAGTTGGTGGAAGGTCCGACACTTGCTGACCGTATCAAGCAAGGTCCGATTCCAGTTGATGAGGCCGTTCGCATAGCCCGGCAAATTGCGGACGCTCTGGAATATGCGCATGAGCGCGGAATCATTCACCGGGACCTGAAACCTGCGAACGTGAAGGTGGCCGCTGACGATACCGTGAAGGTGCTCGACTTCGGGCTGGCCAAGGCTCTTGAAGGCGACCCGGCCTCCATCGACATCTCCACTTCGCCAACGATCAGCCGCATGGCCACTCAGCAGGGAGTTCTGCTTGGCACCGCGGCTTACATGTCCCCGGAACAGGCAAAGGCAAAGCCTGTGGACCGTCGCGCAGACATCTGGGCATTCGGATGCGTTCTCTACGAGATGCTGACGGGCAAGCAAGCATTTACAGGCGAGACGGTGACCGACACACTCGCGTCGATCATCAGAGAGGAACCGGATTGGTCGCAGCTTCCCCAGGCCACGCCAACGCACGTCCGGGTTCTCTTGCAGCGTTCCTTACAAAAGGACCCAAAGCAGCGGCTGAGGGATATTGGAGATGCGCGCATTGTCCTCGATGAAGTCCTTTCCGGGGCTGCGCGCCAAGTTCCACCGGGGCCAGCCCAGCTGGCATCCAGGCGTAAGTTGTGGCTTCTCTCTTGCCTTGCAGGGCTGCTTCTGGTCAGCACCTCGTGGCTAGCGTGGATTCACTTCCACGAAATGCCGGTCGCACCTGCACAATTACTGCGTTACGGAATCTTGCCACCAGAGAAGACAAATGTTGTTACGAATACGAATTTGAGCGTCAGCGTCAATATCACGTTGTCTCCCGATGGCCGGCATTTGGCGTTCTTGGCGAGAGCACCGAGTGGTCCTCCGCAGCTTTGGGTTCGCGATCTGGATTCGCTTGAGCCGCGGCCTTTGCCCGGTACGGAAGGAGCCGCTGATCCCTTCTGGTCGCCGGACAGTCGCACGCTCGCCTTTCAAAACGGAGCTGAGCTTGAAAAAGTGGATATTTCCGCTGGCGTTCCGCAAGTAATTTGTAATACCGCAGGACTACCTACTGGGGGCTCGTGGAACCAAGACGGTGTAATTGTGTTTGGCAGTTTGGACGGCGTGAAGATGGTTTCTGCCACCGGCGGGACGCCTTCACTCGTAACCAAGGTGGACCCCTCTGGAGGGGAGATCGCTCATATTCTCCCCTCCTTCCTTCCGGACGGTCGGCATTTCCTCTACTCCCGCTATCTCGGTTCGGGCAATGGGACTTATCTTGGCTCGTTGGATGCCCGACCTGAGCAGCAAGACTCCAAAAGGCTCCTTGCTGCCTATGCCGCGTACGTACCGTCAAGCCAGGGAACTGGGCATCTTGCTTTTATGCAAAACGGCACAGTGATGGCCCAGGCCTTCGACACTGCCCGAATGGAGCTAAGCGGTGATCCCGCGCCAATCGTCCAACAAGCGGCGGAATTTACGTTCTCGGCTGATGGCATCTTGGCCTACCGAGGAGAGCGACCGCTGCAGCTTACGTGGTTCGACCGGAAGGGAAACATTCTCGGGACACTGGGAGAGCCTGGTGTCTACCCAGCATGGGCTGCTATCTCACCAGGTGGCAGTGCAGTAGTGGTCCCTCGAGAAGAAGGCGAGGGTTTGGACCTCTGGCTTTACAACCTGGAGCGTGGCACTCAGTCTCGTCTCACGCTCGACGGAAAACTCAATATGGGTCCCGTCTGGTCACCTGACGGTAGTCATGTCGCCTTTCGTTCAAGCCGCGAGGGAAGCATAAGAATCTACCAGAAAGCAGTCAACGGCATTGGTCAAGACGAGGTTCTCGACAACACGCCAGAGACTCTCAAGGCGCCATTGGATTGGTCTGCCGACGGCCAATACCTTATCGAGGGTGTCTTCTTCAACGGTAAGGGATCGATCTGGGTTCTGCCGATGTCCTTAGAGCAGGCGGGCGGCGATCGCAAGCGGTTCCCTTACGTGAAGGATCAGTTCAACAACATTGGAGGCAAGCTCTCGCCAGACGGCCAATGGTTGGCATACACCTCTGACGAGACGGGGCGCTTTGAGATTTTCGTCCAGACATTTCCCAAGCCGGGAGGCAAGTGGCCCGTGTCGATAAACGGGGGCTCGCGCCCTGTCTGGAGCCGGAATGGCAAGGAGCTCTACTTCATCGGCACAGATGGGAGGTTGATGGCGGTGGACGTAGGGAGCGAACGGGGCGGGAGTTTTGAGGTGGGCGCGCCCAAGGCACTGTTCGATCCTCACATCGGCGGAAACGAAGCAGACGGGTTCGATGTGACTAAAGACGGTCGCTTTCTGATTCCCATTGCGGTCGAGCAATCGAGCTCACCAATCAATGTCGTCGTGAACTGGCCCTCGCTTCTCAAGAAATGAGGCCGGCCACCAAACTCGACCCCTACGGACTCAGACCGGCGGGGAAATGATGTCAACGATGATTGGTCAAACCGTCTCGCATTACCGAATCATCGAGAAGCTCGGCGGCGGAGGAATGGGTGTGGTCTACAAGGCCGAGGACACGACGCTTGGCCGGACCGTCGCACTGAAGTTTCTTCCGAGTGAAGTCTCAAGCGACAAACAATCACTGGAACGCTTCCTGCGCGAGGCGCGTGCAGCGGCTGCACTGAATCATCCCAACATCTGCACGATTCATGAGATTGGCGAGCACGATGGCCAGCGTTTCATTGCCATGGAGCTACTAGAAGGACAAACGCTCCGGCAGCGCATCGGTGGCAAGCCGCTGCCTCTCGATACCTTGCTCGATCTGGGCACGCAGATTGCGAATGCGCTAGCCGCGGCGCATGCCAAGGGCATCGTCCATCGGGACATCAAGCCAGCAAACATCTTCATCACGGAGAGCGGCCACGTAAAGATTCTCGATTTTGGTCTAGCCAAGCAGATGCCTCATGCGGCGGCAGCGAAGGCAGAATCGACCACTGAAGATCAAGACCCGCACCTGACGAGTCCCGGTGTGGCGCTTGGAACAGTTGCGTACATGTCCCCCGAGCAGGTGCGAGGCGAGGAGGTGGATTCACGGACCGATCTGTTCTCGCTAGGGATCGTGCTGTACGAAGCGGCCACGGGGCGTCAGGCATTTTCGGGGACCACGTCGGCAATGATCTTCGAGGCGATTCTGAACAGGGCTCCATCATCACCAGTGCGATTGAATCCGGACCTACCGCACAAGCTCGAAGAGATCATAAACAAGGCACTAGAGAAAGATCGCTCGCTTCGGTATCAGCATGCCTCGGAGATGCGCACGGACTTGCAGCGGCTGCGGCGGGACTTGGGATCGCCCCACTCTGTTTCACCGCCGGCGGGGGTGCACGGTGCAGTGGGCGGTCCCTCGAGATCGACGGAGAGCAAGGAGAAGTCTTCGACCGGGAAGCAGAGCAAGGCGATTGATTCGCTGGCGATATTGCCGCTCGAAAACGCCGGCGGAGACCCAGAGAGGGAATACTTAAGCGATGGGATTGCGGAAACATTGATCAACACGCTGGCACAGTTGCGCAAGATCCGCGTGGTGCCGCGACCGACGGCGTTCCGTTACCGTGGACCTGGCATAGACCCCGTGAAAGCAGGACAGGAGCTGGGAGTGAGGGCTGTGCTGTCAGGGCGCATGATCCAGCGGGGGGATGATCTCATTGTGTCGGTGGAGCTGGTGGACGTCGAGCGGCATGCGCAGCTCTGGGGTGGCCGCTACAACCGAAAGATGGCGGACCTGATTGGGTTACAGGAAGAGTTGACTACGGAGATGTCCGAAAAACTCCGATTGCAGCTCACCGGGGAAGAGAAGAAGAAACTTCGCAAGCGCCCCACTCAAAACAACGAGGCCTACAAGCTACTGCTGATGGCACGGCACACCCAGTCCCAATCGTCGCCCGAGGCATTGCGCCGTGCGATTGCGCTTTGCGAGCAAGCGATCGATATCGATCCAAGATATGCAGCGGCGTATGCAATGCTGTCACTTGTTTGCAGCGGATCGGCCTTGCTTGGGTACGCCCCAGCGGGCGAGTTTTACTCTCGAGCGAGAGCAGCGGCACAAAGGGCTCTAGAATTGGACGAAACACTCGCTGACGCACATTACAGCCTGGGTACCATTCGGTTCCAATCGGATTGGGATTTTTCGGCCGCCGAACGTGAGTTTCGGCGCAGCGTGGAGCTAAGCCCAGATCATTGGGTTGGGTACGTTGGCTTGGCCGGACTGAACCTACACCGGGGCCGGTTCGATGACGCAATCACGATGTTGAAACGCCCCCGTGACCTTGAACCGCTCGGAATACTACGAATAGCTTTCGGTTTAGGCTTTACCTACTACTGTGCCAGACGATTTGACAGCGCCATCGAGCAATTCCGCCAGGTGCTGGAGATCGAACCCCGTCATATCCCGGCTCATAATCTCATCGCCGACTCCTATGCCTGGACGGGCCAGCAAGAAAAGGCTCTGGAGGAGTGCGAGCGGGCCTTGGGGCTGAGCCAGAGCGCACTCGTCCGCCTAGGCACGGCCGCCATATACGCCAGAATAGGCAAGACCGAAGAGGCCCGTAAGGTCCTCCAGGAAGCTGAATCAGTGTGGAAGCCGCGTGATCCGCTGCCGTTTTTCATCGCAACCGTTCACGCGTGTTTAGGAGAGAAAGAAGCGGCCTTCGAGTGGCTGGAGAAAGCGTTTCAATCGCACGACAGCGTTATTTTGGAACTCAAGGTCCATCCGTGCTTCGACTTTTTGCACGATGATCCGAGGTTCGACGCGCTGGTGAAGCGCATCGGCATCCCGGACTGATCATCTGGAAAGACGCCGACCCCGACATCCCCATCCTGAGGCAAGCCAAGGCGGAGTACGCGGGGCTGCAATAGCGCATCTTGATTGACCATCTGACAGTTGTCCGCCTAACATTGCCACCCAATGGTTGTTTAGCTTCTTTCAGGGAGGGAATGTGAATCGACACTGCAGAGCGAGGATTCTATGCCTGACGTTCGTCTGTTGCATGGCTGGAGCGTTCGCAGCTGGAGAGCCGAGAAACTCCAGGACTCTGCCTGCCGACGAAAGACAACAGGTGCTCGACCTTTCGAAGGAATGGGTGGCTGCCGAGATTAAACACGATGCGAACACTCTGCGGCGTATTCTTGATGACAAATTCGTCGCCAGTTTCGGTGCCGAGAAACCATACGACAAAGAAGCTTTCATCAAGCTAATAGTCACGGGCGATGTCGATCCTACCGAGTCTCAAACGCTGACCGACGAGACTGTCGTCATCGACCAAGACACGGCAGTCGAGGTTGGCACTGACACCGTGCGCGGGACAGAGAAAGGCGCGGCGTACACCATGGTTTACCGATACACGGTGACCTATATCCGTCGCCACGGGCAGTGGGTAGCTCTAGCCGAGCATCTGGTCGAAGTGCCGCAGGCAAAGTAGTGCCGCGCAGGACGCCAGTTCCCAACGGTTGCAAGGACCCCGACATCCCGATCGTGTAACCGGCCACCTTCGTGCTCCGGCGTGAGCCTCGCGCTGTGAGCCTCTGCCGCTTCCTTTGTTGGGAATTTGCCGAGGGGCCAGTCCGAACTAGCCCCCTCTCCGCGAGCTAGCCGGAGAGCGTGATCATCCACTGCTGGAGCGTGCGGCAGCGGAAGGCACCCGCGCTCGAAAGCAAATAATACTTCCACATGCGATAGAAGCGGTCGCCATAACGTGAGGCGATCTGGCTCCAAGTATCGTGAAAGTTCCGGAACCATTCCATCAGGGTTCGGTCGTAGAACGGCGCCCAATTCTGCCAGTCGTCCATGATGAAGAGGCCTTCGATAGCGGCACCGACTTGCTGGATCGAGGGCAGCATGGAGTTGGGGAAGATGTATTTGTCGGTCCATTCGTTCGTGAACTGGGCTGACTTGTTGACACCGATCGTGTCCAGGAAAAAGATGCCGCCGGGCTTGAGGCAGCGGCGGACAACTCTCATATAGGCGCGGTAGTTCTTGTAGCCGACGTGCTCGAACATACCGAGGGAGACGACGCGGTCGAATGTTTCCTCAAGGTCACGGTAGTCCTGGAAGCGGATTTCGACGGGCAAACTGGCGCAGGACCCGCGCGCAAACTGCGCCTGCTCTTTTGACAGTGTGATGCCGACAACGCACGCGCCGTGTTTTTCTGCCAAATATTTCAACAGGCCTCCCCAGCCGCAGCCGATATCCAAAACCTTCATGCCTGGCTCGATGCACAGCCTGCGGGCGATGAAGTCGAATTTGGCTTCCTCGGCTTGGCTGAGGGTCGAGGCGCGCTCCCAGTTCGCACAGGAGTAAACCATGCGAGGGCCGAGCATGCGCGTGTAAAGGTCGTTGCCGATATCGTAGTGGCGGCGAATGTTGACGGGCGCTTTCGATTTTCGCTGCAGATTCAAAATGCGGGACTTAATGAACAGGCGCAGCAAGCCCCAGTTGAAACGAACCCGTTCATCGAGGCCAGCGCCGAGAATCTTGCTGAAGAACTCAGCGAGGTCGACGCAGTCCCACCATGCGTCCATGTAGGATTCGCCGAGGCCGAGCGCCCCTTGGGTGAGGGCACGCTCGTAGAAATGGTCGTCGTGCACGGTAATATCCCATGGGCGGCCGCCATTGACACGCACGTCGGCAAGCGCGAAAAGCCCTTGCGCGCTGGTTTTGGGCGCGCTGCGGCGGACCGCTCGGCGTGGGAGTGAAACCGGATAACTTTCAGACTCGAGGCCAACATTTTCGGGTAGGGCCGACGTATTCACGGGGACCTCCGAAATCGGCGAAAGTTATCTTTCTCCATCGAAGCAACTGGCCGCACATTTGAACTGAGACACCGACGGCTTGCACCGGCCGGTCCGTGCGTCAGTGGGTAGACCAGCCCGCGCATCTGCTTTCCGAACGCCAGCAGTTCGTCGTCTGTCATCCCGCCCAGGCGCTCGCACAGGGCGTCGAGGTCAACGGAGATGCCAAGTTCGCGGCAGAGTTGCCCCACGATTTATTGTCTGTCGAAGACCTCGACGTCGGTAAAAGTCTTGCCAGTAGGAAGCGTGCCCTTTGCCACGATCCGCATCGTCTTGCCGTCGGCGCTGAGTGTGATGTGCTCCGTTGAGACTGCCTTGCCACCCTGCATGACCGCTATGTCGCGAGTGGTGGCATTCACCTGCTTTATGCTTTCGGTACTCCCGTCTGTGGGTCCCCCTTCCAGGAACTTGACTGGGCCTCCATCGGTCGGATGCGTCATGTGAGTTGCAATCGGTTTGCCGCTTCCGTCGGTCCCTGTTACCGTCACATCGGTCATTCCTTTGCTTTCTTGCACTGTCACGGTCGTTTCTTTGGGCGCTGGGCCGGATTCGTACTTCGATTTGGCAACGTTGAGCTTCCATGTTCCCGAGAATGAATCGGCGGCGTACAAGGCGCCAGCCAATCCAAGCGCAGACAGTAGTACCAGCAACTTTCGCATTTGAGCTCTCCCTTTGATGTCTATTCGGATCCCGGGGTGAAGGGACAATATGCTCGCCCGCGCACTACTGTCAATCGTTCCAATTCGCGGCGGGGACGGCTATTCTAGCGCCCATGCCACGTGAATCGACCGACGAAGGTGTTCGTGCCGCAAGAACCGATCCTACAGGTTTCTGGCGTTTCGTCTTTTGGCTGACCTTGGTGCTTGGTAACTTGAGCCTCCTTTTGGCGTGGGGACTAGCGCACGTCCCGCAGCCCGATTATGGAGGGGACTTTCGACTGAACTACGCAGCCTGCATGTCCGTTGTCGTTCTCACGTTCATATGCATTCTAATGGCCCGATGGTTGTGGGGAATAAAGAACCCCTTTGCCGATAAAGGCCCCCATGGAGTATTGTGCCTTCAAAGTCTGTCCACTTGATTCCGACAGCCATCACACAGTAGGTCACTTCGGAGCAGGACACGGCGATAAACCGCCTCTCTGCAAGCTAATTGATATAACGCGACCCGAGCCGCCCAAATTTCATCTGAGTCCGTAGACTCACGAACAGGGGGAGCGAGACTTATGCCGAGAGATGCCATTTGCGAGCGGACAAGAGCATCTAGTTTCGCCATTTCATCGGGATTGAGTTTCTTCATGGATTATTCCTTGAAAGTTTGGGGGCAATTAATAATTCAACGGATGTCGTTGAACAACTCAACCTCAAAACCCGAGGGCGGATAGGCTCAAAGGTTGCTGCCGTCGTATGTTCAAGATTCAAAAGGAAGTGCGTCGCCTTTTTTGAAAAGCAATTTGGTCATTTGCATGCATCATCTGTATTATTCGCCCGTGCCGCAAGGAGGTGTATGCGATGGCAAAGAAAACAAGGAAGGCCAGGACCAAGACAACCCTGAAAAAGGCCAAGAAACTACAACCGACCAAACCTCTCAAACCTCTATTTGAACCGCCTATCGACCCTGGCCTTTAGAGCCTAAGACCTGTCGCGGGTGATTTGCGCCTCTCGATTCTCGCCAGACCCAAGCACGCGGCGATGGAGCGGTCCAGTCTACGTCTGCGGTACTGCGCCCGAGTCGCAACGGGTCCCGTATTGGCTTGCAACGAATTCTTTTTGAAATATCATCTCTCGCCGCAATTGTTCGCAGAGCCCGCCGTTTCCCAAGCGGCGAAGATGGCGCCGCGCTACAGCCCACATCTGGCCTTGGTCTATGACCAGGAGAAACGGAAAGGCAATGCCAATCGCGCCACGCTGGCGGTGGCACGAAAGCTGGTGGCTTATCTCATGGCCGTCGATCGTGGACAGCGCGATTTTCAAGTGCTGGAAGCAAACCACTGCACGGCTGCGTAAGAAGCGGTGGTGAACATGGAGAATTTCTCGACGCGTAGCCTGCCAGGTCTCGCCGTTTAGGCGACTGGGCGAAGAAGCGCAAACTCCGGATGCTCCCGTTGATAAGTTTCGAGACTGGCAGGAGAACACAGACTCTAGTCGCCAGACCGTCCATTTGAAGTAGCACTTCATTTTTCCGAGAACCCGTTAATCGGGACTCGGGACTGTCGCCTTCCGTCGCGAGGCACGGGAGCGCATTACCAGCGCTTGAGAATACGGGCGCCTTTGAGAGTGGAATCGCAGTTGAGGACGGAAGCGTCGAGGTGCTTCACGACGGGCAGCTTGTGCCACGGATCGAGTTCGGAGACGCCGGTATAGCTGCAATTGCCTTCGCCCGCCCAGATTTCGGCGTTGCTCATGTCGATCTCGGCGAGGATGAGCTCGCAAAGGGAATGGTCACGGCCTGGCTCGGGGCAGGTGATGACGCGAAGGTTCATCGCTTTCATGGAGATGTCCTCGGCGGGCGGAGCGACGGGGCGGATTTGGCGGAAGACAGCGGAGCAGATGCGAATGCCTTTGGGTCGCTCGTAATACATGGCAAGGATGTCGTCCTGACGGATGAATTCGATACGGCCGAGTTTCTTCGGGAACCCGTAGACTTCGCGGCCGGTGACGAGCGGTACGGCCTCCGTCACGGCGAGCTGAGTGAAATAGACGCAGGGCTCACCTTCGAATTCGACGTGGACGCCCTGCATGAGTTCGCGATAGGGGCCGCCCGTGGACCAGTCGAAGCTGTTGAATATGAGAGAGGCCTTCACAGGCTCGGGAAGGGTGAGCGGAGCGGGCACCAGCGCGGCGGCGGTGTCGGGATCGGTTTCGTAGTTGAACGTGTAGGAGTGCACTCCGCGCCAGTAGGGCGGCTTCTCGACGAAGAAGGGAGCGTCGACGGGCATCGTCAGGCCTATCGCCGCGGGATTCAGTTTTCCTTGGCGGGCCATAAGTGCTCTCCTACTTGTCCGGACGGCTACAAAGCGATTCCGGGGCGCATCTTATCACGGACGATCGGCGTGCGAGGCAGATTGGACGGAAAGGAGAAGGATTCTGGTAGTCCAGTGAAAGCTCCGCCGCTTTCAGGGAAAAAAAAGCCTCCCTCTCGCGGCTGCGAGGGACTCCCATAGACCAGTTGGCTCCCGAATAAGATCGTCGAGCAGTTTAACTAGGTTCACGTCGTCGGTATCGTACGTGCCGCCAGCAATTCGTCGAATCCCCAACGCAGTTGCTACCGCGTATACGACCTGTGTGCCCACTCCGCAAATATGCTGCGTGGGCGACCCTGCAATTGTGGATTCCTCCGTACGACCTCTTGGTGGGTACGAAAAACGTAACGGTTGAAGAGGAGTCCGACTACCTCGTCGCGAACGCTACGAAGCAGCCGAGCCCATTCTCTGAATCGGTGCCAGCTGGGCTGGTCCATCATTCGGCAATTCTAGCGCCGTATCATTTGGAGTGGTCAGTCTGCCGAAAAACATCCGTTTGTGGACAGGGATAAGACAAGATTTCGGCCATATCGAATCAGGCGTTTACAGAAGCTGCTGAGGGAGTGTTTTTGGGCAAGGTGAACCTTGACGGAGTTCGATTCCACAAGCCGGCATCAATCAGCTGTGTACGTACCTCGCGTCGTATATACTGTCCCAACTCTAATCCGCGGGGACCTATGGCCATTCAGTCCGGCACCCACTTGGGCCCCTATGAAATCGTCTCCGCTATCGGTGCGGGCGGGATGGGAGAAGTCTACCGCGCCCGTGATCCCAAGCTAGGCCGTGACGTAGCCATTAAAGTCCTTCCTGCCACCTTTGCCCGCGACGCCGATCGCATGGCCCGCTTCCAGCGCGAAGCCAAGGTTCTCGCTTCTCTCAGCCACTCAAACATCGCGACGATCTACGGACTCGAGGACTCGGGCAGCACACGCGCCCTGGTGATGGAGTTGG
>JASHRC010000017.1 GCA_030037525.1 Candidatus Acidiferrales bacterium | reverse complement strand
GTCGGCGCCAGCTGTGTCGTGCGCGTGATTGGGGTTGCTCAGATACACGTTCTCATCCAGAGCATACTTGCGCTGGGCGATGTCCAAATCGGCCTTGAGGCTCGCCAGCTGCGCCTTGGCATCATCGAGCTTGGCCTGAAGCTCCGCCCTTTCCGCGAGGGTTACGGCAGCACTTTTCTTTTCGGATTCCTCGGTTTCAGGTGTTGTTTGGTTTGCCTGGCCGACCACACTGATGTTCGCGCCCGCCGTCGGGATGTTGTCGTTATCCCAGACTTTGGGGGCTTTCGGCTCCTCCTTCTTCTGCGCCTTGGCGCGCTGTGCCGCCTCGGCGGGCGACTCCTGTTGGGCCGGGGCGCCAGAGTCGCTCGATGACGATCCCTGGGGGTGCGCCGCAGCGAGGGGCGAAACGAGCAACAGTAAGGTTGCGCACGTTACCAGCTTCATGATGCCTCCAGTCGGCGGCATGCCTGTAGGACCATAGTAGTCGCCCGCGCGGCGATGCGCCAATCGGCATTGGCGGACGCGTCGAAACAGGCAATGGGCAGCGCTGGCAACGAATTGCCGAAGCGCTATCGGATGGCCACAATCATCTTGCCGGTGTTGTCGCCGCGGAGAACTCCGATGAGAGCGCGAGGCATCGTCGCGAAGCCTTCCATCACGGTCTCGCGATATTTCAGCTTACCCTGCTTGAGCCACTCGGCCATCTGGGCGACCCCTTCCGGGAAACGGGCGGCAAATTGAATCACAATGAAGCCCTCGGCGCGTGCTTGCTTGGTAAGAAGGTAGCTATACGGCCGCACGCCCGGCTCGGGCTTGGAGGTGTTGTATTGGGAAATCTGCCCGCAGATGGCGATGCGCGCCCGCACGTTGAGCAGCGGCAGAACCGCGTCGGTAATCGCGCCGCCGACGTTGTCGAAATAGCAATCGATGCCCTGGGGGCAAAGTTCCCTGAGCCGCTCGACGTAATCCGTGGTCGTTTTGTAATTGAACGCCGCGTCGAAGCCGAGTTCCCGGATGATCCAGGAGATTTTGTCATCGCTTCCGGCAATGCCCACGGCCCGGCAGCCCTTGATCTTCGCGATTTGGCCGACCAGCGAGCCGACCGCTCCCGCAGCCCCCGAAACGACTACCGTCTCGCCCGGTTTTGGCGCGCAGATGTCGAGGAAGCCGAAATAAGCGGTCATGCCGGGCATTCCGAGAACGCCGAGCGCGGCCGAAGGCGGACCGATCGTGGTATCGAGCTTCTGCAAGCCCTTGCCATCGGAGGTCGCAAACTCCTGCCAACCCCAATAGCCCGCTACGAGATCCCCTAGGCGAAACTGTGAGTTTGCGGACTCGATCACCTCGCCGACCGTTCCGCCCACCATCACCTGACCGATCTCGACGGGATCGGCATAGGTGCGAATGCCGGTCATGCGGCCGCGCATGTAAGGATCGACGGAAAGAAAAAGCGTGCGCAGCAGCAGCTGACCTCCGGTGAGCGCTGGAAGGGGAGCTTCGATCAGACGAAAATCGGATTCCTTAGGCATGCCGACAGGGTGCGCGGCAAGAACAAATTGCCGGTTGACACGAGGGACGGGACTTGCTGTGCTGGCCATCCTACCGGGAATTATGCCAGAGTGCTGCGAGAAGTCGATAGGCAGCGGGGCCCGCACGAAGTCGCTAACCCAGGTGCTTTGGCGGGCGTCTCATGGTAAGCAAGGACGATGGAACCCGAACCGGTTAAGCGAACGATCGCAATCGTCGTCGCTGCGCTCCTGCTGGCGCTGGCCCTGGGGCCGTCATCAACGTGCGCGCGGCAATCCAGGGCAGGCGAACCGCCGCCGTCAAAGGCCCCTGATCGAAATAACCTCCGAGCAGCAAGCCCCGCGCCCGAGCAAGCGGAGAGACTCGTCACCGCTTACACCCTCCCGCCCACCCTCTATGAAAAGACCCAGCACCTGGAGAGAGTGCGGCTCGCCTACTTCATCACCGCGCCACTCTACGGCCTGATGGTTCTCTGGCTGTTCCTGCGCTGGAAGCTTGGCCCGAAGTATCGCGATTGGGCTGAGGGTGGTTCGGCGAAGCTGTTGCTTCAGGTGCTCGTCTTTGCGCCTCTGTTCGTTCTCACGCTCGACATTTTCGAAGTGCCCTTTGACGTCTTCGAGCACTGGGAGCTGCGCAATTACGGACTCTCGGTCGAGGGATGGGCCTCGTGGACACTGGACTGGCTGAAAGGTGAATTCGTCGATGTGATCCTTGCTTTCATTATTGTCGCCATTCTGTACGCGGTGATTCGCAAAAGTCCACGGCTATGGTGGTTTTGGTTCTGGCTGGCTTCTCTGCCGCTGGCGGTGCTTCTGATTTTCGTTCAGCCGCTCGTGATCGATCCCCTGTTTCACAGCTTTGAGCCGCTCGGGCGGAAAGATCCCGCTCTTACACAGGCGCTCGAGAGGATGGTCGAGCGTGCCGGCCAGAGTATCCCTCCTGAGCGCATGTACTGGATGAATGCGTCAGAAAAAGTGAACGAACTGAACGCCTACGTGACCGGGATCGGCAGCTCGAAGCGGATCGTCGTTTGGGATACCACCATCACCAAGATGACCACGCCCGAAATCGTGGCCGTCGTCGGCCACGAAATGGGCCATTACGTCCTCAACCACATTCCCAAGGGGCTCGGGATCTACAGCGTGGGTAGCCTGATCGTTTTCTATCTGGGCTATCGCCTGATTGGATGGCTGCTAGCTTGGCGAGGCGGCGCGTGGGGGATCCGCGGCACGGAGGATTTGGCGTCGCTCCCGACGCTGTTGCTGATCTTGAGCGCATTCGTTCTGATACTCACACCAGTAACGAATCTCCTCAGCCGCCACTTCGAACATCAGGCCGACCAATACTCGCTCGAAGTGACCCACGGGCTCACTCCCGACTCTGGCCAGGTGGCGGCACAGTCCTTTCAGCTGCTCGGAGAGGTGGATCTCGAGTATCCCGATCCGAGCCGCCTGGCTGTGCTGCTTACCTACGATCATCCTCCGATTCGCGACCGCGTTCGTTTTGCGCTCACCTACAATCCCTGGGCGCACGGTGGACACGGCGAGTTCGTGCAATAGCAAGAAGGAGTTTTGGCGCTGTGGCTTGCGGCAACTCCAGAAGGATCTCCGTCAGCGCCACGTAAACCCCCAAAATCTCGCCGGGAATGGCGAATTGTCATGAGCGTCGGTGAAGCGTCATCTGAATGCCGTGGCGCGGGCGCAGGGTGACCAGCGGTTCCGGGACGACCGGATCGGAGGGCGCCAGTCTGAAGCGGAAGCGTCGCGCGAGAGTCGCGATCACAATGGCTGCTTCTTGAAGAGCAAATCCCTCTCCAATGCAGCGCCTTGGGCCTCCGCCAAACGGGAAATAAGCTCCTGGAGGCAAACGGTCGGCCAGTCCATCGAGCCAGCGCTCCGGGCGGAACGCCTCCGGATCGTCGTAATAGCGCGGGTCGCGCTGCATCACCCACTGAGAAAACAGAACGGTCGATTTCGGCCGCAACGTGTAGCCGGCGATCTCGCACGGCGAAATCACCTCGCGGGCCATGATGTAGGCGGGCGGATAGAGCCGCAGGACTTCGTTCATCACCGCTTGCAGATAGGGCAATTTTGGTAAGTCCGATGGTTCAATCGGATGCACGCCCAACCGACCGTCCAATTCTTCCTGCAAGCGGGCCTCGACCGCAGGATTCTGGCTCAGCGCGTACCAGGTCCAGGTGAGCATCTGCGCCGTGGTTTCGTGCCCGGCAACAAACAGCGTCATCGTCTCGTCGTGAAGCTGTTGTCGGGTCATCTGCGTCCCGTCTGCGTCCATCGCGCCCATGAGCAGCGCAAGCAGGTCGTTGTGGTGGTTCGAGTTTCCTTCTGCCTGTCTCTCGGAGATGATGCGATAGACCAGCGAGTCAATGAATTCGAGCTCGCGATTGGCGCGGCGATTGGCTGGCGTGGGCCATGTTTCCGGAATTCGAAAGGGCAGCCGCTGGCGGCGGAGCGAATAGCGCATCAGAAAGGTCATCGCCTGGCCGACGCCGCGTGCTTCCTCCGGAAGCGTCGCTCCGAAAAGTGTGCGGACCGCGATTCCCAGGGTCAGCGCGGTCATCTCCTGCCCGATATTGCGCACTTCCGCGTACCGCCAGCTGCGAATGTGCGAACAGGTAATTTCCAGCATCGTGGCTGCGTAGTCATTTATGCGGGCGCGGTGGAAGGCAGGTTGCGCCAGCCGCCGCTGCCTCCGCCAGAACTCACCCTCGCTGATGAGCAGGCCTTGGCCGAGCATGCGGGCGGTGATACGTCGCGTCAGCTCGCTTTTGTGAAACTTGTTGTGCTGGAGGACCAGAACCTGGTTGATCCAATCGGGATGATTCAGCAGGATGCGCTCCTGCCCCATCACCTGGAAGCGCACGATGTCGCCGTAGTCGCGCGCGAGCTGGCGCATGCCTTCGAGCGGATTGCGCCGCAAGTAGAAGGCCATGCCCACCAGCGGCAGGCCTCGGGGTCCCGGGGGAAGCCGGTTCCTTCCGGCCGTCACATCAAGTTGCGTCTGGACCTGCTCCACGATCATCTCATTCTACAGCGGCGGAGGCACTTTGGCGCTTCGGCCGAGATTCGGTAAGATAGCGGCACTCCGGTAGCCTGAAAGAAACTGGTATGGCCCTTGAAAAACCCGAATGGCTGCTGCAAACCGAGGGAATCCTCGAAACGCTCAATCAGGGCGTGATGATCGTCGACGACTGTCATCGGGTCAATTTCATCAACGGCTACCTCGAGGAGATCTTCGGCGTGCCCGCCCAGGAAATGATCGGCCACGTCGCCTTGCAATATTACGCGCCGGAAGAACACGAGTACATCCTCGCCCAAATTGCCCAGTCCGAAAAAACCGGGCATCACCGGTTCGAATTCGTACTGCCGCGCAAAGACGGCAGCCGCCTACCAGTGGTGATCGCCACCAGGCGCTTTGAGGATCCCGACGGCCGGACATTTGCGATCGTGACCTTTACCGATATTTCCGACCAGAAGCGCGCCGAAGCGCTGCTGCGTGAAGCCAACGTCCAGCTGGAAGAGCGGCAGAGGGAGATCGAAGAGGAGCTGGCGCTGGCGGCGCGCGTGCAACAGAGCCTGGCGCCGCATTCGCTCGTTTGGGGCGGCCTGAATGTGGACGCCTACTATCATGCCGTGCGCACCATTGGCGGGGACTTCGGCGTTGTCAGCCCGATGGACGAAGAGCACTTGAATCTCCTGGTCTGCGATGTCTCCGGCCACGGCATTGGTTCAGCGCTCATTGCCAACCGGCTCTATACCGAAATGCTCGGGGAGCTGCGCGGTGGCGTCTCGCTGGGCGAAATGCTGAGCCACGTCAATCGATTCCTCCTGCAGAGCATCGGCAGCTCAACTTTCTTTCTCACCGTCGCTGCCGCACGGATCGACCGGGGCGGCCAGCGCATGCTCTTCGCGGGAGCCGGGCACCCGCCGGGGATGATTGTTTCGCCGGGAGGGGAGCCTCGCTTCCTCGAATCGCGCAGCATGCTGCTCGGAGCCATGCCCAACGCTATCGATGGCGAAGCGGTCCTCGACGTGGAGCTAAACCGAGGTGACCGCGTGGCGCTCTACACCGATGGGCTCACCGACGTGTTCGACTCGCGCGGCGAGATGCTGGGCGTGCAGGGCCTTGCCGAAATTGTGCGCGAGGCGGCGCTCGAGCCGTTCTCGGAGATGAAGCGCCACATTCTCGGTCGCGTGTCCCAGTGGCGCGAAGGGCCCCCTGCCGACGACGCTTCGCTCGTGCTCGTCGAAGTGGCCTGAGGCCCTAGCGCTATAATCAAGATCCGGAGGTGCGGTCGATTGGCTGAGGCCGTCAGGCTCACAACAACGGCGAAAGCGGCCGGGTGCGCGGCAAAACTGAGCCCGAGCATTCTGGAAAACGTGCTCAAGCGCATGCCCCCGGCCAACGATCCGAATCTGATCGTGGGATTCGAGACCAGCGATGATGCGGCCGTCTATCGCATCTCGGACAATTTGGGGATCGTGCAAACCGTCGACTTCTTCACGCCCATCGTCGACGACCCTTTCCTGTTCGGCCAAGTGGCCGCCGCCAATGCCTTGAGCGACGTCTATGCCATGGGGGGGCGCCCGATCACCGCGCTCACCATCGTCGCTTTTCCGACGACGCAGCCGCCCGAGATTCTGGAAGCGATTCTGCGCGGCGGCCTCGCGAAAATGAATGAAGCGAAGTGCACCGTCGCCGGCGGACACTCGATTCGCGATGACGAGCTGAAGTTCGGCTATGCCGTGACCGGGCTGATCGACCCCGCTGGAATCTGGCGCAATGTCGGCGCCAGGCCACAAGATGTGCTGCTCGTTACCAAGCCCATCGGCACCGGCGTGATCTCCACGGCGCTGAAACAGGGCCAGGCGGCCGAGGCGTGGGTGGAGGCCTCCGCCGCTTCGATGACGCGCTTGAACCGCGACGCGGCCGATGCCCTGCATGAAATCGACGTCCCCGGAACCGACGGCAGAAGTCCCGTTCACGCCGTCACCGACGTGACGGGCTTCTCGCTTCTCGGCCACGCCCGTGAAATGGCCATCGGCAGCGGCGTCTCCCTGCGCATCGATCATTCCCAGGTCGACTACCTTCCCGGCGCGATTGAATCGGCACGCGGCGGGTTCCTTTCCGGCGGTCTTGCGAATAACCGCGCGTTTCTGGAGGGCTGCGCGATTTTTCTGCCCTCGGTGCCCGAGGAATTTCACTCGCTGCTTTTCGATCCGCAGACCTCCGGTGGCCTGCTGGTCTCCATTGCGCCGGAGGCCGCAGACCGCGCGCTCGTCCGATTCCAGCGCTACGGCGTCCCTGCCCGCAAAATCGGCGAAGTCATTCCCAAACGCTCTCCCCTGATCGAAATCGCCTGAATCGTGTAAACTCTCGGCCTTTCGCCCTTTATGGACACCATAACTCACGGAATCGCCGGCGCGCTGATCGGCAAAGGATACTTCTCGGACCGATACGGCAAGGTGGCCACATTCGCACTGACGCTGGGGGCCGTTTTCCCCGACAGCGACGTGGTGGCCAACCTCACGGGCGATCCTCTGGCCATCGTCAAATACCATCGCGGCATCACCCACTCGTTTGTCGCCTTGCCGTTTTTCGCTTTTCTGCTTGCCATCCTCACGCGCGCGCTCATTCCTTGGGTGAGGCGCCGGTTCCCGCGATGGCGCGATATCCAGTCGCCGCCGCTGGGAATGCTGACAGTGGTCTGCGCGATCGGTATCGCCAGCCACATTCTGCTCGACGGGATGACCTCTTTCGGCACGCGCATGTGGTATCCGATTTCCAGCACGCGTGTGGCCTGGGACTGGCTGTTCATTGTCGATTTTTCGTTCACCGCCATTCTGCTGATCCCTCAGATCATCCCGTGGGTATATTCAAGGGGACCGGACGCCGCCAGGGACTCGGCACGGTCCCGGTCTCGCGCCCTGCGGATGTGGGCGGTCTTCACGGCCAGCACGCTTGCGATCTGGTTCTTGTTGCGCGTGGCGGCCTATCCCTTCCGCCTGTGGACCGCGGTGCTGTTGATTGCGGTGCTGGCCGTGCTGTTCTTTGCGCCTGCGATCGGTCACTGGGGATTCCGCGTCCGGCGGGCGCGATGGTGCCAGGCCGGAGTGGTCGCCATGGTCGCGTATATTCTCGCCTGCGCTCTCGCCCATCATGCCGCAATGGACCGCGTCAAGGCATTCGCGCAAGCGAAACAGGTCGCGGTCGATCGCGTCGCCGCGCTGCCCATTCCGCCTTCGTTCTGGGACTGGGGCGAAGCAATCCGCACTCCCGACGGCCTATACGAAGCGCAACTCGACTTGCGGCGGAACGACCCTCCGGCGTTTTGGTGGGTGCCCGATTCACCGCCCGACTCGTTCATCGCGCGCGCCTGGACGCTTCCGAGCGTGCAGCTTTACTGGCGGTTCGCGCGTTTTCCGGTCATCCGCAGCTTCGAACAGAATGGTCACCACATCGTCGATTTCGGCGAGAATCGTTTCTCCGACGGCCGCCGCCAGAGTCCTCAGCCGTTCACATGGGAAGTCGTTTTCGATAATTCCGGCGACGTTCTCGACCAGGGCTGGCTCACCTACGGCATGTTGCAGCAGCGCATGAGGCGTCTGGTACCGCAGCAGCCCGTGCCGCGGCCGCCTGCAAAGGCGAAATCATGAAGGTCCTGATTTTCAGCGATATTCACGGGGATCTTCGCGCGCTCGACCGCATCCTCGCTCTGCCGGCCGATCTCTACATCGCCGCGGGTGACCTGGGCACCTTCGGCAGAGGACTCAACCGCTGTGGCGAAGTCCTTCGCCCGCTCGGCTCGCGCCTGTGGGTCCTGCCCGGCAACCACGAAACGCACGACGATACTCGCGCCCTGTGCGCACGCTTCGGCTTTGTCGATTTTCATCGCCAGCTGCAGACCATCGAAGGAACGCTCGGCCGCACCACTTGGGCGGGACTCGGCTACAGCAACATCACTCCGTTCAACACGCCGGGCGAGTATTCCGAACAGGAAATAGCCGAGGCGCTGGCCGGTTTCGACCGAATCGAGAACCTATATGTTGTCGCGCATTGCCCGCCGCGCGATACGACCCTCGACGAATTCGCTCCCGGCAAACATGCAGGCAGTTCCGCCTTGCGCGCCTGGATGGAACAGGCCCGACCTTCCTATCTGTTTTGCGGACACGTCCATGAAGCGGCCGGCCTGGGCGAGCGTGTCGGCTCGACCCACTGTTTCAACGTCGGCAAGCAAGGCTACACGATCGAGGTCTAGCGGGCGAGATTCGATCCGGGCTGCCGGGAGTGGTCGAAACGTACGGTCGGATGGCAGACAAAACCCAAATGCAAGCCGGGACGAGCTGCTAGCGGCGATTTTTCTGGCTGGTGTCGTCTTTGCCGGTGACCGGATAAATCACCAGCTGGCGCCGGTCGCCAATGCCTTCGCTCATGGTGCGGACGCCCGGCGCCCCGTTCAGTTCCAGATGAATGATGCGCCGCTCCCGCGAGGACATCGGATTGAAACGGTGGGGCTGCCCGGTTTCGCGGACACGCTGCGCGGCCACGCGCGCCGAGAGCTTCAACTCCGCCAGGCGGTTCGCGCGATAATCTCCGCAGTCCAGCCGCACCCGATCGTGTAGGCGCGGATCCAGACGCAACCAGCGGTGCGCGATGTGTTCGAACGCCAGCAGCAACTCCGCATTCCGTTCGAGCAGCAGCCCCTGGTCGGCTCCGTGAAAGGTGACCACAACGTCGGCCCCCTCGGAGCTGGCTCGGTCATCGGATGAGGAAAGGTCCCATTCCACAGCCAGATTCATCTCCCGAACGGCAAGATCGATAAACCGTTTGAGCTCCTCGACCGCCCGCTCGCGGTCCAGACGCGGCTCGGCCTGCCCGCGGTCTCGCGGCGAACGGCCCTTGCCGGGAAATTTTTTCCTGTTTGCTCCTGCTTCTTCGTTCATGGTGTTTTTTTCTTCTTAAACTTGCTCCGGCTGGGTGGGGGCTGCGTCCGGTTTAAATATAGCTGCTGGCCAACGCTGACCAGGTTGCTTGTGAAATAGTAAAGGTTCAGACCGCTGGACAGCTGAAAGAAAATGAATGCAAATGCCAGCGGCATCAAAAGCATCATGCGCTGCTGCGCCGGGTCGACGGTCGCAGCGGTCGGCATCATTTTCGTCGATAAGTATGTGGTCACGGCCATGGCGATTGGCAAGATATAGTACGGGTCCTTGACCGATAAGTCGTGGATCCAGAAAATCCACGGAGCGTGCCGCAATTCGATCGCGCCTGCCAGCATGCGGTAGAAGGCCCAAAGAAACGGAATCTGCAAAAGCATCGGCAGGCATCCGCCCAACTGCGACAAGGGGCTCAGTCCATGCTTCGCATAGAGCGCCATAACCTCTTCGTTCATCTTGCCGCGGCGCGGATCGGTCATCGAATACTTCCGGTAACGGTCCTGAATCGCCTTCATCTCGGGCGCGATCACCTGCATCCTTCGCATGGAGTGGAAGGTCCAGATGCGAATGGGGAACAGCACCATCGTGAGCCCCAGCGTGAGGGCCACGATGTCCCAGCCGTAGTTCGGGATGTACTGGTGCAGCCATTGCAGAATAAACAGCAGGGGCTTGGCAATCACCCCGGTCCATCCGAACTGCACCAGCCCCTCGAGCGACGGGTGCACCTTGCCCAGCAGGGCGAGGTCCTTCGGCCCGACGTAGGCGCGAACCTCGACCGGCCCTGGCGTCGCCGAACCCACCGACATTTCCGCCACGGGCTCGCTGGTCGGCTGATTGTTCTCGGTAAAGTGGTGCCACTGCGTCCAATCGGAAACGTACAAATCGGCTCGGTTGGGAATGAACGCCGCGGCAAAAAATTGGTCCTCGATTCCCGCGTAGCGGACCGCGCCGGGTAGCTCAAAGGGCTCTGTTGCATTGCCCGCGACGCCGAGCTTTTTGTACTGAAGCACGGTCAGGCTTCCGCCCTGGTCATAAAACACACTAAGCAGCTGCGATGCCCGGTACACCGTCCGGTCACCAAACCCGCCGCGCCAGGCAAGGCCGCTGGCGAGCGGCTTACCGTCCAGGGTGGCCGAAACTTCGGCGGACATCTGGTAGTCCGCACCGAAGTTCAGTTTCTTGGTGACTCGGAGGTGACCGTTACTCCAGTCGAAGGCGATCGTCGCGGGCGCTGGGAGAGTCTCGGCGGCCGCCGCAGCCGGCGCCTTGTTTTCTCCCGTACTTGTCGAGACCTCATACAGTCCGGCGTTCGCTTCCGATGCAAGCGACGCATCGGATAACTCCACCGAAAATGGCCAACCCAACTCCGGCGCCGCATTCGCATTGACCAGATCGAGCGGGCGTGGCGGCTTTTGATCATCCAAATATTTCTTGAGTGTCCAACTCCGCACCACGCCGCCTCGATTGGAAAGCTCAATGCGATAGAGCGGGCTTTCTAAGGTGACGATCCGTTCGGCCCCCGCCTCTGTTACGGGAATGACCGGCCGCGGTGTCGGAGCGAGATATGCCTCACCCGGCGAGGCTGTTCCCGCTCCGGGTGGGGTCTGCGAAATGGTCTGAGCTGGTTTCTGGGGTGGTGGCGTGGGAGGCTTGTAGAAGTGCATCCACAGGAAGGTGATCAGCACGACCAGCAGGACGAAAATGATCGCGCGAACCTGATCGGACGTCTCGCTCACTCGATCGGCTCCCGGCTACCTTCCGCACTGCCCGCCGGCCCAGGCGCAAACAACGCAACCCGCGGTACGGGATCGAATCCGGCGGCTGTAAATGGGCGGCAGCGCAGCAGCCGCTTCAACGCCAGCCAGGTGCCCCACCTCGCGCCGTGAACTGCGATCGCCTCATACGCATAGTTCGAGCAGGAGGGCTCGAACTTACAGGCGCCGCCGAAAAACGGCGAAAGCAAAATCATGTAGCAGCGCACCAGAAACAGCAGCGCGTATTGGCCGATCGACTTCGACCTCACTTTTGGCTCGTGGGTCGCGGGTGCGTGCCCCAAGCGAACTCCGAGGACGCTTGCGCCAGCCTGGGCACCCGGTGAAACGGACCTTAGTCCCTGAAGCTCCGGTTCCCTGAACGGCTGCAGCACAGGCGGTCTTACGGGCTGTTCTGCGGTTGCCCTTCCGGCAAAGCCGGTCGCGGGAGCAGACGCAGCAGCTGGTCTGCGAGCGAGCGAAAATCCGCTGTCGCTGCTGAGCTGCGCGGATGAATCACGATGTCCCATCCCGAGGCAATCTCCTGTCGGTTGAGCCTTACGATCTCGCGCAGGCGGCGCCGGATGCGATTGCGCCGGACCGCTGTGCCCAGCGCCTTCTTCACGCTCCAGCCGAACCGGCTGAGATCGAGGCCATTGGGGCGAAGAAAAACCGTGAACTCACGGCCCGCCCGCCGGCGGCCCTCCTGGTATACCGCATCGTATTGGGCGCGGCACAACAAACGGCACGACCGGGGAAACTTGAGCCGCGGCGATTCAGACCCGCGTGAGATTGTGGCGTCCTTTTTTGCGGCGTTGCGCAAGGACTTTCCGCCCACCCGCGCTTTTCATGCGTGCGCGGAACCCGTGCTTTTTGTGACGGGCGCGCACATGGGGTTGAAACGTGCGTTTCGGCAACGATCTCTCTCCTGTAAGTGAGTATTACGCGCCGCGCGGCCTGGAATTTCAAGTTTGGGATTCTCGCCGCGCCTGGCGAGGACCGGGCCTTGGAGCTGCGTAAGCGCAAACCGCTCAGCGCACATCGCGGACCCACGCGGACTCGGTAGTGTATGCGACCGCTCGACCTCGGTCAAGAAACCTCCAAAAGCGCAGCAGCGCAGCCAGCGCGTGCGCAAACCACAGTGCAACGAAGTCGGGCGGAACGTCGCTAACGGCTCGCAGAAACCAGTTCATGCCCCCTCGCGATGGCGCCATCCAAATGACCAATTCTCTCGCCGCAGAATACGCGATTACGACTCTTCAAAGCTTCCTGCACCGACTTATTCTGGAGATGGAGATTTCAGTTAAGCTCGGAGACCGCTACGCGCCGGCGGGATTGAACGCCTGCTTCACCTCTGGCTTCAGTAGATACACG
>JASHRC010000221.1 GCA_030037525.1 Candidatus Acidiferrales bacterium | reverse complement strand
TCGAGGATCTCGCTGACGGCGCCGGCGCCCACGGTGTGGCCGCCTTCGCGAATCGCAAAGCGCAGCCCTTTCTCGAGCGCCACCGGCGTGATCAGGGCGATCTCGGCCGAAACGTTGTCTCCCGGCATCACCATCTCCACTCCCTGCGGCAGCTTCACGTCCCCGGTCACATCGGTCGTGCGAAAGTAAAACTGCGGCCGGTAACCGGTGAAAAACGGCGTGTGCCGCCCCCCTTCTTCCTTCGTCAGCACGTAGGCCTCGGCCTTGAACTTGGTGTGCGGCGTGATCGACCCCGGCTTGCACAACACCTGCCCCCGCTCCACCTCGTCCTTCTCCGTCCCTCGCAACAGCAATCCCACGTTGTCCCCCGCGATCCCTTCGTCCAAAAGCTTCCGGAACATCTCCACGCCCGTCACCGTCTTCTTCATCGTCGGACGAAATCCCACTATCTCCACTTCCTCCCCCACCTTGATCTTGCCCCGCTCGATTCGCCCCGTCACCACCGTGCCCCGCCCGGAAATCGAAAAAATATCCTCGATGGGCATGGCAAACGCCTTGTCCACATCCCGCTGCGGCAAGGGAATGTTCTTATCCACCGCATCCATCAGCTCCAAAATCGACTTCTCCCACTTCGCATCCCCCTCCAGCGCCTTGAGCGCCGAACCCTTGATCACCGGTACCGTGTCGCCCGGAAATTGATACGTCTTCAGCAGCTCCCGTACCTCCAGCTCCACCAGCTCCAGCAACTCGGGATCTTCCACCACGTCGCACTTGTTCAGAAATACCACGATGTAGGGCACCCCCACCTGCCGCGCCAGCAAGATGTGCTCCCGCGTCTGCGGCATCGGCCCGTCGGTGGCCGCCACCACCAGAATCGCCCCGTCCATCTGCGCCGCCCCGGTGATCATGTTCTTGATGTAGTCGGCGTGCCCGGGACAGTCGATGTGCGCGTAGTGACGGCTGGCCGTCTCATACTCAACGTGTGCCACCGCGATGGTGATGCCCCTCTCCCGCTCTTCCGGCGCGTTGTCAATTGTGTCAAACGCCCGGAACGCCACCTTGGGGTTGCTCTTGCTCAGCACTTTGGTGATCGCCGCCGTCAGGGTGGTCTTGCCATGATCGATGTGCCCGATCGTCCCCACGTTGACGTGCGGCTTGCTCCGTTCGAATTTCTCCTTGGCCATCTGTGTCTGCTCCTCAGCCTGATCTGCTTATGTGCGCACCGCCCGGCCCGTCGCTCGCGCAATCACTTCCTCGGCCACATCCTGCGGCGCCTGTTCGTAATGTGAAAAATGCATGGTGAAACTGCCGCGGCCTTGCGTCTTGCTGCGGATGTCGGTGGCATAGCCGAACATCTCGGCCAGCGGCACCCGCACGTTGATAATCTCGCTGCCCGCGCGAGAGTCTCGCCCCTGCAACTGCCCTCGGCGCGAGTTCAGGTCGGAAATCACCGGACCCATGTATTCCTCAGGCACCACCACCTCGACACGCATGATCGGCTCAAGCAGTTTCGGGCTGGCGCGGCGGCAGGCCTCCTTGAAGGCCACCGAGCCAGCGATCTTGAAGGCAATCTCCGAGCTGTCCACTTCGTGATAGGTCCCATCGACGACCACCACCGCCAGATCGACCATTTCGTAGCCCGCCAAAACGCCGTTTTCCATGGCTTCCTTCACGCCGTCTTCGATGGGCGGAACGAACTCCTTGGGAATCACGCCACCGACGATCTTGTCGATGAACAGCAGCCGGTGCTCTTTGTCAAAACGCCACTTTCCGCCCTTGCCCGCGATCCGCTTGGCCAGCTGATCGAGCTCGTCGGCGGACATTTCGTGCATGTCTTCGTGCATCGCCGTGGGCAGAGGCTCGACGGTCAGTCTCACGTGCCCGTATTGGCCGCGCCCTCCGGTCTGCTTGATGTGCTTGTGTTCGGCCTCCGCCGCTTTCAGGATCGTTTCGCGGTAGGCGACTTGCGGTCGGCCCACGTTGGCCTGCACATTGAACTCGCGCATCATGCGATCAACGATGATCTCCAAATGCAACTCGCCCATGCCGGAAATCAGGGTCTGCCCGGTTTCCTGATCGGTGTGGACACGGAAGGTCGGATCCTCCTGGGCCAATTTTCCCAATGCCACGCCCATCTTTTCCTGATCCGCTTTGGTCCTGGGTTCGATGGCCACGGAGATGACCGGAGTAGGAAATTCGATCGATTCCAGAACGATCGGCTTGTCTTCGCTACACAGCGTGTCGCCGGTGGTCACGTTTTTCAATCCGACGCAGGCGGCAATGTCGCCCGCCTCGATCGATTCAATCTCTTCGCGCTTGTTGGCATGCATGCGGAGCAGGCGCCCGATGCGTTCGCGCGTTCGCTTGGTGGAGTTGTAGACCGACTGGCCGGTCTCCAGCACCCCCGAATAGACGCGGATATAGGTCAAATGACCGACGTAAGGATCGGTCATGATCTTAAACGCCAGCGCCGCAAAAGGCTGGTCGTCCGAGGCGCGCCGCACCAGCGCATCGGAACCGTCCACACTGGTTCCTTCGACCGGCGGCACGTCGAGGGGCGAGGGCAGGTAGTCAATCACCGCATCCAGCAGCGGCTGAATGCCTTTGTTCTTAAACGCAGCGCCCGCGATGACCGGCACCAGTTTCAGCGCAATAGTCGAGCGGCGCAGGGAGGCACGCAGCTCGGCCGGCTCGAGCCGGTGCTGCTCGAGATACTTCGTCAGGATGGCGTCGTCATGTTCGGCGATATACTCGACGACCTTTTCGCGATGTTCTTTGTAGAAGGCCGGGCTGAGGGCCGAGGCCTTCACCGCGGTCTCGAGCGCAGGCCGGCTCTGCAAATACGCGGCGTCCCACAGCCGCTCCAGCGGAAGGATTTCAAACTCCGCGCCCAACGTCTCATCCTTCCAAACGATGGCGCGCTCTTCAATGAAGTCGATGACCCCTACAAAGTTGTCTTCTCGGCCGATGGGATAGGTTACCGGAACGGGATGAGCGGAGAGCCTTTGGCGCATCGAGCGGATGGAGTGATCGAAATCGGCACCGATGCGGTCCATCTTGTTGATGAAGGCGATGCGCGGTACGCGGTACTTGTCGGCCTGCCGCCAGACCGTTTCCGACTGCGGCTGCACGCCAGCAACCGCATCGAATACCGCCACCGCCCCATCCAGCACCCGGAGGGACCGTTCCACCTCGACCGTAAAATCCACGTGGCCGGGCGTATCGATAATGTTGATGCGGTGGGTTTTGTCAAAACGCTTCCACGAGGCGGTTGTGGCCGCCGAGGTGATGGTAATGCCGCGCTCGCGCTCCTGCTCCATCCAATCCATCACCGTGGTGCCTTCGTGCACTTCTCCGAGCTTGTAGGTCACACCGGTGTAAAACAGGATGCGCTCGGTGCAGGTGGTCTTGCCCGCATCGATGTGCGCCATGATGCCGATGTTGCGCGTCTGCTCGAGTTGTAGCTCTCGGGCCATATCCGAATTTCTTGGCTACCAGCGATAATGGGCGAAAGCCTTGTTGGCTTCCGCCATGCGATGCACGTCCTCTTTCTTCTTGACGGCGCCGCCCCGGCCATTGGCCGCGTCGACGATCTCGGCGGCTAGTTTCTCGGTCATCGATTTGCCCGACCGCTCGCGCGCGTAGAGCACCAGCCAGTGAATGGCCAGCGACTGGCGCCGGAATGGATTGACTTCCACCGGCACCTGATAGTTCGCCCCGCCCACCCGCCGGGTCTTCACTTCCAGGGTCGGTTTGCAATTCTCGATGGCCTTCTTGAAGATCTTGAAGGCATCATCGTTCGACGTCTTGCCCACCTGGTCCATGGCCTCATAAAAGATGGTCTGCGCCGTCGAGCGTTTGCCGTCGTACATCATGCTCGAGATGAATTTTTGCACCAGATCGCTGCCATAAACCGGGTCGCCCGGAATTTTTCGCCGCAGCACCCAACCCTTGCGTGGCATGTTCCGTTCTCCCGCTACTTCTGAGCGGCCTTGGGCCGCTTCGCGCCGTATTTCGAGCGCCCCTGCTTGCGATTTTCAACTCCAGCGGCATCGAGGGTGCCGCGAATCACGTGATAGCGGACGCCCGGAAGATCCTTCACGCGGCCGCCGCGCACCAGCACGATCGAGTGCTCCTGCAAGTTGTGACCGATCCCGGGAATGTAGGTGGTCACCTCGGCGCTGTTGGTCAGCCGCGCGCGCGCCACCTTTCGCAGCGCCGAATTCGGTTTCTTGGGCGTCTGGGTATACACGCGAACGCACACTCCGCGCTTCTCAGGGCATCCTTCCAAAGCCGGCGACTTTGTCTTGGCCCGAATCTGCTCCCGGCCGTAACGCACGAGTTGTGAGAAGGTCGGCACTTTTCCCTCTGCTTTGAAAAACCGCAGTTCGTTGTTGATTCCGCGCAGTCCAAACCGGCCCGCGCAGAAATTCGCGGGTGGATGAACAGAAAAGGTCGCCCAACCCCAACCTGAAGGAACTACCAGGTACTCCGCGCTGACGCTACTTCACCCCAAGGAGTGAAACTGCATCTGCCGAATGCGGAGGGCTCGCACGGCTTTGCGGGGCTGGCGCCCCATTCCGGCCGCTCTTCCATCGCCCCGTTCCATCCTTCTTGTTCCGGGGCCGGAAGACTTCCCTTTCACCAGCGAGCAAAAAGCGCTCAAGCGAACTCACAAAGTATAGGCAAATGAACAAATCGTGTCAACAGCACATATTGAGGAAAATGTGGAGATTAGGGCCAACAGGCTTCTCGCAAGCCAGCAGCGCGGCCCGCCTGGTTTGCCCGGCCAATAGCTTCCAGCCTCTCGCCTGCCCAAGGGCCCCTTTGATCCTCCCATATCCCAATGATTCTTAATGTCTTAGGTGCGAACGAAGGGCTCGCCGGAATCCAGCGGGCTCAGCAAGCTATCGTCTGAGTGCCTGGACGCCCAGTTTAGAACTTCTCAACACCACATCGATCTGTACTTTACCCTCGGCCGGCAACGCACCTAAACTTGCGCTGTCAATTTCGCCAGAGAGTGTCGGTGAAAGATCGCTTCATCTTCCTTTTCGCCTTGGTTGCGGTTTCTGCCGCCCGAGGGGCGGGGACTGCTCGGTTCTCGCACGAGCCCTTCGTTATCGAGACCTACCGGGCGACGGCGCGTTTTGAAAATGACGGCACTGGCGAAGAGGATCTTCGGGTCCGGGTCCGAATCCAAACCGGGGCCGGAGTCGCCGCCTGGAGCGAACTCGACTTTGCGTACGACAGCGAAAGGGAACGAGTGGACGTTCCTTATGTGCGCATCCACAAGGCCGATGGCGCCACCTTGCCGATCCCTGCCGATGCGATCAAGGATATCCCCGCGCCCCCGGCGCGCGACTTTCCCGCCTACGCCCATTGCAAGGAAAAGCAGGTCACTCTACGCTCGCTCGCGCCCGGCGACACGCTTGAGTACGAGGTCGCCAAGCGAATCGGCACGCCCGCAGCGCCCAACCAGTTCTGGTTCGAGCACAGCTTTTTAGCGGGCGCCGTCGTTGTTGACGAACGCCTGGAGATCAACCTTCCCGCAACCCGCCAAGTGACCCTGAAATCCTCCGCCTCGTCGCCCTACCAAACGACCGAGGCCGAAGGCCGCAAAATTTACAGCTGGAAATCGACTCACCTGAAGCCGCAACCATCGGCACCTGAGGATCAAGACCGAAAGTCCCCGGACGTCGAGCTCACCACTTTCTCCACATGGAACGAAGTCGGCAGTTGGTACGCCGCGCTTTTAAAGGGCCGTGATGAGCCGACGCCTGAGATCCGCACCAAGACCGAAGAACTCATCCGGGGCCGCGCGCAGGAGGGCGAAAAAGCCGAAGCGCTCTACGATTACGTCCGGAAAAACATTCGCGACGTTGCGCTTCCGCTGGGCGCCGCCGGATACCAGCCGCATCCGGCCGCCGAGGTTCTTTCCCATCAATACGGCGACGGGCAGGACAAACATGCGCTGCTGGCTGCGATGCTGCGGGCCGCGGGAATCCCTGCCGAAGCGATTCTGATTCCCTCGGCGAGAAGGTTCGACCCATCATTCCCTTCGCCCGCACCGTTTGATCGCGTGATCACCCGTGCGACGGCGGGAGGCGATGTTGTCCTTATGGACTCGGCTGTGGACGTCGCGCCCTACGGAATGCTCGCGGCCGGCCTTCGCAACAAATCCGCCCTTCTGGTTTCCAGCCAGGGAGGGCCGAGAATCGTTCAAACGCCGCCGGATCCCCCCTTCCCATCGACCCAACACGTCACGATCGAAGGCCAGGTGAGCGAGCTCGGCAAGCTCACCGCACACGCACACTATTGGGTGCGCGGGGACACTGAACTGGTGCTTCGCTCGGCATTTCATGGCGCCGAGCCCGCGCAATTTCAAGAAATTGCCCAGACCATCCTGCGCCAGGACGGAATCGAGGGTGAGGTTACCTCTGTCAAGCCGAGTGAGGCGACGGCGACGCGCGATCCGTTTGAACTCGCGATCGACTTCAGCCAGCCAAACTTCGTCGAATGGTCGAGCAAGACCACCCGAGCTGCACTGCCATTGCTCACCGTGGGCATGCCCGACCCACCGGCCGACAAAACCAAACCCATTGATCTCGGTAGCCCGCTCGAGGTCGAAGTGCAGCTGAAGTTATCGTTTCCAGCGACCCTCGCGGCACGCCCGCCCGCGGGTCTCACGCTCTCCCAAGACTTTGCGGAATTCAGGTCCGCGTATCGGTTCGAGGGTCACATGCTCGTGGCCGAACGTGTCGTCGACTTCAAGATGCGCCAGGTGCCGCCCGGACGCGCCGCCGAATATGCCCCGTTCCTTCGCGCTGTAGCGGCGGACGCAAGCCAACCGCTGGTAGTCGAAAACATCTCGCCCGGCGGCCCCGCAATTCCCGCGAGCGCAACTCCGGAGGAACTGCTGGAGGCGGGCCGTGCCTGTTTTAAATCCGGAAATTCCAAGGCGGCCATTGCTGTTTTCCAGCGCGTCGCCGAGCTTTCTCCACGCGACCGACAAGTGTGGAACGATCTGGGCCTCGCCTACCTGAGCATCGGAAAACTCGACGAAGCGATCGCGGCGTTTCAGTCGCAGCTCGCCGCCAATCCATCGGACCAGCACGCCAACCAATACCTCGGCCTGGCCTTTGAACGAGAGCTCGATTACACCCAAGCCGCGGCAGCCTTTCGAAAGCAAACCGAAACGAATCCGCTCGATCCGGTAGCGCACAGCTCGCTCGGTCGCATCCTGCTCGAGGAACACCAGTACGCCGAGGCCATCGCCGAATTTGAGAAGGCCACCGTTCTTTCGCCGGAAAACGCGCAATTCCAGGCCGGCCTGGGGCGCGCCTATGCGGAGACGGGCAAAAGCCAACAGGCCGTCGCCGCATTCGAGAAAGCCGCTGCTCTCGCGCCTTCACCCGAAACGCTCGACGAAGTAGCCTTCCACCTGGCCGACGAAAAACTCTCGCTCGATAAGGCAAAGCAATATGCCGAGACGGCCATCGGAGAGGAAACCGAACGGCTGCGGAGGCTCGATTTAGCCCGCGTCACGAGCGCGAATCTCGGCGCGATCGAAGAGATTGCCGCCTTTTGGGACACCCTCGGCTGGATCTATTTCGAGAAGAATGATCTGGGTCGTGCGGCCAACTACGTTCGCGCCGCTTGGCTGCTCAGCGAGGACGGCCAGGCGGGCGACCATCTTGCCCAAATCTACCAGAGGCTGGGACAGCGGGACCGTGCGATCCATGCCTGCGCTCTGGCGCTTGCCGCGCCGCACGCAACACCGGATACCCGCGCGCGACTCACGCTTCTTCTGGGAGGCAATGGGCAGATCGACGATCTGGTCCGCAGAGCAAAGCTCGAACTCGAGGCGCTCCGCACGATGCCCGCCGGGCAGTTTTTAGGCGAAAACGCGCGGGCCGACTTTCTTGTTTTGCTTTCGCCGGGCGAAACCAGGGCCCGCGTGGAGGCGGTCCGATTCGTCGGCGGAAGCGAAGACCTGCGGCCGCTCGCCCACCGGCTGCGCACGCTCGATTACGGTCGAGTGTTTCCCGATCCTTCGCCCGCAAAGCTGATCCGGCGCGGCACACTGGCCTGCTCCCCAACCGGCGCCTGCACGTTCACGCTCATCCCACCCGAGCAAGTTCGGCCTCCCGATTAGATTTCCCTACCGTTGTGCGCCGAGGAAACGCCCGAGCAACCCAGGCACGCGCAGGCCGTCGGTTCGGCCCGCGAAATAACGCGCATTGATCTCTGCCGCTCCCAGGCTTTCAATCGAATGAAATCCCAAGGCCTCGAGTTCCTGACGCAGCTCGTCAGGTGCAAAAAACGACCGAAACGGTTCGCCGGCCCTGGCCACTCGCCGCGAGAGCGCACGGTGGATCAACCGGCCCGCCCAGCTCAGCATTTCGCGCGGCACCATGTAATCAAACACCACGCCGCCGCCGGGTCTGACCGAAGCGATGAACCGAAGGTTGTCCATCACGGTTCCGCGGCTCAGATACATGGTCACGCCGAGCCAGGAAAAAAACGCTGGCCGGGCGGCATCGAACCCTGCCTTCGAGAGCCCTTCGGCCAGCGTCTGGTGCTCGAAATCGACCGCCGCAAAGTGGACCGAACGGGGAATCGCAATGCCGGCGGCCACCAGGCGCTCGCGTTTCCACTCCTGCGTGGCCGGATAATCGACTTCGAAAACGCGCAGGTCTCGCGACCCATGGGGATTTCGGTAGGCGAAGGTGTCGAGTCCGGCTCCCAGCACCACGTACTGCTGGGTGCCGCGCTCGACGGCGCGCGCCAGGCAGTCTTCCGCGTAACGGCTACGCGCGGCCATCGATGCCCGCACGGCACGCCCCACGCGGTTCACGAATCGCGCCTCGCTTTTCAGGCGTTCCTCGGCCCCGGGGCCGAGGATCGACGTCGCCAGGGGATCGTCAAACACTTTTGGCTGGTCGAAGATTTGATGGGCGGCACGCCGCATGGCCACCAGGTAGGCGGTTCGGCTGGGGCGCGCCCCTCTCATAGGCCCGCTTCGGCGGAATTCGCCTGACAGAAGGCCACACTCAAGCCTTTGCCGATCGGAACCACGACGTGTTGGAGATGCGGGAGGCTCTCGATGGCGGCTAGGTAATCGGCGATTTCCACAGGATGCGAGAGCACATTGTCTGCCAGCAGGACGGCCGCCGGAGCCAGCTTCGGCAACAGCCGGTCGAGTTGCGCCGTTGCACTGGTGCGGTCCGCATCGAAGAGCACGAAATCAAACGGGCCGCCAAGCATGCTGATCACCTCGGTTGCCTCCCCGCACCTGAAGTCCACGTACGTGGAAAGCCCGACGCGAGCCAGATTCTCGCGCGCCATTTGCTGCTTTTCCGCGCTTCGATCAATGCTGGTGACGAGCCCGCCTCGAGGGACAATCGACGCCGCAAGCCACAGAGTGCTATAGCCGTTGGAGGTGCCAATCTCGAGCACGCGCCGAGCCCTAGAGCTGCGCGCCAGGATGCTTATGAGCTGGGCTGTCGCTGGCTCCAGATTGAGCATCCGGCGCGCCTGCCGCGGCTCTCGGGCGTCGTGGGCTTTACCGAATTCTTCGAGTTCGCGGAGAAGCCTGCGGACTTCAGGACTGGGAAAATCCTTCATCCATCTCGACCGGAGATCACCGAATCTCCATCACTTCCTTTTCCTTGGTGGCGGAGAGATCTTCGATCTTCTTGGTTTCCGAATGGGTGAGTTTTTCCAGCTCGTCGAGCGAACGCTTCCGTTCGTCCTCGCTGATCTTCTTGTCCTTTTCGAGTTTCTCGATGGCTTCCTTCAGGTCGCGGCGGATGTTGCGGACCGCCGTGCGGTGATTCTCGAGGACCCTGTGAATGTGCTTGACCAGGTCCTTGCGGCGGTCTTCGGTGAGCGGCGGAATCGGAACGCGCAACACCTTGCCGTCATTGGTGGGATTGAGGCCGAGATCGGAGATGCGGATGGCTCGGTCGATCGCCGTGACCGCACTCGGATCCCACGGCGCAATGACAATGGTCATCGGATCGGGAACATTCAGCGTGCCCAACTGATTGATCGGCATGGGCGTGCCGTGATAATCGACGCGCACGTGGTCGAGCAGCGCGACATTCGCGCGTCCGGTACGTACGCTGGCCAAATCCTTTCGAAAATCCTCGACGGCCTTTTCCATGCGAGTCTTCGCTTGCGCGATGGCATCCTTGCTTGAAGCAACCGTGCTCATGGAAAACCGAACCTCCCCCAACGCTGGCTCAGGCGGCGCTGACGGTTGAGCCGACGCGCTCCCCTACCACCACGCGTCTGAGATTACCCGGCACGTTCATATTGAACACCACGATGGGCATTTTGTTGTCCATGCAAAGCGAAATAGCCGTCGAGTCCATTACCGAAAGCCCCTTCTGCAGCAGGTCGAGATAGCTGATCCGGTCGAACATCGTCGCGCCGGAAACCTTTTCCGGATCCGCGTCGTAAATTCCGTCCACGCGTGTGGCCTTCAGGATGACCTGAGCTTTGATTTCCATGGCACGCAGCGCGGCTGCGGTGTCGGTTGAAAAATAAGGGTTGCCAGTGCCGCCGGCGAAGATCACTACCCGCCCCTTTTCCAAGTGCCGCGTGGCGCGCCGCCGAATAAACGGCTCGGCAACCTGATGCATCTCAATCGCGCTCATCAGCCGCGTATGGCAGCCCACCCGTTCCAACACATCCTGGAGGGCCAGCCCGTTCAGTACGGTGGCCAGCATGCCCATGTAATCACCGGTCGCACGATCGATCGACAGGCCTTGCGGACGCGCGCCGCGAAAAATGTTTCCGCCGCCAACGATCAATGCCACCTCAACGCCCAGTTCGTGCACATCCTTGATTTCACGAGCGATATTCTGAATTGTCTCGGCATGAATGCCGAAATTATCGGGCCCGGAAAGAGACTCGCCGGAAAGCTTTACGACGATGCGCCGGAAGATGGGAGCTGCGAGGTTCATGCCGCCCTGCTCGAGTTTCGTCCGGTGTTGGCCGTGGCAGCCCTCTGCTTGCGGCATTCTAGCAGAGAAGTGCGATTCCCGATCCCCGGAGCTCTAAGGGTGAGACTCACCAGGCAGGTCGGAGCCTTCCGCGGCGAGACCGCTGGCGGCCGAGCCATCCGACTCGCCTACCTTGAACCGGGCAAAGCGGCGCACCGCAATGTTTTCGCCCAGCTTGGCGATGGCTTGGTCGACCAGCTCCTTCACCGTGATGCCCTCGTCTTTGATGAAGTGCTGCTCGTAGAGGCAGGTCTCTTCGTAAAACTTTTCCAACTTCCCGCTGACGATCTTCTCGATGACGGCATCCGGTTTGCCGCTGGCCTTGGCCTCTTCGCGATAGGCTTGTTTTTTGATCTCCAGAATTTCCGGCGTTACTTCCTCGCGGCGCACAAAACGCGGGTCCAGCGCAGCAATATGCATGGCCACATCATGGCTCAATCGCTGGAAATCGGTGGTGCGCGCCACGAAATCGCTCTCGCAATTGATTTCCACCAGCACGCCGATCTTCCCTCCCGCGTGAATGTAGGAGGAAACCAGCCCCTCGGAGGTCGCTCGCTGTGCCTTTTTCGCCGCCGCCACCTGCCCTTTCTTGCGGAGCACATTGACGGCTTGCTCGACGTCCAGACCTGCCTCGACCAGCGCTGCGCGGCAATCGGAGAACCCCGCGCCAGTCTTATCGCGCAGCTCCTTCACCAGTTGCGCGGAGGGTCCCTTGCCGGCTTCGGGTGCTGTCGCCATCGGTATACTCGTTTCCTCTTGGATCGACTTGCTTATGCTGGATTTCAAGCGGCCCGGTCGCCGCGTCTGGACCCGCGGTGTGAAGCGCCGCCCTGGATTCTATCGGGGCCTGCTGCTCTCGTCTTCGCTCGATACCGACGCCGCTGCCTCGTCGGTGGCCTCGCCCACGCCTTCGACGTAATCCCCTTCCATCTTCTCGTACTGCTCGTAGGCGCTGGTGTCCACGTATTCTGGAGCTTCTTCGGCGACGCCCTCGGCCACCTTCTGGCCGGCGATTTGTGTCTGCTCGAACGACTGGCGGCCCGTCAGCACGGCGTCGGAAATCTTGGAAGTAAACAGCCGAATGGCCCGCAGTGCGTCGTCGTTGCCCGGAATGACCCAATCGACCAGGCTCGGATCGCAATTTGTGTCCACGATCGCAACCACCGGAATTCCCATTCGGCGCGCCTCACGCACAGCGATCACTTCGGTGTTCGGGTCGATGACGAACATTGCGTCCGGCGGCGTGGTCATGTTCTCGACGCCTGCAAAGTTCTGCTGCAGGTGCTTCAGCTCCCGCTCCAGCCGGGCGCCTTCCTTCTTGGAAAACTCGGCCATCCGGCCGTCTTCGGACATCGATTTCAGCAGCTTCAGCCGCTTGATCGATTTCTGCAGCGTGACCCAGTTCGTCAGCGTGCCACCGAGCCAGCGGTGGTTGACATAGAACATTCCGCAACGTTGCGCTTCTTCCGCGATGGCTTCCTGCGCCTGCCGCTTGGTTCCCAGGAAGAGGACGCCTTTGCCCTGCGCCGCTTGGTCGGCGATGTACCGTGCCGCTTCTCGGAACATCTTCAAGGTCTTCTGCAGATCGATGATGTGAATTCCGTTTCGTTCGCCGAAGATGTATTCCTTCATCTTCGGATTCCAGCGCCGCGTCTGGTGGCCGAAATGAACGCCAGCCTCCAGAAGCTCCTTCATGGTGATCTCGACTGCCAATGTGCCTCCTCTCCTGAAGAGGGATGCTTGTGCCCCCCGGCTGCCTTCGCCGGAGGGCGATTCCGGTTGCCCCGAACAGCATCCTTTTTTGCCGGACCCTTGCCGGCCGTGAATTCTCCGGCCTGATCGACCGAAGTACTGCCCACCTCAAACCGCTTAGCGCTTGCTATACTGGAAGCGCCGCCGCGCGCCCTTCTGCCCGTACTTCTTGCGCTCCTTCATGCGCGGATCGCGCGTCAAGAATCCGTTTTTCCTAAGCGAGGGACGCAACTCCGGATTGAGCCCGGCAAGAGCCCGAGCGAGGCCCATGCGCACCGCGCCTGCCTGTCCGCCCACTCCGCCCCCCTTCACCTTGGCGTTCACTTCCACCTGATCCTGCATCTGGGTGAATTTGAGCGGCTCGATCGCCGCCGTATGCCAGGCGACATTTCGAAAATAATCCTCGACGGGACGGCCGTTTACCAAAAAGCGCGCCGCTCCCGGCTGGATGTACACGCGCGCCACCGATTCCCGCCGACGTCCCGTGCCGTAGAACTGTTTTCCCGCAGTCATGGAACTGGAATCCAACTTTCCTCCTGTCGAACTCGCGTTTTCCCCGCCCGATTCCGCGGACTTCGCCGCTCAAGGCCGACTGTCTCTAAACTTTCACCACGAGGTTACAGCGCAAGTGGCTGGGGTTTCTGTCCGGCGTGGCGGTTGAGCGCCTCACTCCCGGCATACACACGCAGCTTCCTGGCCCGACGCGCCCGCAGCTTGTTTTTCGGCAGCATTCCCAGCACTGCCTCGCGCACGACCTCTTCCGGCCTCCGCGCCAGGAGCGACCGCACCGACACTTCCTTCCACCCTCCCGGGTAACCGCTGTGGCGCCGATAAACCTTCTGATCGATCTTGTTCCCCGTGAGCTTGATCTGCTCGGCATTGATGACGATGACGTGGTCTCCGCAATCGAGATGCCGCGAAAAATTTGCCTTGTCCTTGCCAATCAGAATGCGCGCCACCCGCGTCGCCAGGCGCCCCAACACTTGTCCCTCCGCGTCTACCACAAACCAGTTTTTTCCGACCGTCAGCTCTTCGGCCTCTCGGCCGCGCGGCACATAAGTTCGCATCTACCGAGTCACACCCTTCCTGTAGAGACAAACTCTAAGTTTAGGCTACGCCCCCAGCACTGTCAATTGAGACTCAAGCGAAAATTTCTTCGCTCCGATCCCGCCGGCCTGAGCCAGCTCATCTCGAATTTGGGCAACTGTTCACGCCCTTCTCACCCGGGTGTAACCCGCCAACGCTAAAAACCGACCCTTGGAAACAAGCGCAATTCCGAGTTCATCGGCCAACGCGGCCTCGGAAATCTTCGATCGCCTGCTCCGTCGTGCCGACGCCCAGTGCTGGCTCGAGCGCTTCAGGCAGCAGACTTCAAGGGGAGACGCCGTGGGTTACGAACAGATTGGCGAGACCGCCGGCACCGTCTGGCAAACGCTTTCTCAGCATGGCCCGCTCACCTTCGCTGCCCTGATGGAAGAGGTCAACGCGCCGCAGAGCCTTTTCTTCATGGCCATCGGCTGGCTCTCGCGCGAACACAAGCTGAAAATCGAACCGGCCGATGGCGACTACCTCATCGCCCTGGCCTGATCCGCTGCCCGCTACTCGATTTGCCCAAGGAAACTGGTGCCGTGGGGGATGGATCGGCCAAAATTCTCGGCCACGGTCTGCCCCATATCGGCAAGTGTTCGCCGCACGCCGAGATTTCGGCCACCCGGCAGGCCGGGACTGTAGGCCAGGATGGGCACGTATTCGCGCGAATGGTCTGTCGTCGGATTCACGGGATCCGGATCGCAACCATGATCGGCAGTGATGAGCAGAAGATCCTCTCCCTGAAGCGAACCGAGAAACGGCCCCAGCAATTCGTCAAACTCCTCGAGCGAACGCGCGAAGCCTTCCACGTCTTTGCGATGCCCGTAGAGCATGTCGAAATCGACCAGGTTCGCAAAGACGAGGCCCGAGGGTCTTCGCGCGATCTCTTGGTTGAGTTTGGCCATGCCATCGATATTGTTTTTCGTCGTCAGGTACTCGGCCACGCCGCGCCCGTTGTAAATGTCGTGAATCTTGCCCAAGCCAAAGACTGGGACTTGGCCCTCTGCCAGCACATCGAGCAGCATGGGCCGGGGTGGCTCGATCGCGTAGTCGTGCCTCCGCTCGGTGCGCCTGAAATTCCCAGGCGTGCCGAGGAAGGGACGAGCGATCACGCGTCCCACGCGGTTCGGCCCGTCCAACAGCGCGCGCGCCGTCTCGCACATGCCGTACAACTGGGCGACCGGAATCACCTCTTCGTGCGCCGCAATCTGGAAAACGCTGTCGCCCGACGTGTACACAATCGGGAATCCTGTGCGCATGTGTTGCTCGCCCAGCTCTTGGATGATCTGGGTCCCGGAGGCCGGTTTGTTTCCCAGGGTGGAGCGCCCGATGCGGCGCTCGAATTCGGCGATCAACTCTGTGGGAAACCCCTGCGGATAAACGGGGAAGGCCCGGTCCAGCCAAATTCCCGCCATCTCCCAGTGTCCCGTGGTGGTGTCTTTGCCGGGTGAAACGGTCGCGCCTTTGCCGTAACTTCCCTCCGGGTGCGGCACGGGCGCGAGATGGTCGAGCGGCTTGATATTCGCCAGCCCCAGGCGCACCAGATTCTCCAGGCGCAACGGCCGCCAGCAAGCGACATGACCCAGCGTATCGCGCCCAGCGTCGCCGTAAGCGGCCGCGTCGGGAAGCGGGCCAATTCCCACACTGTCGAGAACGATCCAGATCACGCGGTCGAATCGGCGGCCAGCTGCCATGGGGCACTCCATCCTAGCCCGGCCCGCCGGAGCCTACAACGACACATTCTTGTAGCCGGTCCGGGCGGATAGTAAACTGCGCTCCAGGAGGCCTTGATGCCGCGGATCGTTCGTTGCGGGATTATCCAAGCAGCTTGCGAGTGGTCGCCCGAAAGATATGCGCTGGCCGACATCAAAGAAAAGATGATCGCCAAGCACGAAAAACTGATCGCCTTGGCCGCGAAAAAGGGTGTGCAAATCCTCGGCCTTCAGGAACTTTTCTACGGCCCGTATTTCTGCGCCGAGCAAAACGCGCGCTGGTACGAGCTCACCGAGCGCGTCCCGGAGGGTCCCACTCTCGAGCGCATGCAGAGGCTCGCCAAGAAATACAAGATGGTCATGGTCGTTCCGATCTACGAAATGGAAATGACGGGGGTCTTTTACAACACCGCAGCAGTCTTCGACCAAGACGGCAGCTACCTCGGCAAATACCGGAAGCATCACATCCCGCACTGCCATCCGGGATTTTGGGAAAAGTTCTATTTTACGCCTGGCAACGCCGGATATCCGGTCTTCGAAACGCGGCACGGCCGCGTCGGGGTTTACATCTGCTACGACCGCCACTTTCCGGAGGGCGCGCGGATTCTGGGACTGGGTGGTGCCGAAATTGTCTTCAATCCCTCGGCCACCGTCGCGGGACTCTCCGAATATCTCTGGGAGCTCGAACAGCCCGCACATGCGGTCGCCAATCAGTACTTTGTGGCCGCCATCAACCGCGTGGGAACCGAGCGGCCCTGGAGCATCGGCGAATTTTACGGCAAAAGCTACTTCTGCAACCCCCGCGGAAAGATCGTGGCCCAGGCCAGCCGCGACAAAGACGAGCTCCTGGTCGCCGACCTCGACTTTGAGGAAATCAAAGAAGTCCGGGCCATCTGGCAGTTCTATCGCGACCGGCGCCCGGAAAGCTACGATGAGATCACGCGAACGCGCATTCCCGGATCGGCCAAGGCCGCTGACTGAACACGCCAATGACTACCGCAACCGTCACCGCCCCGCTCCGCCACAATTTCATTAATGGCCGCTGGGTCGCCTCCCGCTCCGGTCAGACGATGGAACGCCGAAACCCCGCGGACTTGCGGGAAATCACCAGCATCGCGCCGCTTTCCACGCGCGAAGAAGTGCGCGACGCGGTGGCCGCGGCGAAGGCTGCCTTCGCCGGCTGGCGTGACACTCCTGCTCCCCTGCGCGGGAGGATTCTCGGCCGCGCCGCGGCGCTCGTGGAAAAGCAAAAAGAAGCCCTGGCCCGCACGCTCTCCCGCGAGGAAGGCAAAACACTGAGGGAGTCCCTGGTCGAGATCGAGCGCTCGATCAACATCCTGGAGTTCATCGCCGGCGAAGGACGTCGCCTGGGCGGCGAGACAATGCCCAGCGAACTTCGAAGGAACCTCGCCTATACGATCAAGCAGCCGCTGGGCGTCGTGGGCGCTATCACTCCATGGAATTTTCCTGTGGCTATTCCGGTATGGAAGATCGCGCCGGCGCTGGTGGCGGGCAACACCGTGGTTTTGAAGCCCTCAGAACTCACTCCAGAGTGCGCCGCACAGGTCGTCGAACTTTTCGGGCAAGCCGGCCTGCCGGCAGGCGTTCTCAACATGGTCCTCGGCGCGGGCGAGGAAGTGGGCGACGAACTGCTGCAGGACCGCGAAGTGCGTGCCATCTCCTTCACCGGTTCGAATGAGGTGGGCAGTCACATCTACGCCCTCGCCGCGCGGCAGATGAAAAAGTGCCAGTGCGAAATGGGGGGGAAAAATCCCGTCGTCGTGCTGCGCGATGCGGATCTCGAGCTGGCTGCCCAGTCCGTGGTGCTCGGTGCCTTCGGATCGAGCGGCCAGCGCTGCACGGCGACCAGCCGCGTCGTGGTCGAACACGCCGTTGCGGACGCGTTCGTCGCAAGGCTCCTCGAAGGTGCCCGGAAATTAAAGGTCGGCAACGGCCTGGAGGCGGACGTAGATGTCGGTCCTCTGGTGGACTCGCAGCAACTCGAAACGGTGCTGCACTATCTCGCCATCGGCAAGAAGGAATCACGCCTGCTCCTGGGCGGCGACCGACTGTCCGGTCCCGCCTACGACCATGGATACTTCGTGGCTCCGACCATCTTCGACCACGTCCCTTGGGACAGTGTCATCGCCCAGGAAGAAATTTTCGGCCCGGTTCTTTCCGTGATTCGCGTCGCTGACTTTGACCAAGCCCTGCGCGTGGCCAATTCCGTCAAATACGGCCTTTCCAGCTCGGTTTATACCAACGATGCACGAAGGATTTTTGACTTCATCGACCGAATTGAGACCGGCATCACGCATGTCAATGCTCCCACCGTGGCGAGCGAGGCGCACTTGCCGTTTGGCGGAATCAAGGCCACCGGCGTCGGCTTGCGCGAAATGGGCCGCGTGGCCATCGACTTCTACACGGAACTAAAAGCCGTCTACATCGATTACACGAGCCTGCCCGCGTGAGCAACGCGACAGTGCCCGCCCCGAGAGAGCGCGATCCCCACGCGCCCCCGTCGGAGGCGCAGGCGGTCCGAACCAGCGGGCTCTACAACGAAGACCTCGCTCCCATCTCCTCCGATCGCCGCACCTGGGGGACCTACAACTACGCCGCGCTCTGGATCGCCATGAGCGTTAACATTCCCACCTACCTCCTGGCCAGCTCCATGATTGCCGGCGGCATGAGCTGGAAGCAGGCCATCTTCACGGTCTTTCTCGGCAACGTGCTTGTTTTGATCCCCATGCTTCTCAATGCGCATGCCGGCGCCGAGTACGGTATTCCCTTCCCTGTTTTCGCTCGCTCGGCGTTCGGCGTGCTGGGCGCAAACGTCCCGGCCATGCTCCGCGCGCTGGTGGCCTGCGGCTGGTTCGGAATTCAGTCCTGGATTGGCGGCGAAGCCATCGATGCCATGGTCGTGGCGCTGGCACCCGGCGCGAAAAACGCGCCGTGGGGCGTGCCGGTGTGCTTCATCCTTTTCTGGGGCCTGAATCTCGTCGTGATCCTGCGCGGCATTCGCACGATCCGTTTTCTGCAAGGCATCACCGCTCCGTTTCTGTTGCTGATCGGACTGGCACTGTTGTTCTGGGCGCGCACCAAAGCTGGTGGCTTCGGCCCGATGCTGGCCGCTCCGTCCAAATTCGCAACCTTCGGCGAATTCTTCCGTTTCTTCATCCCCTCGCTCACCGGAGTCGTGGCATTTTGGTCCACCGTGGCGCTGAATATTCCCGACTTCACCCGCTACGCCCGCGGCCAGCGCGAACAAATGCTCGGCCAGGCCCTCGGCCTTCCCACCACAATGACCTTCTACTCGTTCATCGGCATCGCCGTGACCTCCGCCACAGTGGTGCTCTTCGGCCAGGCGGTTTGGGATCCGGTCGCCGTTCTCTCACATCTCGGAAATCCGATCGCGGTCATCGTGGCCATGGTGGCCCTGCTCATGGCCACACTCAATGTCAACGTCGCCGCCAACGTCGTTTCGCCGGCAAACGACTTCTCCAATCTCTGGCCGCGGAAAATCAGCTTTCGTCTGGGCGGCTTGCTCACCTGCCTGGTGGGCGTCGCGATGCAGCCATGGAAATTGCTGGCCAGCTACGGAAATTACGTTTCCGGCTGGCTGGTCGGCTATTCCGGATTCCTCGGTCCGGTGGCGGGCATTCTGATTTGCGATTACTTCGTCCGGCGAAAAAGAGTCTTGAATCCCGAGGACCTGTACCGCCGCGGCGGACTGTACGAATTCTCCGGCGGTGTGAACTGGCGCGCGATTCTCGCGCTGGCCATCGGCTGCGCCGTGGCCTTTGTGGGATTGATTTACTCGCCTGTTCGCGTGCTCTACGACTACGCCTGGTTCGTCGGGTTCGCCCTGAGCTTCCTGGCCTACGGGGCGCTGACCTTCCAAGATTAATGCTGCCACGCGAGGTGGAGGATCTGGTTGTCGCCAGATCGGCGCCGCTGTCTTCCGGCGTCATCGGGCCTGCTTTCCTGCTTTCAACATCCGCACGATGGCAACCATGGTGCTCCAGCTTCGCGTCGTCGCCGGCACGCCGAACAACTTGTCGATCTGGCCAAGATAGCCGATTGTTTTCATGCGACGACGGTATACGCCAAAAACGAATCGTTCTCGGGAACCGATCACTCGCACCAGCCAGTCCCTGCCGGGCGGAAGCGTGATGGGCAGGGGAGGCCGGAGGGGGGCGAATCTCGACAGGATACTGACGAATCGAACAAGGTCCGGGGGTGACGGCTCCGCCCCAAACGGATTCTGCCTCTCGAGGCGGATCAGGTCGCGACCGTCGCAGAGCACGACTTTGGTCTCGAAAGGCAGCCTCGCGAGCAACGCAGCACGGAACTTTGCTCGAGGGGCCGGCTTGCGCACGAGAAAGGTGCCTGCCGCGCCGACATTCACGACATCGTAGTCGGCGAGTTCTCTGGCCAGGAGGCTGGGGCGAAAGGTGCGGTGTCCGCCGACATTGACGCCTCGCAGGAACACCACCAGAGCCATACCGCCCTCACTCCTTGGAGCGTGCCATGAAAACCGGAGTCCGCTTTTCGGCGGAATCGACGGCCTTCCGTTCAATCCCCACTGGCCATGGGCGGTTGACACGATGCCGCCCGCTGCCGCATGCGGTCATTCCAACTCATCGGTGAGCGGCCCGCATCGACTTGCTTCATGGTGATGCAGGTCTCCACAGGGCACACCAGCGCGCACAGATTGCAGCCCACGCATTCCTCCTCCACGATGCGCGGCAGGTGCACGCCAAACCCATTCGCATTCTTCTTCTGCGCATCGCGGTAGGGCTCAATCGATTGGTGCGCTCCATCCTCGCAGGCGACGTAGCACAGCTGACAACCGATACACAATTCCGAGTGAATCTCCGCGATGATCTTGTAATTCAAATCCAGATCGCCCCAATCCACCACATTCCCGAGGGCGCGCCCGCGGAAATCCTCAATCGTGCCGAATCCATGATCGTCCATGTATTGGGAGAGCCCGTCGATCATGTCTTCGACGATGCGGAACCCGTAATGCATGGCAGCCGTGCAGACCTGAACGGTTGACGCGCCCAGCACAATGTGTTCGGCGGCGTCATGCCAGTCGCCGATTCCGCCAATTCCACTGATCGGAACGTGCGAGTTTTTCGCCACCGTGGAAACCAGGTGAAGCGCGATCGGTTTCACCGCCGGACCGCAATAGCCGCCGTGCGTGGATTTCCCGCCCACATTCGGCCGCGGCGAAAAATTCTCCAGATCGACTCCCATCAGCGAGTTGATCGTATTGATCAGGCTCACCGCGTCCGCACCGCCTCTCTCGGCGGCTTTGGCGATGTGCGCAACGCTCGTCACGTTGGGCGTGAGCTTCACAATCACGGGCACACGCGCGACTTCCTTCACCCACCGCGTGATCATTTCGGTGTATTCGGGCACCTGGCCCACGGCCGATCCCATGCCGCGTTCGCTCATGCCGTGCGGACACCCGAAATTCAGCTCCAAAGCGTCGGAACCGGCATCTTCGGCGCGACGCACCATCTGGTGCCAAGTCTCGCGTTTCGACTCGACCATCAGCGAGGCGATGACCAGATTCTGCGGATAGCGCTTCTTCACCTCGTAGATTTCGCGGAAGTTGACTTCGGTGGGACGGTCGCTGATCAGCTCGATGTTGTTGAAGCCCATCACCTTCGTACCGTTGAAATCAATCGCGCCATAACGCGAACTGGTATTTACGATCGGCTCGCCGATCGTTTTCCATACCGCGCCGCCCCATCCGGCATCAAACGCGCGCATCACCTGTCCGGCCGTATTGGTCGGCGGACCCGAGGCCAGCCAGAAGGGATTCAGGCTCGTCATTCCCGCAAATTTCACGCGGAGATCAGCCATGTCTCACCTCTTGCCTTTCGACGAACCGAGCCATGCGTCCAGACCCCGCGCGGCGGCCATGCCTTCGGCGACCGCGTCCACAACTTCCTTTCCGCCGTTGGTACAGTCTCCGCCCGCAAAGTATTTTGGATTGCCGGTCTGGTGCCGGTCGTTGATCTTGACGGTCCCATCGGAATTGATTTCCAGGCCCTCGACGGCGCGCAAAAAATCTGTGGTCGGCCTCTGTCCGAGGGCGCGCACGACCATGTCGACATCCAGCTGGAATTCCGTCCCCGCGACGGGAACCGGACTTCGCCGGCCCCGTCGGTCAGGCGAAGCGAGTTGGGTGCGCACGCACTCCAGCCCAGTAACCACGCCGTTTTTGCCCAGCACGCGCACCGGCTGCGTCTGCCACAAGAAACTGACGCCATCGTGCTTGGCCAGCTCGTACTCGTAAGCGAAAGCCGGCATTTCCGGCTCGCCCCGCCGGTAGATCAGATACACCGTCTCGGCTCCCAAACGCCTCGCGGCGGTGACCACGTCAATGGCGGTGTTTCCGGCCCCAATACACGCCACTTTGCGGCCCATTTCGATATCCAGGGGCGCTATTTTGCTTCTCTCGATTAGCTCAATTGCGCCCCAGACTCCCTCGAGCTCCTCGCCGGGAATCCCGAGCTCCCAGGTTTCGCCCAGGCCGACACCGATGAAGATGGCGTCAAATTGCCGCTCAAGCTCGGTGAAAGAGATGTCTTTCCCGATTTCCATCCCCTGGTAGAACTGGACGCCGAGCTGTTCGACCAATTCCGCTTCGCGGACCGACTCGGCGGCTCGCATTTTGTAAGCGGCAATTCCGTAGGTATTGAGCCCTCCGGGGAGCGCATTGCGGTCATAGACCACCACCGCGTAGCCGCACTTGGCAAGCTCGGCCGCGCACGCCAGTCCCGCCGGCCCCGCCCCGATCGAAGCCACGCGCTTGCCGTTGGGCGGTCCGGCGCTGGCGAGCCGGATGTGGTTGGCCAGGACATACTCAACGGCATAGCGCTGCAAGCGCCCGATCTCGATGGGCGATTCGCCTTTTTCGTGCATGACGCAAGCGCCTTCACAAAGCACTTCGGTGGGGCACACGCGCCCGCAGCTATGTCCCAGGATGTTGGCAGACAGAATCTCGCGCGCCGATCCGGGCAAATTCCGCGTGGAAATTTTTTTGATGAAGGCAGGAACGTCGATGTGCGTTGGGCAGGCCTTCGTGCAGGGCGCATCAAAACAGTAAAGACAGCGCGCCGCCTCGATCGCCGCCTGACGCTCGGTCATCAGAGGCGAGATTTCGGCGAAGTTCCGGTCGAACTGATCCGGGGAAAGCTTCGGCGCCAGATGGCCAAGCGGCATCGGAAAACCGGTCGGAATCTCCCTAACGGCAGGCCCGGAGGGGACTTACTCACGGGCCAACGGTGCACATCAGCTGAGGCCTTATTCTAGCACTCGTCCGAGGCAGGCCGATTTCAATTTGTTGCGCGCCATTTCGCAAATGCCATAAGATTCTTCAACCCGCCAACCCCGGAGGCCCGATGCGTTTTGACACCGTAATCAGGAACGGCACCGTCGTCACTGCGACCGACACCTACGCAGGCGACATTGGAATCACCAACGGAACGATCACCGCCATGGCCCAGTCGCTGCCGGCCGAAGCCGCAGGCAAATCGATCGATGCGGCCGGAATGCTGGTGATGCCCGGCGGGATCGACGTCCACACGCACCTGGACATGCCGTTCGGCGGCACGACCAGCGCAGATGACTTCCAATCCGGCACCATTGCCGCCGCGTACGGCGGAACCACCACACTGATCGATTTTGCCATTCAGCAAAAAGGTCAAAGCCTGAGGCAAGCATTCGACACCTGGATGAAGAAGGCGGACCAGAAGGCAGCGATCGACTACGCATTTCACTGCATCATTACCGATCTCGGCGACGCACAGATGGAGGAGATGGGCGCGCTGGTCGGCGAAGGAGTGTCTAGCTTTAAACTCTTCATGGCCTATCCCGGCCTGCTGATGGTGGATGACGCCACGATTTTTCGCGCCATGTCGCAAGCCGCCAAATATGGCGGGCTCATCTGCATGCACGCGGAGAATGGCGGAGCGATCGATGTGATCGTGCGCCGCGCGCTCGGGGAGGGCAAACGCGCGCCGAAATACCACGCGCTCACTCGGCCAACCACCGCGGAAGCGGAAGCGACCGGCCGCGCGATCGCGCTTGCGGAAATGGCAGGTGCGCCCGTCTACATCGTGCATCTTTCCTGCAACGACGCCCTGGAGCGAGTCCGCGAAGCGCGCGACCGGGGATTGCCCGCCTACGCGGAGACTTGTCCGCAATACCTGTTTCTGTCGCTCGAGCAAATGGATGCCCCAGGATTTGAAGGCGCGAAATACGTCTTCACGCCGCCGCTGCGGGAGAAATGGCACCAGGAGAAGCTCTGGCAAGGGCTGGCGCACGACACGCTACAGGTCGTTTCCACCGATCACTGCCCGTTCTGTTACAAGGAGCAAAAGGAGTTAGGCAAGGACGATTTCACGAAAATTCCCAATGGCGGCCCGGGGATCGAGCATCGGCTGAGCCTCCTCTACACGGGCGGTGTGCACGGGGGGCGATTCTCGCCAAACCGGTTTGTGCAACTCGTGGCCACCGCTCCCGCCAAGCTTTTCGGCTTGTTTCCTCGCAAGGGCACGCTGGCTGTCGGATCGGACGCCGATGTAGTTGTCTTCGATCCGAATCAGGAACAAACCATCAGCGCGGCGACGCATCACATGCGCGTCGATTATTCGATGTTCGAGGGAATTCGCGTGAAGGGAGTGCCCCAGAGCGTTCTTTCGCGCGGGAAAACGATCGTCGAAGGCGGACGGTTTGTTGGGAAGGCAGGAAGCGGCGAATTCCTACGGAGGCAGCCGTACAGCGGAATCTGACCGAGCGCCGGGGAGAAGCTTCAGACCGCCTCCCAAGCGTCTGCGACTTACGACTCGCCGATGTCCTCGCGCCAGATATCCGGATGCTGGCGAATGTAATCGGCCAGCAGCGAAACGCACTCGGCGGAATCGAGATCCACGACGGAAATGCCCAGCGAACGAAGCCACTCCAGCCCGCCCTGAAAATTGCGGCTTTCGCCGACGATGACTCTGCCGAATCCGAACTGGCGGATCAGCCCGCTGCAATACCAGCAGGGCGCGAGCGTGGTCACCATGGTCAGGCTGCGATAGCCCGGTTGGCGGCCGGCGTTGCGAAAAGCATTCGTTTCGCCGTGCATCGAAGGGTCGTTGTCTTGCACACGGCGATTGTGGCCTGCGCCAATCAGACATCCGTTGGCATCGAAAATCGCCGCGCCGATCGGCAAACCGCCTTCGGCGAGACTTTTGCGGGCCTCGGCGACGGCAACTGCCAGCATCCCGGCGTAAATCGGTTGGCCCTTCATCGGCTCTCGCGCGGTTGGGCAGAAGGGATGGCGGCCTCGCGCTCCTGCCAGTGCTCGACCAGGTCTCGGACGACTCGGTCGCCCACGCGCTCGGCGGCTTCTAGCGACTCCCCGTACGCGTCGTAATCGCCTTCGATCATCTGCTTCAAGCTCTCCGCAGCAGTGACGCCGGGCGGCTGACGATCGTAATTGCTCACGGTGCGCAATACAAGGACCCGCTCGAGATCCACCCGACCCGCGTGACCGAGAAACGTGAGCGCCTGCAGTGTGCCGGTGTCCTCCATCGCGGTAACCATAAAGTTGCCTTGCCCGCCGGTGAAGTACTTCGCCCAGGCGTTGGCCCAGTTGTCCATCAAGGCGCCATGCCAAAACGTCATGCCCGAGAGAGCGTCGCCGCGGGTAACGAAGGGCGGAAGCAAAGCGTGCGGAAAATCGGTGAAGGCGGCCCGAGCCCGCTGCATGCGCAGCGAATCGACCAGAGGGACATTCTTGGTGAGCGCGAACGCCCAAGACACCAGCTGCGGGTTCAACGTGAAGATTTCGCCGTCGACGTCGGGCTGCGCGGGCGGTTCATACGGCTTGGAGCGGCGCATGGGAACGTATCCGGTGGGCCAGTCGCTGGGCATCTCGCGGGCGTCGATTTCGTAGGCCAAATCGCTATCGATGACGTGATCGACCCAGACGGCCGAACCGAGAGAGACGTCTGCCGGATCGCCGCCGCCAATTCCGGCTACGATCCAGTAGGCTTTGGTGAGATCGAATCGCGGATCTAGACCCAGAGCCATCACCGATGCGGCTGCTTTGGCCGTGCCGACACCGGTGAGCAGGCCGAGAACGCCGTCGCTGTTCATGCGCACGTGGTGGTACCCGGCGGGGAGGTCGAAGATCTGCTCGAGATGCTCGCGCTCAACCCAAAGCTGATATTCGCCCGGTGCATCGCCCTGATCCTGGCCGCGCTCAAACATCGCCACTACCACGACTTTGACTGGAATGGGTTTTCCGCCAGGCGCCGATGAGGCGGGGAGGGTTGCCGCGAGAAGCGCGGAGGCCAGCAGTGTCGCTCGAGTCAAACCGACAAGTCGGTGCATGTTCGAATCCTCTGGGACGTGTCAAAGTGGAGCGAAACGCGAAGATAGAGTTTACATGACCGGTCGAAAAGCCAAATTGTGTTTGTGGCGCCGGGAAGTAAAATGTGGAGCATTCGCGAAGAAAAGGAACCCAATGACTCGATATCCCCGTGCCCTCGCATTGGCCCTGGCTGCCGTTTTGTGGGTCGCCGCGTGTCATGGCCGACGGCAGGCCAGGCGAGCCGAGGAGCGTGCCTCGGAAGCTCTGGATCGCGCCCGTGGCAGCCCGCTCGCTTTGCGCGCGTTCCTGTTCAATATGCCGAAGGGCGCCGAACTGCATTACCACCTGGGAGGCGGCGTGTACGCGGAGTCGTGGATTCGCGCGGGCGCCGCCGATCACCTGTGCGTGAATCTCGCATCGATGTCTTTTGTGAAAGAGCCAAAGGGGATCTGCAAGAGCGGCGAGGTCCCGGCGGAAAAAGCCAATTCCGATCAGCACCTTTACGATGCCCTGGTAGACGCGTTCTCGATGCGGGGTTTTGTGCCCACACCCGGAGTGACCGGGCACGACCACTTTTTCGACGCATTTGGGAAATTCAGGGCGGCCGACGCGACCGATACGCACACGGGCGAGTGGCTCGACGAGGTCGCCACGCGCGCCGAACTGCAGAACGAGCAATATCTGGAGCTGCTGGTCACCCCCGACTTCACGCACACGGCCACGATCGCACGCGAGCTTGGCTGGCATCCCGACCAGAACTTGGGCGAGCTTCGCAGCGAGCTTTTGGCGCACGGGCTGCGCGATGATATCGCTGTGGCGCGCGCCTATCTCGACCAGGGCGAGGCGCGGCGCGGCGAAATCGAGCATTGCCGCCAGGCGAGTCCGGCGCCCGCTTGCGAGGTCGAGATTCGCTACATCTATCAAGTCCTGCGCGCCAATCCTCCCGAACAGGTCTTCGCGCAGACCCTGCTTGGTTTCGAGGCGGCTTCGGCCGATCCGCGATTTGTGGGCATCAACTTCGTCCAGCCAGAGGACAATCACACGGCGATGGCCGATGATGCGCTGCACATGAAGATGATCGCGTTCCTTCACGATCTCTACCCGAAGGTGCATATCACCCTGCATGCCGGAGAGCTTGCTCCCGGGATGGTTCCGCCCGACGGGCTGTGCTGCCACATCCGGATGGCCGTGGAGGTAGCCCATGCGGAACGAATCGGGCACGGCGTGGACGTGATGTACGAGGAGCGGCCGTACGACTTGCTGAAGGAAATGGCGGCGAACCACGTGATGGTCGAGATCAATTTGACCAGCAACGACGAGATTCTGGGGATCACCGGCTACGAGCATCCGTTTCCCATCTACTGGCGATGGGGTGTGCCCGTGTCGCTTTCAACCGACGATGAAGGCGTCTCCCGCATCGATTTGACGCACGAATATGTGCGGGCGGTTCGGACCTACGGACTGACCTATGCCGATTTGAAGAAGATGGTGCGTACCAGCATCGAGCACAGTTTTTTGCCGGGAGCGAGTCTTTGGCAGGATCGCGATCGATTTCGGAACGCGACCTCCGCGTGCGCTTTGGACACGCTCGGCGCGGCCAAGCCTTCTTCGGTCTGCGCCGCGTTCCTGAACTCCAGTGAAAAAGCGCAGCAACAATGGGAGCTCGAGCGGCGATTCGCCGGGTTCGAGGCCAAGCCATAAGGCCCGCGTCAGGCGTTGTGCGCGCTGCGAGCGCTCCGTTCGGATTTTCCGCGAGCCAGTTCCAGAATCGATTCGATTACCAGTTCCGGCTGGTCCTCGGTGACCCAATGGCCGCTCCGTTCGGCGAGAATGTGACGGCCCTCAGGCGATTGCCGAGCGATGTTTCTGTGATGTTCGAGACGCTCGGCGGAAATCTTGCTGGCGGAGATCACCGTCAGAGGCGGATCGATGGGGCCCGCCTCCATCACCTGCGCGGCGCTTTCCGGGAGGTGCTCGAGCTGACTGGCAATGACCCGGCAGAATTTCGCTTGAGTCCAAAAAACCGGCGCCATGGCTCGTTCGCTCGCGGGAAGGTTCCAAAACCAGGGGCTTTCCGTCGAATTGGAATCCGAGGGCGCGCCTTTGCTGATCGCGCGAATCATGGGATTTGCAAAGGACTTAGCACCCGAGCCGATCAGCCAGGCAATCAACCGCAGCAGACCCACATGCGAGAGGATTGCGGCGCGACGGCAGACCCGGGAGCCGATCTCGATCCGCCGGCGGTCCCGTTCGACGGGCGGATGCCATTCTCCAGGCACGACCGGATCCACCAGGACGACTCCTGAAACCTCGTCTGGATAGCGCGCGGCGAAAAGAGGCATGGTGAGGCCGCCGAAGGAATGGCCGACGAGCAAGTAGGGTGGAGGGATACTGGCTTCGGCGAGCAGGGCATGAAGCTCCTCCACGATGCGAGCGGCTGTACGAGGCTCGGATCCGGGATCGCTCCAGCCGAGGCCTGGGCGATCATAGCTCACGACGCGCGTTCGGTTGGCAAGCTGGGGCTGAATTTGCTGCCAGGTGAGCACGGTGCTCATCAAGCCCGACTCGAAGATGACTGCGGGGCTGCCTTCGCCCAGGTCGCGAAGGTGCACGCGGCGACCCTGGAACCAGACAAGTTTGCCGGGCGGCGGAAAGCGTTTGCGGTCTCGGCGCACTCCGAGCGCCTGATACGTGAAGCCGGCCAGCAGGGCCGCACCGGCCATCGCCAGCAGGTAGCCAATCAAGGTTCGACTTCGCTTCTGCCCAGGGCCAGGGCCGGGGCCTTCCCTTCGCCGAGAACGTGCTCCGCGGCGGCGAAAGCGTTTTCGACGCAATCGCCTAGGGAACGCCCAGCAAAGTAATTTCCGACCAGATGAAGGCCGCGAAAAGCCCGCTCGGCCTCGCGAATTTCAGCGACACGCGCCGCATGGCCGATGCGGAAGTGAGGGAGCGCGTTCCGATGGATCCACACCGTGCGATCTACCGGCGAGCCGGAAATTCCGAGAACACCCGCGACTTCGCTTTCCACGATGGCTGCGATCTCTCGAGCCGGCAGGTCCAAAAAAGACTCATTCCCCAAAGGCCGCGCAAAATTCGTGATCACGACTTTGCCCGCCGGGGCACGATCGGGGAATATCGACGAGTTCCAGGTGCTCGAAATTGTGTGCAGACCCTCGCGGCGCGGGACTACAAAACCGAGACCTTTCAGTGAGTGCTGGACCTCGGAGCGATCGTAGGCCGACGACACCACGGCCAACGGCGAGTACGGAATCGCCGCGAGCAAGGCGCTCAAATTGGGGGCTGTGAATTGGAGTATAGACGCGGTCTGGTAAGCGGGGGCAGCGACAATGACCGATGGCGCAGCGATTTCCTCTCCGCTACTCAGTCGGACGAACCAGCCGGATCGGGAGTCGGTCGGTGCGCGCAAACCCTCCACCCGCGCGCCCAGGCGCAGCCCAGAGCCTAGCTTCTCGGAGAGCGCGTCGGTGAGAGCGGCAAAACCATTCCTGAAAGAGCCGAGCGGGGGCAGGGCTTCGCTGAGGCGCACGGTCCAGGAATGCTTGGCCGACGGCGTCATCGAATCTTGACGCGACGGACGCTTGCCGTTTTTACGCGACCTGATTGCGCCGCGAAAGACGCTTCCGTGCTCGCGTTCCCAGCGAGCCAGCGAAGGGA
>JASHRC010000220.1 GCA_030037525.1 Candidatus Acidiferrales bacterium | reverse complement strand
AAGTGCTCGACCTTCAGATCGGAGGGATCTTTGAGCAGGTGAGGTTGGACGAGAGTGCCGCCATTGGCGATGGCGTCGTAGGCCCGGACCAGTTGAATCGGTGTGACGGTTATGGCCCCCTGGCCGATGGCCACCGAAATCGTCTCCCCGACGTACCATTTGTGATGGTAGACGCGCTCGACCCATTCCTCAGAAGGCATCAGGCCCGGCTCCTCGCCGGGAAGATCGATGCCTGTGCGGCGTCCCAGACCAAGGCCGGTCGCGTAATCGTAGATCTTGTCGATGCCGAGGCGCTGGCCGACGTTGTAAAAGAAAACATCGCAGGAGTGCACGATGCCGCTGTGGAGATCGACTGAGCCGTGACCCTTCGCCTGCCAGCAGTGAAAGACCCGCCCATAGAAGACGGCCTCACCCGGGCAGTAGGCGGTGAAATCGGCCGGAATCGCCTTCGACTCCAGCATGGCCGTGGCCATGATAATTTTGAAGGTGGATCCGGGCGCGAGCTGCGCCTGAATGGCTCGATTCAGCAAAGGAGTGTTCGGATCTCTGTTGAGCGCGGCCCATTCCGGCGCGGGAATGCGGACAGCGAAATCGTTGGGATCAAACGTGGGGCGGCTGACCATGGCCAGGACTTCGCCCGTGTGGCCGTCCATGGCCACAATTGCGCCCTGCTTGTCGGCCATATCGGTGTCGGCGATTCGCTGCAAGTCTTCATCGATGGTGAGCTGAATGGGTTTTCCAGGAATGGCGTCGATGTTGTCGAGCGTGCGGATGACTCGTCCGACGCTATTCACCACCACGCGCTTCATGCCGTCGGTACCGACGATCTGGTCGTTGTACTGCCTTTCCAGCCCGGCCTTGCCCACGATGTCTCCAGGCTTGTACTTGTCGGGATTTCGCTCGAGATCCTGCGGGGAAACCTCACCGACGTAGCCGATCGTGTTCGCCAGCATCTGCCCGAGCGGGTAGCGGCGCCGCTGGACCATTTCCAGTTCGAGCACCGGAAGATCGGCGCGATGCGACTCGACGAATTCGATGTCCGCTTCGCTGGCTGCGGGCTTGACCACCAAGGGAAGAAACTTGGGCTCTAGCTTTGCGGCTTCAAGCTGCTGGTGCAGGTCTTCGGGGGAGATGCCCAGGCCGTCTTCGATTTGCGGGAGGCTCCGCTCGAGCAGCTTGGGGTTGTCACGCATCAGCAGGATGCTGAAGGAGGGATAGCTATCGACCAGGACGCGCCCGTCCCGATCGAGCATGGCTCCGCGGGGAGCGATGATGGCAATGGGGCGGATGCCGTTTTTGTCCGCCAGATCCACATAGTGTTCCGACTGCACGACCTGCAGCTTCCAGAACCCGACCAGCAGCAGAATGACCAGGGCGGCTGAGAGGTAGGAGAAAAGCGCGAGTCTCCCTTGCGGGATTTTTTGGTCGGTAACGTTCCAGGGTGCCAACAAAACTCCTGCGCGGGGCGTCGCGGCCAAGGAGCGGTCAAGCGCACTCCTGCGCGCCATGGACCAATTACGTCAAAACAAATCCTGCCGTTCGCTCAGACTTCTCAAGCTATCACCAGGGTGGAAGCGGTGCAAGCTGGCATGTCGTGAGGATCAACGGCGCTTGATCGGCTCAAGCGAATTACCCGAACTTGGGCCTCAATCAATTGATAACCGAGACAACTCGAGCGAAAAGCGTTGGTGATGGAATTCGCCGAAATTTGGCGCAGCGCAGAAATCATTAAAATCAAGTAAAAATTGCAGGCTTGCGACCCCCTCACCCGGGCCTGTTTCTACCGTATATCTCAGCTAATCCATTGTGTCTGTGGGGTTTACCGAATTACAAACCGCCTTGGGCGAATTTGGTCGGGGGCGTGCTCAGACCAGGTATCCGCAAGGGGTTAGGGTTCCACGGAGGAATCGAAAAAATGGTTGAAGAAAGAACAGAAGTGATGCAGGAAGCGTCGGCGCCTCGATGGGTCGGGATCGTCATCGTGGCGCTTGCCGTGATTTCCCTTGTCGCCTTGGGTGTGGCCTGGTCGGCGTCGAATCATGCCGCCGCTATTCAGCAAAGTCTGGGGACCGAGGCGCAGCAATTTCGGCAGACCAACGATGCGCTGACGCAGCGGCTGGCGAAGACCGAAGACGTCAACGCGCAGCTGCAGGGTGAGCTGAGCGTGGTGACCGACAAGATGAAGCTGACGCAGACGGAACTCAACCGCGCGCGGAAGCAGGCCACTCAGATGAAGGAAGACGACGCCAAGCAGATCTCCGACCTTCAAAACAATCTCAACGGACAGTTGGCCACCAAGGCCAGTGTCGATGATGTGAACAAGCTCGGCACCGACGTGACCAACGTCAAGACCGACCTCGACGCCACCAAGAACAACCTGAACATGACGCGCGGAGAGTTCGGCACGCTGATCGCGAAGAATCATGATGAGGTGGAGGAACTCCGCCGGCTCGGCGAGCGCGACTACTACGAGTTCACCATCAACAAAAAAGACACCCGCGAAAAAGTGGGCGATCTGATGGTCGAATTGCGCGGAGTCAACCTCAAGAAGAACCTCTACACGGTGACCATCTTTGTGGACGACAATCGCTACGAGAAGAGGAACCGCTCGGTGAATGAACCGATCTACTTCTTCACGCACGGTTCGCGCGCTCCACTGGAATTCACCGTGAACCAGGTCGGCAAGGATAAGATCGTCGGTTACTTGAGCGTGCCGAAGGTTGCCGCGGGGCACGCACAGGCTGCGGGATACTAAACCCCTGGAAGGGACTCCAAAAGGGCGTCCGCACCGGCGGGCGCCCTTTTTGTCTTTCCCCCTACTCGGCCTTCCTTGAGGCCCGCCTCTTGCGCGCGTGGAACTTCTTGGCGAGGACAGGAAGTTTGTCGTAGGGGATCTTGCCCTGCTCGTAGAGCTTGACCTTCGCTTTGGCGGCTTTGCGCCGGCGGCGCTGGCGCTTTTGGGCCAGATACCGCTTGTCATGAGCCATCCATTCCCTCCGATTTCTCTCAGAATGATGCGAGACGATTGTAGCGGACCAGGCAACCGATGCAAGGTCTCGGCCACACTTTTCCTCAGTTTTCATTCAAAATTCCTCTAGCATGTCGAGAACCGAGCTCCGCTCGACCAGGCCGCGGCGCTCCAAACACCCCTCGACTGAGGAGCAAATGCAGACGACCGTTATTCATGCCAGCCGCATCTTGACCCCCGAGGAGGAGATCAGCGACGGGGTGATCGTCGTCGAGGGCAGCCGCATCACCGGATTGGGGCACCGCGACACCATGCGCCTGCCCGCTGGGGCGTTCGATTATGTGGCGGCAGGAATGACGGTTGTTCCCGGATTTATCGACCTGCACCTTCATGGCGCGGGCGGACACGACGTTATGGAAGCAACCTCCCGGGCGCTCGATCGCATTACCTCGGTCGTGGCGCGGCATGGGACGACTTCCCTGGTGGCGACCACCGTCACCGCGCCCGTCGAGGACACCTGCCATAGCGTCGCGGGCATTGCTCGGTACATTCGCAACCATGAGAAGCGGGACGAAGCGGCTGGCGAAGGCCGGCCGCAAGCCGAGATCCTGGGGATTCATCTGGAGGGACCGTTTATCAGCAAGGCCCAGCGCGGCGTCCATCCTCTCGAGGCCATTGCCCGACCATCGGTTGAAACACTGGAGAAATTCACCCAGGCCGCCGACGGGCTGGTGCGCATCCTCACCCTGGCGCCGGAAGTGCCTGGCGCGATGGAACTGGTGGCGCAGGCTGTGGCCGCAAAAATCGTAGTGGCGCTGGGACACACCGACGCCGATTATGACCAAGCGCGGGCGGCGATCGAGCGCGGCGCACGGCATTCGGTACACTTCTACAATGCCATGCGGCCGTTCACGCACCGGGATCCGGGAGTTGTGGGGGCGATCCTCACCGATCCCGAGGTGACGGCGGAGGTGATTGCAGACCTGGTGCACGTTGCCGGACCCGCCATCCAGGTGCTGCTCGGCACAAAGGGATTCGACACGGTGCTTCTGGCAAGCGACGGCATCGCCGCCACGGGAATGCCGGACGGAAACTATCGACTGGGAAATTTCGAAGTGACGGTGAGAGAGGGGGTGGCGCGAACGAGCGAAGGGAAACTTGCCGGAAGCACGCTCACGCTCGACCGCGCGTTGCGCAATGTGGTGGCGCTGGGGGTGTCTTTGCGGGACGCCGTGCGCATGGCGACGATTTTGCCCGCCCGGCGGCTGGGGCTGGCAGGCAAGAAGGGAATCCTCGCGGAAGGCGCTGATGCCGATCTGGTCCTGCTGACGCCCGACTTGCGTGTGGCAGGTGTAATGACGCGGGGAGCAGGATTAAGTTAGGACACTACTTGTTCAGGGGAATCTTCAGTTCCGATGACAGGCGGTACGGGTCAAACGGGCTGCAGGAAAAGTACCGGCCTTCGATCTTGATGGTGGGGACCTTGCGCCGGCCGTCGTTCACTCGAAGCACCAGCCGTTCGGCCTCGGGCTCGTCGTCGATATTAATTTCGTGAAATTTCACGCCGCGCTCCCGCAGAAAATTTCGCGCCCGGCGGCAGTCGCAGCACCAGCGCGTTCCGTATATCGTCAACTCGTTCATTTTCGCCTAAATTCTAGGGGGCGAAGGGGTCCCTCGCCCTTTATCTTCCTCCTTGTGTGATGCCCGGCGAAAGCCCCGAGATTCAGAGTGATTCGAGTCGGATAAGGGCTCGCGCGACCCGATGGGCTCGCCCATCAAGGCTCCTTCGTCTGAGCTCGAGCCATGCCGGCTTGGGACGCGGCGGCGATTCGAACCATGGCACGCTCGATGGCCTGTCGCTCCGCCTGCCATTCCGCGGTGCCGGGGCCATGTTGTGCGAGCGCTCGCTGGGCGCGATCCTGGGCGGCCCTGCTGCGGTCGACATCGATTTCCTCGGCCTTCTCGGAGATTTCGGCGAGCACGATCACCCGGTCCGGCAGAACCTCGGCATAGCCTTCGATAATGGTGAGATAGCGCGTTGCCGACCCGGTGCGATAGGCAAGGATACCGACGCCCAGTTCCGTGATCAGCGGAGCGTGACCCGGCAGGACGCCGAGATAGCCTTCCTTGCCGGGAATCTCAATGGCCAGCACCGTTTCTTCCAGCACATGACGCTCGGGCGTGACGACTTGAAGTTCGATCGACTCTGGAAGCATGTTGGTCGCCTTACGCCGTCGCGGCCATCTTCTCCGCCTTCGCCTGCGCCTCTTCGATCGTGCCGACCATGTAGAAGGCCTGCTCGGGCAGATCATCATGCTGGCCTTCGACGATTGCCTTGAAGCCCTTGATGGTGTCCTCGATTTTCACGTATTGGCCTTCGAGTCCACTGAACTGCTGGGCGACGAAGAAGGGCTGCGAAAGGAACTTTTCGATCTTGCGGGCCCGCGCCACGGTCTGCTTGTCTTCGTCGGAGAGCTCTTCAATTCCCAGGATGGCGATGATGTCCTGAAGTTCCTTATAGCGCTGCAGAACCGATTTGACAGCCCGGGCGACGGTGTAATGTTCTTGTCCGACAATGCGCGGGTCGAGAATGCGCGAAAAGCTGGCCAGCGGATCAACGGCCGGATAAATGCCGCGCTCGACGATTTGGCGGCTGAGGTTGGTGGTGGCGTCCAGATGCGTGAAGGTCGCCGCCGGCGCTGGATCGGTGTAGTCGTCGGCGGGAACGTAGATCGCCTGCACCGAGGTGATCGACCCGGTTTTGGTCGAAGTGATGCGCTCCTGCAGCTCACCGATTTCAGTGTTGAGATTCGGCTGATAGCCGACCGCCGAAGGCATGCGGCCCAAAAGCGCGGACACTTCCGAGCCGGCCTGCACAAAACGGAAGATGTTGTCGATGAACAGCAGCACGTCGAGATGCTCCTCGTCACGGAAATACTCGGCGACGGTCAAGCCGCTGAGGCCCACGCGAAGACGCGCGCCCGGCGGCTCGGTCATCTGGCCGTAGATCAGCGCGCAACGTGACTTTTCCGGATTGCCCGCCTCGATGACGTGCGATTCCTGAAATTCAAGCCACAGATCGTTGCCTTCGCGCGTGCGCTCGCCCACGCCAGCGAAGACCGAGACGCCACCGTGCTTCATAGCGACGTTGTGAATCAGCTCTTGGATCAGAACGGTCTTGCCCACGCCGGCGCCGCCGAATAGGCCGATCTTGCCGCCCTTCAAGTAGGGCTCGATCAGATCAACGACCTTGATGCCGGTCTCGAACATTTCAAGCGTCGTCGACTGATCTTCAAGCGATGGCGCCGGGCGGTGAATCGGGTAGCGCCGCTCGGCTTTGACCGGGCCGAGCTTGTCGACCGGCTCGCCCAGAACATTGAGCACGCGGCCGAGCGTAACGCGGCCCACCGGGACGGAGATTGGCTGGCCGAGGTCAACGGCCTTCATTCCACGGACCAGCCCTTCGGTCGGTTTCATGGCCACCGTGCGGACGCGACCTTCGCCGAGATGCTGCTCGACTTCGGCGACGATATCGATGGGATCGGGAACGTTGAATCCTTCGCTGGTGATGCGAACGGCATTATGAATGAGAGGTAGATGCCCCTCTTCGAATTCCACGTCCACGACGGGGCCGATGACTTCGGTGACGTGGCCGGTTTTCAGTTTGTCAGAGGGCATGTTGTCTCCGTTTAGGAAGTAGCCGAGGCGGCGCCACCGACGATCTCGATCAGCTCCTTGGTAATGGCCGCCTGGCGAGTCTTGTTCATTTCGAGGGTCACCTTGTCGATCAGCTCCGCCGCGTTGCGCGTGGCCGAATCCATGGCCGTCATACGGGCCGCCCACTCGGCGGCTTCCGATTCAAGCAGGATGCGGAATACTTCCGATTGCAGATAGCGCGGGACGAGGTGGCTGAAGATTTCACCGATGGGCTCCTCGTAGAGGTATTCGACCAACCGCGATTGCCCCGACGGCGCCAGGTCGCGAGGCAACATGTCCGCCGGAGCGCCCGGCGCTGCCTTCTCCTGCGAGCCCCGCTCGCCCAGGATGGCCGGATCGATGGGGAGCAGCTTTTCGGTGCACAACCGCTGCACCAGCACGTTTTTGAATTCGTTGTAGACCGTGTAGACGGCGTCGATCTCCCGCTTCTCGTACAGCTCCGCGATCTTGGCGGCAATTTCCTTGGCGATTGCGAAGTCGACGTTGCCCGATACGTTCACATATTCACCGGCGAGCGGCCAGCCCTCGCGCCGAAGTACGCCGCGGCCTTTTTTGCCGATGGCCAGCACCTGGGGATTCTCCGTTCGGTGATCGCGCAGGAAATGCGAAGCGCGGCGGATGACATTGGAATTGAAGGCTCCGCACAACGAACGGTCGCCGGTGAGCACCACCACCAAAATGCGTTTCACAGCGCGACGCTCGAGAAGGGGATGCACGGTCGATTCCACACGGGCCGCAGCGGAGTGCAGAACCCGCAAGATTTCCTTGGCGTAGGGGCGGGCGGAAAACACGCCCTCCTGCGCCCGGCGCAGCTTGGCCGCGGCGACAAACTTCATGGCGCGCGTGATCTGCTGGGTGTTCTTCACCGAGCGAATGCGGCGCCGATAATCGAGCAGCGTGGGCATCCCCCGCCTCGCTCAGCTTCCCGCCACGGCAGCCTTGGCGGTGGCTTGGAAGGTGTCCTTAAAGGCGTCGAGTGCCCGGGTGGCCTCGGCGCGGATCTGCTCATCCATTTGCTTCTTCTCCCGCAACCCTTTGAGCAAGTCGGGGTAGTTCGTTTCCAGATAGAGATAGAGCTCGCGCTCGAAGCGGCCGACGTCGGAGACTTCCAGATCGTCCAGATACCGGTTCCCGCCCGCGAAAATGATCAGCACCTGCTTTTCGACCGGAAGTGGCTGGAACTGATCCTGCTTGAGGACTTCGACCAGCCGCTGGCCGCGAGCCAGCTGTGCCTGCGTGGTTTTGTCAAGCTGCTCGGTGCCGAATTGCGCAAAGGCCGCCAGATCGCGGTACTGCGCCATATCCAGCCGCAGCGTGCCAGCCACCTGGCGCATGGCTTTGATCTGGGCATTGCCGCCCACGCGGCTCACCGAAATACCGGCGTTGATCGCCGGGCGGATGCCGGCGTTGAAAAGGTCGGCCTCCAGATAGATTTGGCCGTCGGTGATCGAGATGACGTTGGTGGGGATGTAGGCGGAAACGTCGCCGGCCTGCGTCTCAATGACCGGCAGCGCGGTGAGCGAGCCCGCCCCCAATGCGTCGTTCAATTTGGCGGCGCGCTCGAGCAGACGCGAGTGCAGGAAGAAAACGTCTCCCGGATACGCTTCGCGGCCCGGAGGGCGGCGCAGGAGCAGCGAGATTTCGCGATAGGACTGGGCGTGCTTGGAGAGATCGTCATAGAAGCAGACGGCATGCTTTTTGCTGTCGCGGAAAAACTCGCCCATGGCCGCGGCGGCGAATGGAGCAATGTACTGCATGGTGGCCGGTTCGGTGGCCGACGCCGCCACGATGATGCTGTAGTCCATCGCGCCATAATCGGTGAGCGTCTTGATCACCTGCGCAATCGTGGACCGTTTCTGTCCCACCGCGCAGTAGATACAGATCATGTCCTGGTCGCGCTGATTGATGATGGTGTCGAGAATGATGGCGGTCTTTCCGGTCTGGCGGTCTCCAATGATCAACTCACGCTGGCCGCGCCCGATCGGAATCATGGAGTCGATGGCCTTGATGCCGGTCTGCAGCGGCTCGCGCACCGGCTGACGATCGACCACACCGGGCGCCAGGCGCTCGAGCGGATTGCGATGCTCGGTCTGGATGGGTCCCTTGCCATCGAGCGGCTGGCCGAGCGGGTCGACCACGCGGCCGACCATCGCTTCGCCCACCGGCACCGACATGATTTTGTTGGTGCGCTTAACGGTGTCGCCCTCGCGGATTTCGGTGTAGTCCCCCAGGAGCACCGTGCCCACCTGATCTTCTTCCAGGTTGAGAGCGATGCCAAATACGTCGTGCGGGAACGAAAGCATCTCGCCAGCCATGCAGCGCTCCAGTCCGTGGATGCGCGCGATGCCGTCCCCCACCGAGATGACCGAGCCGACTTCCTCTACGGCCACCGCTTGCTGGTAGTTCTCGATCTGCTGGCGCAGAATCTGGGTGATTTCATCCGCCTTGATATTGGCCATTCCGGCTCCTATTCGGTTTCGAGCTGCTGGCGCAGCCGCATCAACTGTTCGCGCACCGAACCGTTATAAATGGTCGATCCCACGCGCACCACGGTCCCTCCCACCAGCGACGGATCTCGGCGAAAGCGCGCTTCGATCCTTTTGCCGGTGCGTTGTTCGAGCGCCCGGGTCAATTCCCGGCGCTCCTGGTCGCTCAATTCGCGCGCCGAAGTGACCTCGGCGTGGGCAACGCCCAGTCGCGCATTCAATTCAGTCTCCAGTGCCTGCTCGATCTCGCCGAGCAGTTCGGTGCGGTGATGGTCGACCAGAAGAAAAACGAAATTGCGCACGGCCGGCACCAGGTCCATCCGCGACGCGAGTTCGCCGACCACCTTGTGTTTCAGATCGTGGCTGACAGCCGGGCTTTCCAGGAAGGCCCGCAGATCGGCGGAGTGGCGAAACGCCTCGGCGACGGAATCGAGGTCGCGCTTCACGCGGTCGACATCCTTCTGCTCGAGGGCCACGTCCGCGAGCGCTCGAGCATAACGGGATGCCACCGCGCCGTTCAATTGAGCCTGCCTTCCAGTTCCGCAACGAAACTGCCAAAGAGCACGGCTTCTGACTGCGGCGTCATTTCTTTGCGCAGTCGTGCCTCGGCGCGTTCGACGGCCAGCCGCGCCGCCAGGCCTTTTAGTTCCAGGCGCGCTGCCCGCTCCGCCGCGGCGATTTCCGCCTGCGCTGCGCGCTCGATCATTTCGGCCTCCGCGCGAGCCAGCGCACGCAGACGCTGGACTTCGGCTTGTACGCCGCGCTCTGCTTCCGCGCGCAGCTCAGCAACTTCCTTCTCGACTCCCGCAAACTTCGCCTCGGCTTCGGCGCGCTCACGCTCGGCTCGTTCGCGAGCCCGGGTGCCCTCGGCGATTCTCTCGGAGATTCGCTCGGTACGAGCGCGAAAACGGGGTGCCGCCTTGCGGAATCCGTAGATGACGAGCGCCAGGACAATTGCGAAATTAATCCAGCGGAAGACCCAGCCGGTTGGAGAGTCGGCAGGGGAAGGTTCGCCCTCCTCGGCGAACACCGGGAGTACGGTTGAAAGAAGCACTGCGGCAGCGAAGAGGGGCCGCAACAGCCTCATGGAACTGCTCCTCCGCTTGCCGGCGCGGGCCTCTCCAGGATCATGCGGACGATTCGACCGGCGAGCTCGGGCGCATTGCGTTCGACCTGGACACGGGCGGCTTCCAGTTCCGCCTGAATGCGCCGCTTTGCGCTGGCCACATCCTCTTGTGCTCGAGCGCGCATCGCTCGGAGCAGCCTCCCTCGGCTTTCCAGCGCCTCGTGGCGGAGTGCTTCCTGCTCGGCGAAGATTTCACCGCGAGCCTTGCGGATCGCCTCGTGATATCGATCCACCTCCTGTTTGGCAGCGGCTTGGATGGCAGAGGCTTCCCTCTGTGCCCCTTCGATTCGCGCGTCGCGCTCAACCATGGCCTTCTCGATCGGAGTGAAAAACGCCCAACGCAGGAAGAGGTAGAACAGCAGGACGATGATGATGGTGGGCACAGATCCAACGAACAGCTGGCCTAAGCTGTGAAGAATATCCATCCGAGAGATGTCGTGCTGCGGTCGCGCTCCTGGTCAGTTTTTCGCCGATTCCCGGCTCGCGGTCCGAGCTGCCGGGCCAATAAAGGAGGAAAATTATCGCATCGGCACAGCTTGGCGTCAATCATAACGCGACTTTTGAGCTCGACAGATCGAATGAGACACAGCGGCGGCACCCCCAGATGTCTCGAGATCGATCCTCTCCGAGACGAGGTTTCATTCTGACGCGTGCGCCAGTTCGAGGGCGGCCGCGGTGATATCGGGATCGTCACCGAACCCTGCCAGCCAAGCTACCGATGGTTCCTTGCGGAACCAGGTGATTTGGCGTTTGGCAAAGCGCCGCGTGGCCTGCTCAATCGCCGGGATGGCCTCCTCGGGATTGTTGCCCGCTTCGATTTGCCGCCGCAGTTCCCCGTAGCCGATGAACCCGAAGGGCTTCGCCTCAAGCGCTATCCCCTGTTCGACGAGCCGCTTCACCTCGCCTGCCCAACCGGCTCGCATCATCGCGTTGACGCGGGCATGAATTCGTGCGTAGAGCTCGGCCCGAGGCGGGAGAAGACCGATTTTGGTTATCTTGTAGCCTTCGAGCGCAGTCCGGCCGCTGCGGTGGACATCTCCTACCGGCTTGCCTGCCAGGAGGCGGATCTCAATCGCGCGGATGACTTTCTGTGTGTCGCGCGGTGAGATTCGATGGGAGGATTCCGGGTCGAGGCGCGAAAGAAGCCGGTGCAGGTAGGTCGCGCCCTTTCTTCTGGCGCGGCCACGCAGGCGTTCGCGAAGTTCTTCCGAGCGCGTCGGGGCGTCGGCCAGGCCTTCCAGCAGAGCCCGAAGGTATAGGCCCGTGCCTGCGGTAAGAATCGGCAGCTTCCGTCGCTCCCGAAGTCCTTCGAGCACCTCGAGGGCGCGCTGGCGATACTGGCCGGCCGTGAACAGTTCGTGCGGTTCGACCAGATCGACCAGATGATGGGGGATTCCGCACTGCTCGGCGGGCCTCACCTTGGCCGTGCCGATATCGAAATGGCGATAAACCTGAGTGGAGTCGCAAACCAGAATTTCGCCGCCGAACTGCCGGGCAAGCCTGATCCCCAGCGCCGACTTGCCCGAAGCGGTCGGCCCTAAAACCACGACCAGCCGCGCCAGCTCGCTCATTGGGTCGATGCCTCATGGTCCAGAAGTCCAGCCAAGAGAAGATCGAGCCTTTAATGCAGGTTCACTTGGTCTAGCGGAATATTGTAGATGAAGGCAATGCGCAAGCGAATGGAAGGTCCGTGGAAGGCCGACGGCAGGGGCTCAAACGGATTGGAGGCGTGGATGGCGGACATTGCGGCATTGTCGAGCGGCTGCTTGCCGGAGGTGCGCTCCAGAATCGGGTCGGGGGGCGGAACGCTTCCATCCCGATTGATCTCGAACGTCGTGAACACCACGCCCTTATCCCAGCGAGCTGACTCGGGCATGACGTAGAGCCAATTCCGCTTCAGCGCTTCGAGCAGTCGCCTGATGTAGGGATTAAAATCCACGCCCTCGGTATCGGTCAGGATTTGAACACCCTGGCCCAGGCCGGTGCCGCCGGCCCCGCCGGGAGCCACGGCTCCCCCGTTGTAGCCGGGCTGACTGCGGGCGCGGTTGATGGCGTCGCTTAACTGATCATCGAGTGCCTTGCCAGGTGACGCCTGAGAAAGCCCGAGATCGGGGTGATTGCTCTGCGGCCGCGCGGGCAGAACAGGCTCGAGGTGGGAAGGTGCGGGCGTGGTGGGCACCTGGTTAGGCGCTGGCGCAACCTGGGTTCGCGGCCTGGGCGCTTCGGGTAAATCCGATGGCGGGCGCTCGGGCGTAGGAGCTGGAATCGGCGCGGGGGCAGGAATTTCCGGCTTTAGGTCGGGCACCACCCGTTTGAGCATCTCGCGATTCATGTTCAGCTTCGGAGTCGGGGCCGGAGGCACCGCTTTCTCCGGTGGCAGGTAAACGAAACTCAATTCCCGCTCGGCGTTCCGGATGTCTGCCTCCGAGGGCGGGTGATAGGGAAAAATCTTGGGCCACAGCAGCACGAAAGCGAGCAGCGCAAGGTGAGTCGCGACCGAAAGGGCGCGCATCAGCGCGTCCCATTTCGGATCCTTTTTCGTTTCCGGTTGTATCAGCAGATTGGGATCGCCGGTGATGAAAATGTCCGGCTCGATCACTTCGCGCAGTTCCGGTGTCATCTCCGGCGCGCGCTCGAATTGCTTAAACGCCTCGGCCGCGACGGGTTCAACGTATGCGGGGACGACGATGCGCTCATCGAGAATCGCTACGGGCGCTTGCTCGGTGATCGGCCGGAATCGCTCGATCGGTTTCGCGGGCAGGCCACGCGGAACCACGGTGCGCTCAACCAGCGAGTCGAGCGGCAGATAGGAAGGAATCGAAGTGCGCCCATCGAGCGGAGGCAGATCCCTATCGGGCAGGCCCGCGGGGACCAGAGTGCGCTCGTCCAGGTATGTATCAAGACGGCGCGGAGGCGCTTTCGCCTCGCCGTTTTTGACGGGCCGCACGTCGACGGGAACTAGCGTGCGAGGGATCATCGAACTACCTGGGGCACAAACGCATCCCGTTGGACGCGACGTGCATGATCGAGGATGCCTGCCATCACCCGCTCGGCCAGCTCCAAAGCGCGGCGGCCGGCTCGACCGTCGACAACCGGAGGCTTGCGCGTGCGCACGGATTCGGCGAAGGCGCGCAGCTCGGCGCGCAAAGGTTCTTCGGGCGTAGTCGGCACCTTTTCAAAGCCAATATCCGGCTCGATTCCGCCCGGTTTCACACGGATGCGCAGCACGTCCTGACGCGTGAAATCGAGCGAAATGTATTCGTGCTCCTGAAAGAAGCGCATCTTGCGAACGCGTTCAGTCGAAATACGGCTGGCCGTAAGATTCGCCACCGCGCCGGTCGCAAATTCGACCCGTGCGTGGGCGATATCGACCTTATCGGTAATCACCGGAATGCCCACCGCTTTCAAATCCGTAACCGAAGAGTCGATGAGCGCGAGCAGGATGTCCAGGTCGTGAATCATCACGTCATAGACCACATCGATGTCGAGACTGCGCCGAGAGAAGATTCCCAGGCGGTGGACCTCGAAGAACATCGGCCGCCTGACGATTTCTTGCGCGGCGACCACGGCTGGATTAAAGCGCTCCACGTGTCCGACTTGCAGGATTCGCCCGAAGTGTTGGGCGGCCGCGATCAGCTCGTCGGCCTCTGGGAGCGAAGCGGCCATGGGCTTTTCAACCAGCACGTCGATTCCGGCTTCGAGCAAACGGCGGCCAACTGAGGCGTGTTCTTGAGTCGGCACGGCCAGGCTCGCTGCATCGACCTGCCGAGGCACGAGGGCCTCCAGGCTTGGAATCGCTTGGGTTCGGTACTCGCCGGCAACCTCGCGCGCACGCTCGGCATTGGCATCCACGACGCCCACCAGTTCCACGCCGTCCAGTTCGCTCCATACGCGCGCGTGGTTCTCTCCGAACTCTCCGGCACCGATCACTGCCACGCGAATCGGTCTATGGCTCATGCTTCTGGCTTCCGCTCCGGAGCGAGGGCCACAATGGCAATGCCGGACGCGTCCGCCGCGCTCGTGAGTCGATCGCGATCAAACAGCAGCGTTCGCCCGGCATCGATGGCTAGCGCCGTGGCGTTGGCGCGGCGCATCACCTCGATCGTCTTCGGTCCAATCACCGGCACGTCGAATCGCATGTCCTGACGCGGCTTGCTTACCTTCACCACGACCAGCCGCCGGCCGCCGGTAACCCGCGCCGCGCGCTCGATCGTTTCATCGGTGCCTTCCATCGCCTCGATGGCCACGCAGGCCCGATCACGCACCACCACCGTTTGACCCAGATCGAGATTGGCAATCTGCTGCCCGATCTTGCGTCCATATTCGATGTCCGCCATCTCAGATTCATCCGGTCGGCGCTGCGTAAGAACTCCCGCCATCGGCAGCAGTGGACCGAGAAACTGCGTGGAGTCAACCAGCTCGATCCCTTCCTCTTCCAGCACGCGCGCAATCGCACCGATCAATGAGTCCGTATTCTTTTGCTGCAAGGAAAACAGCAGTTTTGCCAGTCGCCAATCCGGACGAATCGAGCTGAAAATCTTGTTGTGCTTTACCTGCCCGGCCATCACCGCGCGCTTCACCCCTTCGCGATGAAGCAGCTCGATTCCGCGGCCGAGCTCTCCCAGACTGATCCAGTGCAGGCGCTTGGTCTCCTGTTCGAGCGCCGGCGAGGCCTCTTCGCGTATCGCAATCACGGCCATTTCGATGCCGCGGCTGCGCGCCCCCTCCAGAACCAGAAAAGGAAAATCGCCGTTGCCGGCGATGAGCCCCCATTCTTGGGCGGTTTCTGGGGCCATCCCTACTCCTATTTCGTCAAGCCTCGATCTGTCGTCGACTCGATAAACCGGATCAGTGATTGGACGTCCTCGGAGTCAGAGAGGGTTCCGCGCATCCGTTCCAGAGCCTGGGCGGTGTTGAGCTTGGAACGCAGGAGGTACCGATAGGCCTGCTCGATGCGCCCAATGCGCTCGTGGGAAAATCCGCGGCGTTCTAGCCCGACCTTGTTGATCCCATAACACCGCGTCTCTCGCTGACTGACGATCAGGGAAAACGGGGGAACATCCTGCGTAATGATCGTGCCTGCACCTGTATAGGAATGAGCGCCGATGCGCACGAACTGGTGCAGCAGGCAAAACGAGCTGATGGTGGCGTAGTCCTCGACTTGAATGTGGCCGGCCAGCTGCGCCCCGTTGATCAAGATGGTGCGGTCGCCAATCACGCAGTCATGGCCGACGTGGGCGTAGGCCATGATCAGGTTGTGGCTGCCAATGCGCGTGACGCCGCCGCCCTTGATCGTGCCGCGGTGCACGGTCGAATACTCGCGGAATTCGTTCCAATCGCCCACTTCCAGCCAGACGCGCTGGCCCGTGTAGGTCAAGTCCTGCGGATCGCCGCCGACGATGGCGAACGAGTGCACGTGATTGCTGCGGCCGAACTTCGAAGGGCCCTGCACGACGGCGTGCGGTTCAATCACGCAGCCGTCACCCAACTCGACCTCGTCGCCCACGACGGCGTAGGGCCCGATGCGCACCTCCCCGACGAGCCGCGCCGAGGGCGAAACGATGGCTCGCGCGTCAATTTGCGTTTCGACCTGTCTCATCGCATGTTCTCGGCGGGTTCGGCGACCTGCGACGCGTCCGCCTCCATGTCCACCATCTTGCACATCATGGTTGCTTCGGCGACCAACTCGCCACCCACCGAGGCGCGGCCCTCCAGCTTGCAAAACGTACCGCGGCAGGAGTGGACAATGAGCTCGAGCCTTAGCTGGTCACCCGGCAGCACGGGCCGCCGGAAGCGTGCATTGTCAATGGCCACGAAATAGATGAGCTTCTTGTCGCGATCCGGCACTTCGTTCAGCAGCAACACGCCCCCGGTCTGCGCCATGGATTCGATGATGAGGACGCCGGGCATGACCGGCTTGCCCGGAAAATGCCCCTGAAAATAGATTTCGTTTACGGTGACGTTTTTGATTCCCACGATCCGCTTTTTGGGTTCCATTTCCTCAATCGCATCCACTAAGAGAAACGGATAGCGGTGGGGCAGGATTTTCTGGATCCCATTCACATCAAGGAGCATCGTCCCCCTCTGCACACATGAGCCTATTTTTCGTACCGGGTATCCGATCAATTCTATACGAATCCTCTGCGGGTGGGAATCACGGCCCACATCGCGGACATGGGGTGCTGTCCTCAATCCGAATTGGGGCTTCAATGAGTGCTCGGCCCGCCGTCGCACCACCCTTCTGGATGTACTTGCACTCTACCTTAGCTATGACCCGGCTACGACTGGAAGCTATGCAGAGGGGTCTAGATCGGCCAGACCCTTGCGAAGCGCAGCTTGATCGGCAGCCAGACGAGTTGGCCCCAGAATCGGGACACGAATCTTGAGTTGTTCAATCTCTATTTCCATCTCTTTGAGTGACATCTTCACGGCGTTTCTCCCTCTCCATCCCCACGTAAGCCACATGGCCCATTCCCGGTGCGCTTTGCAGCCGGGGCGTAGGGGCGTTGGCGAGTCGGCCGACGGCTGGTAGGATACGCGCGATGAGCGAAACCGGTCTGATGATGCGGAGTTTGGCGAGCGAGCTCGGACGGCGCAGATCGCGGATGGTTCGGCTGCTGGGCGAATTCGTTCGCGCGGAGTCGCCCAGCCACGTGAAGCCTGCCCTCGATCACCTGGCGCGGCGGGTCGCCGCCGAGTGGCGAACCAGAGGAGCCAGTGTTCGGCTCCTCGAGCAAAAGACGCGCGGCAATCACGTGCGCGCGGAGATCCCCGGACGGCGTGGGGGCCAAATCCTGGTGCTCGGTCACATGGACACGGTGTATCCGCTCGGCACGCTTGAGAAGATGCCGTTCCGGATTTCCGGCGGCCGGGCCTGGGGACCGGGAACCTTCGACATGAAGGCGGGACTCGTCTTGGCCCTGTTCGCCATCGACGTGCTCGGCTGGGTGGGCCGGCGCCCGCAGAAGCGGCTGGTCTTCTTCTGGAACTCCGATGAAGAGATCGACAGCGACTCCTCCCGTGCTCTGATTGAGCGCGAAGCAAAGGGCAGCGACGCGGTTCTGGTGCTGGAGCCGCCACTCGGCGCCGAGGGCCGTTTGAAAACAGGGCGCAAAGGGGTAGGCACGGCCGAAATCATCGTGACCGGCCGAGCGGCACACGCTGGCCTTGACCCGCAAACGGGAATCAACGCGGTGCACGAACTCGCGCTCGAAACCACACGACTCGTCAAGCTGAATGACCCGCGTCGCGGAATCACCGTGCAGGTCACGATGGTGAGCGGCGGCACAGCCTCGAACGTCGTGCCCGAGTCGGCACGAGCGCTCGTGGATCTGCGCATCGCAAAGCTCGCCGATCGGGCGCGGCTTGAGCGGAAGCTCGAAAGCCTCCGCCCGATCCTCAAGGGCGCACAGCTTGAGGTGCGCGGTGGCATCAATCGCCCGCCGCTTGAGCGCAGCCCCGGCGTTGTCGAACTGTTCGGCCGCGCCCAGGCTCTGATGCGCGACCTGGGCGTGAGCATTCAGGAATGTTTTGCGGGCGGCGGCTCGGACGGAAATTTTACAGCCGCGCTCGGCATTCCCACGCTGGACGGGCTGGGGGCCGTCGGCGACGGCGCGCACAGCCCGCGAGAACACGTAGTCGTGAGCTCCCTGCCCGAGCGCGCGGCTCTTATCGCCGGACTTCTCCTAACCGTCTAGCTCGAACATCCGATCAGCGCAGATACGCACGCTTCAGGTAGGCGACGGTCTGCTGACGGAGATCGTCGTAGCTGAGGTGCAGGGTTTGCTTGAGCGCCACCTCGGTCGACGGCGCGCTGGTAATCTCGTCGACCAGGCGGCTGATGTCCGTAATGCCGCCCGCCTCCACGATGGACTCCACAACGGCGAGTGACCAGGCATACGCAAAGGCCCCTTCCTCGCCCGAAAATCCCATCCAGGAGCCCTCGAGCGTTCCCCAAGAGGGCAAGGTGCCTTGGGCGGCTCGATTGACAAGAGCCGCTGCATCGGCTGTGCTGCGACGGCCTTCCATCCATTGGGCGACGCCCTCTTGCAGCCACGTGGGAGCGCGATAGTGCGATTTCTGTCCGATGAAGCTGTGGGTCAGCTCGTGCTTGAGCACGTGCGCAACTTCCGGCGTTACCTGCTCGAGCCCCTGGACCGGGATGCGCAGCCGGCCGTCGTTGAGCGCGCCGACCCATCCCGGCGCCCTGGTGATATCGGCAAAGGTCTGCCGGGTGTAAAGAATGACGGAGATGGAGTCGGGCGGCGTGTAATCGAGCTGTGATTCCAAATCGCGGAAATCCTCCTCCAGCGCCCGAAGAATGTCCCGGGCCAGCTCCGGCCGAGCGCCGCCATAGTACTTCAGATCGAAATGAGCGGTTTCGCCTTCGCGATAGGTTTCTTCTTCCGATCGATCCCGTTCGGCCTTGGCGAGAGCCTGTTCGATCTCGGGGTCGGCTCCCAGGCGTTCAGCGCGCTTCCACTCTTCGATGGCTTCCTCCGTCTTATTTGCGCCGTAGTAGGCCCATCCCATCAACTTGGCAACGTCGGCGGAATCAGGCGCTAGGCGCTGGGCATGTTCGAGCGGGTCCAGTGCCGCCGTGAACCGGCTTTCGCGCAGATAAAGGACTCCGAGATTCGCCAGCAGGCCCAAGTTTTCCGGAGCGAAGACCAGCGCCTGGCGGTATTGCTCGATGGCCGCGTCGGTGTCCCCTTTGCTCGCAAGAAACTGCGCAGCGGCGTGGTGCGCAGCCGAGAGCTTGGCGACTGCGATCGCGCCGCCCGAGCGGGCGTCCGCTTCGAGCTGGGCGATGTAGGCATAGTCAACCGCGTTGTCATGGACGGCGCGCGCCGTGACCTCCTCATACCCGCCCACTGGCTCGAGCGCGGGCGCCGAAACCGGCGGCTCGGCAGCGGCGCTCGAGGTCGAGCGGTCGACCAAGTCATCATGCTCCACCCGGGCGACAATCGATTTGGGAAGGGACGTCTGGCCGAACGATGTTTGGTAGATGACGTGGGTCGAGTCTTCCGTGACGTTTTCCGCCACGATCCGGCGGCCGTTCTTAAGCACGATCGTGTCGGCTGACGCGAACCCTACCGCGAGGAGCAGGACGACAATCGATGGCAGTCGCGGGCCCATCGGTAAAGTCTATCAACCGAGCTCAGGGGAGCGGCGGCGCCTTGCGCCTCGAATGTCGTAAATAGAACAGCGAAACCAACGAGATGGAGACCGCAGAGGGAGAAAAATTCGACCCCTTCCATTCGATCGACCGAAGTTCCCAAAATACCAGGAAAACTGTATGGCAAAAAATTCGATTTCGACTTGCGTATCGCCACTTCCGGTCTTATGCTATGCGGCGCCCTAGATAAACCGGTGTGGCCCACTGTGATCTGATGACCGGGTTCGCCGGAGCGACCAAGCGGTACGAAAACGCGGTACTTCATGGCGGGAAGGCATCGGTTTTATATCCGCGCTGAGTGAACCAGGGATGGAGTCCCGTCCCTTTTAACAACCGCGAAGCATCAAACGAGCGCAGGGGATACTGAGTGGCGTCTGTAGGCTCTCATCAGCCCGAACCTCTCATAGGTCCGGGCCATACGTTTGAAACAGTAACCGACAAAATCAGCTCCATCGTGCTGACGCGTGGCACGACGCCGGGCTGGGTGTTCGGGTTCTTCATCGCCTTCTGCCTGCTGATGCTGCTGAACCTGGTCATCACCTTATTGATGATCAAAGGCGTGGGCATCTGGGGAATTAAGATTCCTACGGCCTGGGGCTTCGCCATCGTCAATTTCGTCTGGTGGATTGGAATTGGCCATGCCGGCACGCTGATTTCCGCTATCCTCCTGCTGCTGCATCAGACCTGGCGCACCTCGATCAACCGATTCGCCGAGGCCATGACCATCTTCGCGGTCATGTGCGCGGGCATGTTCCCACTGCTCCACATGGGGCGTCCCTGGCTGTTTTACTATCTCATGCCCTATCCCAACCCGATGTGGCTATGGCCGCAGTTCCGCAGCCCACTGGTCTGGGACGTGTTCGCGGTGTCAACCTACTTCACCGTCTCGGTGCTGTTCTGGTTCGTGGGACTGATTCCCGACCTGGCTACCCTGCGAGATCGCGCCAAGAATAAGGCCAGCCAGATCATCTACGGCATCCTGGCCCTGGGCTGGCGCGGTTCAGCCGTGCACTGGTCGCGCTATGAGATGGCCTCTCTGCTGCTTGCCGGATTGGCCACCCCTCTGGTGCTCTCCGTGCACACCGTAGTGAGCTTCGACTTCACAATCGGCATCATTCCGGGCTGGCATAGCACGATCTTCCCGCCGTATTTCGTGGCCGGCGCAATTTATTCCGGCTTCGCTATGGTTCTGACGCTGGCGATTCCGATTCGGCGTGTCTATCACTTAGAAGACCTGGTCACCGAGCGTCATCTCGACATCATGGCCAAGGTCATGCTGGCCACCGGCCTCATCGTCACCTACGGCTACATCTCAGAGACCTTCATGGCCTTCTACGGCGGCAACGAATATGAGCGCTACATGATGATGAACCGGTTGGCCGGGCCGTATGCCCACCTGTACTGGCTGCTGATCAGCTGCAACCTGCTGATCCCGCAGTCGCTATGGTCCAGACGGCTGCGCCACAGTATTCCTTGGCTATTTTTCATCTCCCTGGTGGTGAATATGGGGATGTGGCTTGAGCGCTTCGTGATCGTGGTGGTCAGCTTGCACCGCGATTTTCTCCCCTCCTCTTGGGCCATGTACTACCCCACCCGATGGGATTGGGCGACGTATCTGGGGACCTTTGGACTGTTCTTTTTCTTCTTCTACCTCTTCCTGCGTTTCCTGCCCATGATCTCAATTGTCGAGGTGCGAGCCCTGGTGCACGAAACCAGCGAAGAGCAGGTGCATACGTAGCGGATTCGATGGCACAGATCTTTCATCGCAGCACGAACGTGATCGCACGTGCAAGCATCTATGGCGCCGTCGTGTTTATTGCCGTGCTGACCATCGCGCTCTATGAAATCGCGCTCTCGCCCTGGTACACCGGACAACACATGAAGCTGCAGCAGCCGGTCCCCTTCAGCCATCGCCACCACGCAGGGGAACTGGGCATCGATTGCCGCTATTGCCACACGAGCGTTGAGAATTCCTCGTTCGCCGGAGTGCCGCCAACTCAGACCTGCATGTCCTGCCACTCGCAAATTTGGACCAATGCCTCGATGCTGGAGCCGGTCCGGACCAGCTATCGCGACGACACCTCGCTTGAATGGCAGCGGGTCAATGCGCTTCCGGAGTTTGTCTATTTTGATCACAGCATTCATGTCTCCAAAGGCATCGGCTGCACCAGCTGCCACGGCCAGATCGCCGACATGCCGCTGACCCAGAGCGCCGGCACGCTCTATATGTCCTGGTGCCTCGACTGCCATCGCGCACCGGAGCAAAACATTCGACCGACAGGAGAGGTTTTCAACCCGTATTACCAGCAGCCCTCCTACACGCATCCGGTCCAGCACGAAGGGGTCCACTATACCGATCAGGTCGCCCTGGGGCGGAAACTCATGGCGGAGTACAAGATTCAGCCGCTTAAGACACTGCAATCTTGCTCCACCTGTCACCGGTGAAAACGAGACGATGAACGAAGAGAAAAATTCCAATCACCTGGCTCAAGCGCGCGCGCGCCTGGAGGGTCCCGACGCTCCGCGCTTTTGGCAGAGCGTTGAGGAACTGGCCAACACGAAACTGTTCCGGAATTTCCTGGAGAACGAGTTTCCGGCCAATGCGGAATCGGACCGCAAGACGTTTTCCGTCGACCGCCGAGAGGTGCTGAAACTGGCAGCTGCTTCCGCGGCGATCGCGAGCATGAGCGCCTGCACCAAGCTCCCGACCGAGAAAATCGTGCCGTACGCCCACCCGCCCGAAGAAATCATTCCCGGGCGCCCGCTTTTCTACGCCACGTCGTTCCCGCACCACGGGGTATCGACCGGCGTTCTGGTGGAAAGCCACATGGGCCGGCCAACCAAGATTGAAGGCAATCCCGAGCATCCGGGCAGCCAGGGCGGCACCAGCGTTTTCATGCAGGCGTCCATTTTGGACATGTACGATCCCGACCGCTCCCAAGCGGTTCTGCACGAAGGTCGCGTCAGCACCTGGGCCGACTTCACCGCGGCGATGGGCTTTATTCCCACCGGGGCTAGGCTGCGGATTCTGACCGGCACGGTCACGTCGCCCACTCTGGCCTGGCAGATCGAGAACCTACTCAAGAAGTTTCCGCAGGCCAAATGGCACCAGTGGGACCCCTCGGGCGGACAAAACGTTCGAGAGGGCGCGCGCCTGGCCTTCGGTCGTCCGGTCCAGACCGTCTACCGTTTCGATCAGGCCGACGTGATCCTGTCGCTGGACGCCGATTTTTTGGTGAACGGTTCCGGATACGTCCGCCACTCCCGAGACTTTGCTCGACGGCGCGATCTGGCGGCCGGGCCGTCTTCCCGCCTCAACCGGCTCTATGTCGCCGAAAGCATGTTGACCAGCACGGGCGCCGTTGCCGACCATCGGCTGGCGCTGCGTTCCTCCGATATTGACGACCTGGTGCGCCGGTTGGCCGCAGCCGCGGGCGTAGCCGTCCCACCCAGCGCCAACGCCAGCGCCAAGATTCCTTCCGGTTGGGTTAGCACCGTTTTGCGCGATTTGAACGCGCATCCAGGCGCGAGCATCGTGGTTGCCGGCGAGCACCAGCCGCCGTTGGTGCACGCTCTCGCTCATGCCATCAACGAAAAACTCGGCAACGTCGGGAAGACCGTCATCTATACCGAACCACTCGAGGCCAGGCCGGTCGATCAGCTGGACTCGCTCGGTGATCTGGTCGGGGACCTCAAGTCCGGCCAGGCCGAACTGTTGCTGGTCCTGGGCGGTAACCCGGTCTACAACGCGCCGGCCGATTTTGAATTCGAATCGGCCCTGCACGACGCCATTGCGGCCAACACCCTGAAGCTGTTCATCCACTCCGGCCTTTACAACGACGAGACTTCCGAATACGCGCACTGGCATGTTCCCGCCACACATTACTTGGAATCTTGGAGCGACGGTCGAGCCTACGACGGGACCGTGGGCATCCTGCAACCGCTGATCGCGCCGCTCTATGACAGTCATTCGGCGCACGAGATGATTGCTTTGTTCACCGGTGATTCCGGGACTTCTCCCCACGACATGGTCCGCAGCTACTGGCAGAGCCAACGCCCGGAGCGGGGCAAGGCCTTCGAGGATTTCTGGGAAACCTCCTTGCATGACGGGTTGATGGCCCGAAGCGCCCTGCCGGCGATTGCCGTGCCGGTTCGCGCCGACTTTGTTAGCCAGGGTGGCAGCCAGACGGCCAGCGATCCCAACCAGTTGGAAGTGGTCTTCCGTCCTGATCCGGCAGTCGACGACGGCGAATACGCCAACAACGGATGGCTGCAGGAGACCCCACGGCCCATCACGCGATTCACCTGGGACAATGCCGCCTTGATGAGCCCCGCGACGGCTGAACAGCACAACTTGAGCTCGGGGAGTTACGTCATGCTCCGTCTGGGGGGCCGCACGGTTCAAGCCGGCGTGTTCGTTGTTCCCGGGCACGCCGACAATTCCGTCACGCTCCACCTCGGCTATGGCCGGCGGCGCTCGGGACAGGTGGGAACCGGGCCAGGCTTTAACGCCTACCTGCTGCGCACGTCCCGAGCCCCCTGGATTGCGCGCGGTCTGGAAATCGAGTCGACCGGCAAGACCTACTCGTTTGCCACCGTGCAGTTTCAGTACACGATCGACGTCGCCGGTCATCCGGCGGACGAAGAAAGCGTCAATGCCTTCAATCGACACCGCGACCTGGTGCGCATAGCCACGATGGAGGAGTTCCGGAAAAATCCCGATTTTGCCCGCAATCCCGAACTGGAACCCGACCAGAGCATTTACCCCCAAATCCCCTACGACAGCTACCGCTGGGGCATGTCGATCGATTTGAACCGCTGCATCGGCTGCAACGCCTGCCTGACCGCTTGCGTCGCGGAGAACAACATCGCGACGGTGGGCAAAGATCAGGTGGCGCGCGGGCGCATGATGCACTGGATCCGCATCGACACCTATTTCCAGGGCGGGCTTGAGAATCCCACGGCCTACTTCGAACCGACGCCCTGCATGCAGTGCGAAAACGCTCCGTGCGAATATGTCTGCCCGGTCGGCGCCACCACGCACAGCTCCGAGGGCTTGAACGACATGGTCTACAACCGCTGCGTGGGAACACGCTATTGCTCGAACAACTGCCCGTACAAGGTGCGCCGCTTCAATTTTTACCTCTTCTCCGATTACACCACTCCCAGCCTGTACGGAGTGCGCAATCCGAACGTGACCGTGCGCAGCCGGGGCGTGATGGAAAAGTGCACCTACTGCGTGCAACGCATCAACGCCGCCAAGATTCGCGCCGAGGAAGAGAATCGCACCGTGCGCGATGGCGAAATCGTCACTGCCTGCCAGGCCGCCTGCCCCACCGAAGCGATCATCTTCGGCGATATCAACGACCCTGGGAGCCGCGTTTCGCGCCTGAAGGCGCAGTCGCGCAACTATGGTTTGCTCGAGGATTTGAACACCCGCCCGCGCACCACGTATCTGGCGCGTGTGCTGAATCCGAACCCGGAGATGACTGGCTGAGGCCGCGGCAAGATGAAGCGCCGACCGATCTACGGATTGATGGCTGAATTCGAAACGCCCGAGCAGGTGCTGGCCGCCGCGCACCGCACCCGGGCCGCCGGTTACCGGCGCATCGACGCTTTCACGCCGTTCCCAGTCGAAGGTCTCGCCGAGGCTGTCGGTTTTGAGTGGACCGCGGTGCCGATCATTGTCTTCGGCGGCGGTCTTCTGGGCGGCCTGACCGGTTTTGGAATGTGCTTTTATGCCAATGTGATCAGCTACCCGTGGGTGGTGGGCGGAAAACCGCCCAACAGCTGGCCGATGTGGATCCCCATCACCTTCGAGTTGACGATCCTGGGCGCGGCGATCGCCGCCGTGGTTGGCATGCTCGCGCTCAACGGTCTGCCGACGCCCTATCATCCGATTTTCAACATCGAGCGCTTCCGCCTGGCATCGACTGACCGCTTCTTTCTGTGCATCAAGGCACGCGACAAGAAATTCGCGCTGGAGGAGACGAAAACGTTTCTCCAGGATCTCAGACCGCATGGTGTGTATGAAATTGAGGACTGATCTCCGAGCAAGCTGGCTTGTGGCCCTGGCCTCGTTCGCGCTGGTTTCCTCCGGCTGCCGTATGGACATGCATCTGCAGCCCAAGTATCTGCCCTACGACGCCACCACGTTCTTCCCCGACGGGCGCTCGGAACGACAGCCCGTCCCTGGAACGGTCGCCCGCGGCCAGTTGCGCACCGACGAGCTTTTCTATACCGGCCGCGAAAATGGCGTGGCCGTCGACAAATTTCCTTTCCCCATCACGCGCGCCGATCTGGAGCGCGGGCGCGAACGCTTCAATGTCTATTGCACCCCCTGCCACGACTACACCGGCAGCGGCCGCGGCATGATCGTCGAGCGAGGTTTCCCGCAGCCCCCTTCCTACCACATCGACCGTTTGCGTGATGCTCCGGTCGGCCACTTTTATGAGGTGATTACCAATGGCTTTGGCGCCATGTACAGCTACGCCGCCCGCGTGGAGCCGGCCGACCGCTGGCGCATCGCTGCCTACATTCGCGTTCTTCAGTTGAGCCAAAATGCCAGGATTGACGACGTGCCCGAACCGGAGCGGCAAAAGCTCGCGACGGGCTCGGCCGAGCAGGCCGCCGCCAGAGGGCAAACGGGGCAAGCGCCATGAGTCCAGCAGAAACAACCCAGATCGATCGCGCCTACAGGCGTGCGCTCAACATCGGCGTCATCGGCGCCCTCCTCGCCGTGGCCTGGGGTTTCTTCGATGCGCACCGAGCCGGTCATAGCTGGGATGACTTCTTTCATTCCTACCTGTTCGCCTATGTCTTTGTCGTTTCGCTTCCGCTCGGCTGCCTGGGCTTTCTGATGTTGCATCACCTGACCGGCGGCCCTTGGGGTCTGCCCATCCGGCGAATCCTTGAGGCCGGTACGCGGACGCTGTGGGTTACGGCGCTCCTGTTCCTGCCGATCCTGATCGGCCTCGGCCATACATTTCCCTGGACCAAACCGGGCGTGATCCCCGACGACGCGGTCAATCACTTCAAGCGCATCTACCTTCAGCCGGGATTTTTCATCGCCCGCTATGTCATCTATTTTGCCATCTGGATCGTCATCGCCTACCTGCTCAACAAATGGTCGGCAGAACAGGACCGCACGGCTGACGTGCGGCTGATGAACCACATGACCGGCCTTTCGGGCCCCGGACTCGTCATCTGGAGCGTCACCATTGGCGCTGCCGCTGTCGATTGGGTCATGTCGCTTGAGCCGCGCTGGTATTCCACCATCTGGGGAATGCTGTTCATGGTGATCATGGCGCTGGCGGGTTTGACGTTTTCGCTCGTGATTCTGCGTACGCTCTCTGGTGACGAGCCGCTTCGGGACTGTGTGCGCCCCAAGGACTACAACGACCTAGGCAATCTTGTGTTGACGTTCACCTTGCTCTGGACCTACATGAGCTTTGCGCAGTTTCTGATCATCTGGTCCGGCAATTTGAAGGAGGAGATTCCCTGGTACATGATCCGCGCCCGCGGCGGCTGGGCCCCGGTGGCTGCGTTGTTGTTGGTGTTTCACTTCTTTCTGCCTTTCTTTGTTTTGCTGCAGCGCCGGGTCAAGCGGCGGTTGCGCACCCTCTCGATCGTGGCGGTTTGGATGCTTGCCTTGAGCCTGGTCGACATCTATTGGCTGGTCGTCCCTGCCTATGAGCAGAACGGTCCTGAGTTCCACCTGCTTGACCTCCTGGCCCTGGTGGCAGTCGGCGGGCTGTGGCTCGCAGCTTTCTACGCGCAGCTTAGACGACTTCCGCTGCTTCCCTTGCATGACCCGCGCTTTGAGACGTTCCTAGA
>JASHRC010000219.1 GCA_030037525.1 Candidatus Acidiferrales bacterium | reverse complement strand
GCCTATGTCCTATTGCATTCACGAAGCGCGGCGGAAATGCGAGCGATTGTCGACCGGATGGAAGCCGCCCGGCGCGAATCCTTCCTCGACGAACTGCCTGAGGAAACCTGGAAGTTTTTCATGGAGGAGCTCGCGCAAGCTCATGCCCCGAAGGAGGCGGCCCCGGCGCGAGTCGAGCAGGAACTGCCGGTCGTTCTGGTGCCTCTGCCCTCACCGCCGATTCTGGAAGCACGAGGGATCGAAAAATACTTTGTCCAGCCGGATAGCGGGCGGCCCATCGAGGTGATCGCGCCGCTGGATTTATCCCTGCAGTCGGGTGCGATAACCGCCCTGCTCGGGCCCTCCGGATGCGGGAAATCGAGCCTGCTGCGAATTCTTTCCGGGCTTGTGCCGCCGTCGGCAGGGCAAGTCTTATGGCATGGAACACCCATCGGAGAATCGAGCCCAAACGTCGCGATCGTTTTTCAGAGCTTTGCACTCTTCCCCTGGCTGAGCGTTTTGGAGAATGTCGAAGCGCCACTGGTCGCCAGGGGCGTGTCCGAGCCCGAGCGCCAACGCCGGGCCATAGAAGCCCTGGCCACGGTAGGCTTGAAAGGATTCGAGACGGCCTACCCCAAGGAACTATCCGGCGGAATGAAACAGCGGACCGGTTTCGCGCGCGCGTTGGCGGTCGAACCGGAAATTCTCTTCATGGACGAACCGTTCTCGGCGCTCGACGTGCTGACCGCCGAGAACCTGCGGGGGGAGCTTCTGGATCTTTGGCTGGCGAAGAAAATTCCCACGCGCGCCATTTTCCTGGTTACGCACAATATCGAAGAAGCCGTGCTGTTGGCCGATCGGATTCTCGTGATGGGCCGAAATCCGGCGCGAATTCGCGCAGATTTTGACGTCGCCATGCCCCAACCTCGGGACCGCAAATCAGCCAGTTTTCTCCTGTACGTCGATTACATCTACAAAGTGATGACGCAGCCGGAACTGGAGCTGGCGCCGCCTGCCGCAGCTGCCGCGCATGCGCTAAAACCCCCGTACCCCATGCTGCCACACGCCCGGCCCGGCGGCGTCGCCGGCATGCTGGAACTGCTGATGGATCGCGGCGGCGAGGAGGACCTCTACCACGTTGCCGACGAGTTGCACATCGAAGCCGATGATCTGCTGCCGATCCTCGAGGCCTCGGTTCTGCTTGGATTCGCAAAGGCCCGGGAGGGCGACGTTGAAATCACGCCGGAGGGAAGTGCCTTCGTGTCGGCGGATATTTCCACGCGGAAGGCGCTTTTCCGCAAAGCCGCTCTCGAGAGGGTGTCGCTCGTTCAACAGATGCATACGGCGCTTGCCACCAAGGCCGACGGATCGATGCCGATCGAGTTCTTTCACGATCTTCTGGATGAGCATTTCTCAGAAGAGCAAACCCGTCGCCAGCTCGAAACCGCACTCGACTGGGGACGCTGGGGTGAGATCTTCACCTACAATCCTGAAACCCAGCGGCTTCGCCTGTTCGGAGCCACCGAAACAAGAACAGGCAGCCAGAGCGCGCCACTTCATCGATGAGCACGCGGCGAGCGAACTCGCCCTTTCCCGGAATTTCGCGGGTGTGGGGATTTTCGATCGGACGGTCGTCATTGGTCTACGACCTGCCGATCCTGCTGGCGGCTTTGGCGCTGTTCTACGCGCTGCTCTCGATGACCCACTACTGGCTGTCGCCTGTAAGCGAACACATCGAGATTAGCCTCCATGTGAGCGCATTGCCGAAGTACGCCACCTACTCGGTGCTGCGCATCGCCTTTGCCTATCTGATCAGCCTGGTCTTCAGCATTACCTACGGCTACATCGCTGCCTATAGCCCCAGAGCCGAACGGTTCATGATCCCTCTCCTGGACACGTTGCAATCGATACCGGTCCTGAGCTTCCTTCCGGGCGTGATGGTAGCGATGATCGCGCTTTTTCCCGCCAGGCAATTGGGTATCGAGCTGGGGTCCATCCTGTTGATCTTTACGGGCCAAGTGTGGAACATGGCCTTCAGTTTCTATTCGTCGTTAAAAACAATTCCGCGCGAGATGCAGGAAGTCGCCAGAATTTATCGCTGGAGCCGGTGGCAGCGCTTCGCCGAACTGGAATTGCCATTTTCGGCCATCGGTCTGATTTGGAACTCGATGATGTCGGTTGCCGGAGGATGGTTCTTCCTGATGGCCTGCGAAATGTTCGTATTGGGCAACCGGGATCTGCGCCTTCCCGGCCTCGGCTCTTACCTCGAGACGGCAGCGAACGCGGGAGACACTCGCGCCATCGTTTGGGGATTGCTGGTTATGATCGGCATCATCGTACTGATGGACCAGCTCATTTGGCGTCCCGTGATCGCCTGGGCGGAGAAGTTCAAGTTCGAGCAGGTCGAGGCGACCGAGGCGCCCTCTTCGCCCATTCTCGCGCTGTTAAGAAAGTCCCGAATTTTGCCGCTTCTTGCTGCGGTGATCCTTCGGCCGATTCACGAGCGGGTGGACCTCTATTTCGCGAAAGGCCACCAGAACCGTCCTCACAGGGTTGCGCCAGGACCGGTCCGAAAATGGATTGCGCGTGTCCTCCTCACAGCGGTAGTTCTGGGAATCCTCTATGCCGTCGCGAAGATGTTCTTGTTGCTCCGCACGCTCTCCTCCTCGGATTTCCGCGAGGTCCTGGCTGGCACGGGCGCCACGTTCCTTCGCGTGGAACTTACCCTGGCTCTGGCGGCCCTGTGGACAATTCCGGTGGGAGTCGCAATCGGCCTCAACCCGCGACTGTCGGCGATTGCGCAGCCAATCGCGCAGGTCGCTGCTTCTGTGCCCGCGACAGCGCTGTTTCCCATCATCATGCTCGCGCTCGTGCGGCTCGGCGGCGGACTGGGTGTCGGTTCAATCGTCCTGCTCCTGCTGGGAACGCAGTGGTACATCCTGTTCAACGTGATCGCCGGAGCAATTGCGATTCCCACCGATCTGAAGGAGGTTTCCAGCTCATTTCATTTCGGCGGGCGACAGAGGTGGCGCGAGCTCCTTCTACCTGCTATTTTTCCGTACCTCGTTACGGGACTGGTGACCGCTTCGGGGGGCGCCTGGAATGCCAGCATTGTGGCGGAGTACATTCATTTACAGGGCCGCACTTTCTCCACTCTCGGCTTGGGCGCGATGATTAGCAACGCCACCGACACGGGCAATTCGGCCGTCTTGCTGCTGGCGACGATCGTCATGGCCACGCTGGTCGTGACCATAAATCGTTTGGTTTGGCGCAGGCTGTACATCTTGGCTTCCACAAAATATAAGTTGGAGTCATAGTGCGCTCCCCCATCAAGCAAAGAGAAAAGCTAGGGAAGTGATGGCAGGTCACGTGCGGTTCCAAATGTTCACGCCACACACTGGCAAGGAATCCGCACAAGCTCAGGAACTCGTCGAAGTGGTGCGCGCCCATTTGAAGTGACAAGCACCGGGTCAGCTCAGCCTCTGTCCCGGGGCCGCAGGAAAGCGCGCCGAAGACAACCATCTCGCAACAAAAGGAGGGCAATGAAAATCCTTCTTGCCACAGATGGTTCCCGCTCGAGCAAGACAGCGGTCAAGGAGTTGATCGAGAGGTCCTGGCCTTCCGGCGCGGAAGTGCGGGTCATCTCAGTCGTTCATCCGTTTTCATTCATGTCGGATGGAGTACTCATCGACCCGTATCACGCCAAGGTCTGGGACCCGGAGCGCAAGCGAGCACTCCATGAGGTGAGAAAACTGCAGCGGAAATTTCCAAACACGAGCATGCATTGCGAATATCGAGTGAAGTTCTAGAAGGCGCTCCCAAAAGGCTGATCCTCGAAGAGGCCGAGCGGTGGGAAGCCGACTTAATCATGGTTGGGTCGCACGGACGCGGCCGGGTGGGGCGTTTTCTTCTCGGATCGGTAGCCCAGGCTGTGGCTCTCCACGCTTCTTGTTCGGTCGAGATCGTAGGACAGCGACGTTGACGCGGGTCTAGGAAAACGTGACCACCAAACGAGCGATTGCGGCCTTCCTGCTGTGCGCGATTCCTGCGACGACTGGTGTGATCAGCGGTCAGGAGCAGACGGGCGCCGCAAGCACCGATCAGGGCACGGCGAGCGCGAATCAACAGAGTCCCGCCAGTATGGATCAGCCGGTGATCATGACCGATCGGCCGGCGATAACTGACGCAAGCACGGTTGTGCCCAGCGGCTACTTCGTCGCTGAGAACGGTTTTGCCGAAACCGGGAGCCACGGACAGAACAGTTTCGACTTCACGGAAACACTCGTCCGGTTTGGGCTGACGTCTACGACGGAGCTGCGTTTGGAGGCGCCGGACTATTTTCAGAACATCAGCATGGGCAAGGGCCTTGGCACCGGCTGGGGCGACCTGAATTGGGGAATGAAACAGCAGCTTTTTGCAACATCCGGAGGCTTCGATGCGTCGCTGATTGTGATGCTGAGCTTTCCGACCGGAGCCGATGCGATATCCAGTCACGGCTACGACCCGCAATTCCTGCTGCCGTGGTCGCATCCGCTATCGAAGAATTGGACAGCGGCAGGGATGTTTTCGCTTTTGTGGCCGACCGAAGACGGCCGGCGCAACCTAACGGGCCAAGCGAGTTTTCTGATTGACCGACAAATCACCGGCCCCTGGGACGCGTTCGTTGAGTACGGCGGCGAGTATCCGCAACGCGGTGGGCCCGAGCACATCGTGCATGCCGGCACCTCTTACAAAATCACGCGCAACCAGCAGCTCGATTTCCACATCGGGTTTGGTCTCTCCTCGGCGGCGCCCGATCACTTCGTGGGATTCGGCTATTCGTTCCAATTCGACGCCCTGCATCGCCAGAAAGCCCGATGATGGAACGCTAGGGGGCCAAACACCAGCCGTTGAAACTCCTTTTGCCGCCAGGCACAGCCAAAGTTGTGATAGTTTGCGCCCATGCTGCCTCGAACCATTCGGAACGCCGGAATCTGTTTGCCCGCCGCTTGCGTGTGGATCTTCTGCGTGGCGCTTTCCGCTGGGCCTGCTCGGGCGGCCAACGATCAAGAGAGCGCCCCGATACATGGACTCTGGGTGTGGAAGGGCCCGTCCGTGCTGGAAGCAGCGGGCGGCCTGGACTCTTTGCGGGATTTCTGCCGGGCCGCGGGGATCAACGAAGTGTACATCTCGGTTTCGCAACGCGGCGAGATGATGGCAGAAAGTAGCATGGCGCAGATGATCGGTGTTCTTCACCGGGCAAATATTCGACTGGAGGCATTACTTTCCAGTGAGGACGCCGACGAGGGAGGCCAGCACCTGGAGAAGCTACTGGACCATGTTCGAACCGTCGTTCGGTTCAATCAGAAGCATCCTAGGGAGCGATTCGATGGGATTCACCTGGATATCGAACCACAACAGCGGCCGGAGAACAAAGGGCCGGGGAACCTGAGGTTTTTGCCGGGCCTGGTGGAAGCATATCGCGCAGTGCGCGGCGTGGCCGAGCCTGCCGGGTTGACGGTGAATGCCGACATTCAGAACAAACTTCTGAAGGGCAACCTGGAGCAGCGCAAGATGCTTTTGTCAGCGTTGCCGCGACTCACCTTGATGATGTACGAGCTGAGCAACCCCAACGATGGAGACGGCGTGGAGAAAAAGGCTGAAAAGGTGCGCGAGTCCAGCAGAAAGTTCCTGGATATGGCGTACGAGGGTTTAACTGACGCGCGGTCAGCGAAAATGGTAATCGGGCTGCGGGCGCCAGATTACCAAGAACTGTTGCCGAAGATGCTTCAGACCTTGGATGAGGCGAATCGAGACAGTCCGCACTACTTAGGATGGGCGCGGCATTCCTACAACGACACGTTGGCAGTGGCGCATTGAAGCAGGCTGACCCCAACGGGGCGACGTGCTGGCCAAGCATCTATCTTCCCTCACTTGAGGAAACGACTATAGGCGACACGGTATTCGCATGGTCGCACCAAGGCTAGGATATTCTCGCCGCGGATACGAATTCGAACATATGAGTGGCGAGCCGTTCCCCCTCCAGGAACTTGCTTCTGCAAAACAGTCAGAGGAGGATTTTCGGCAGCTGCGAGGCACGCCGCGCAACTGCGCCAATGATGTGCGGGAAAAAACGAAAGAGGGCACGTCGCCGTGCCCTCTTTCACGCTGCGGGCTCTGCAGGGCTGGATTCATCAATTCGTGAGTTCCGCGAGAATCACGACGTTGTCGGTCTTCTGGTTGGACGCCTCTTCAGCTTCCATGCGGCCCTTCTGGAACTGCCTGCCGTAGCTAGAACCCTCGGTCCGCACTTGCCACAGGAAGTAATACGGGCCGACGCGATGGAAAACCAGTTCGGTTTTCTCAGAGGGAGCGCTGCTTTCGCACGCGAGCGTTAATGCGACGGCTCGATTACCCTCCGAGTCCTGGATCGCCAGTATGTCGTTTCCTAGCATGCGCTTAATCTCATACTCTCCGGCGGGAAGTGGCTGGTTGCCGACGACAAAAGAGAACGGGATGTTCGCGCGCACGGTGGTTCCCTGGGCGTTCGCGGCTGCCGTCACCACCAGCAGGCCAAGACCCAATGCGATAGCTTGAAGTGACTTCATAAATCCTCCTCTGTGAAGAACGGTCCGTGGGCCCAGGGTCGATCTCGACGGCTTCCGACTTGCCGCCTGTGCCTCACTGCCGCCGCTTTCTCTCGTCTTCTGGACTTGAAAACGACGGTCGCCGAGCAGAAAAGCAGGTGTCGTGCCAACTCCGGCAGAATGCGGACACGTTCCGGCCGGGCAGGCGATTTGCTGATTTGAGAGGGCTTATTGCAGCCCCGTCCCCTTGCCGCCCGGGCGGAATGTCCCAAAGTGGGGATCCGGCCTAACCGATCGGTTAATGCGGCCAGCCTTTCGGTTAGTTCTGCTGGCGAGGATCAGAACAGGACGGTTATTATATTGGCCCTGAAGGTCTGCCATGAATCCCCGCGTGATAGGCATCGCCGGTCCGCTCCAAGGCAGCCTGTTTGCCTTGACCGAGGGACGCGTCACGATCGGGCGCGATGCGTCGAACGAAATTTGGGCTGCTGATTCCTTCTTGTCGCGCCGGCACTGTGCACTTGAGTCCAGCGGCACGGAGTGCAGCATCCAGGACTTGGGCAGCCACAACGGCACGCGTGTCAACGGGATCCCCATCAAAGATCAAAAACTCCAACACGGAGACCAAATCTCTGTCGGCGATTCTCTGTTGCTGTATTTAACCGACGAAGACGACATCCCGCACCCCACCAATCCGGTGGAGCTCGAAGACACCACCAAGTTTCCTTGTTTTCCAGTCGAGCTGCGCCAGGCGGACTCTTTCTATTTGCAGCCCGAAAAGCTCTTTGCCGGTTTTCCCGAGACGGCTCGGACGGCGCGCGACCTGAACGCCCTGCTCAGGCTGGCGACGAAGATTGGCGGGATTCGCAGCCGCGAAGCCTTGCAATGGCAGCTTCTGGGATTCATTTTCGAAGTCGTGCCCGCAGAGCGCGGAGCCGTAATATTTTTCGACGAGTCCGGGGAAATTAGCTCCAGCGCGGGTTGGGACCGCGTCCGCGGACCCGAGCACGTGGTTCCCATCAATCAGAACGTGGTCCTGCGCGTATTCCGCGAACGCGCGGCGCTTCTGGAAAGCCAGCCATCGAACTCTCCCGATCACGCCGAGAGAGGCAAAACATCCCGGCAGCCGATGCGCTCCGTATTGTGCGCACCGCTGCTCGGCTCGCGCAAAGCGCTGGGAGCCATCTATCTAGAAGGGGCAAGCCCGGCAGAGCAATTCGACCAGAACCATCTGCGCATTGCGACCGCAGTCGCGGGAATCGCCGCGCTCGCGCTCGACAACCTGCGCGATTGGGAGCTCTTGCAGAGGGAAAACCAATCCCTGCGCGCCGAGGCCGACCTCGAGCACAACATGGTGGGCGAAAGTTCCCGCATGAAGGAAGTTTTCCAGTTCGTCCGGCGAGTGGCGCCCAGCGATTCGACCGTGCTGATTGAGGGGGAGAGCGGCACGGGAAAAGAGTTGATCGCGCGCGCGATCCATCGAAACAGCCCGCGCGCCGAATTGCCGTTCGTGGCGGTCAACTGCGCCGCCATCACGGAAAGCCTGCTCGAAAGCGAACTCTTCGGACACGAAAAGGGAGCGTTTACGGGAGCGATCGCCCAAAAAAAGGGCAAGGTGGAGATTGCCAACGGAGGAACTCTATTCCTCGACGAGATCGGTGAACTTGCTCTGGGGCTTCAGGCGAAGCTCTTGCGCGTTCTACAGGAGCGTGAATTCGAGCGGGTGGGCGGCACGCGTGCCATACCGCTCGACATCCGCCTGATTGCTGCAACGAACCGCAACCTTGTAGATGCAATGGAATCCGGCGCGTTTCGCCGCGATCTCTATTACCGCTTGAACGTAGTCGGAGTCTGCATGCCCGCGCTTTGCGACCGTCGCGACGATATCCTTCTTCTGGCCGAGCATTTCGTGGCCAAAGCCGCTCGCAAGGGGAAAACGCGAATGCGTGCGATTTCTCCTGAGGCGCAGGCATGTCTCACGAATTACGACTGGCCGGGCAACGTCCGGGAACTCGAGAACGCGATCGAGCGCGCACTGGTGCTCGGCTCGGGAGACACGATCTTGCCCGACGATCTGCCCGAGGCAATTCTGGAAGGCGGGCCGGCGGCGGCCGATCAGGCGGGGAAATATCACGGCACGCTGAAGGAATCGAAAAAACAGCTCATTTTGCAAGCGCTGCAGCAGGCCGGAGGAAGTTACATCGAGGCCGCGAAAGCGCTGGGGATCCATCCGAATTCTCTGCTGCGGCTGATCCGAAATTTGGGGATCAAGACCGAAGCCAAAGCCGCCGCGCCGCCCGCTCGCGGGACCCCCTGACAGCGATGCATGCCATTACCTGTGCGGTGAGCGCTCGCGCAGATGGCGACCGGAGTTAGCTACAAGTCTCCGCCGTGTGGGCGGAGGGGGCATTCCCTCGACCATTCCGCCAAGGTCCGGCAGCCCGCCGACTCGCCCGGCAGAACCCCGCCCTCGGTCTCCCACCGCGATTGTGTGGCCCCGAGTATGCTTTCTTCTCATAAACCAACTGGCAAGCACGTTCCCGTCCCAGCCGTCGAAGAAGATACTGATCCCGCACCGGCGCCCATTCCCCTGTTACACCCACGTTCGCAGCGTAGTCCTGCCCAATCGCAAAGAAGGCGGCGAAGTGCGCGTGGTTACAGGCTTGGGGTCCGGTATCGTTCTCTTGCAAATCAAGGCGCCGTGGCCCATGCTGCCAATGGAAGCCCGCGGAGATCCCTGAAATGCAACGTGGGATGTTGCGCACGGTGCGTATAGTCAGCGCAGCCTTACCTGCCTCGCTCTTCCCAACCAGTGCCAGATTTGTAGGGCAGAGCCACTGAAATTCCTTCGATCTGGCGAATTTTCCCGCCCTCAATTTTGAAAAACTCCCCCATCTCGACGCTCGACGGTCTCTGAGTAACGGCAGGCATCGGAACTTTGCCGACACCCTTCACTTCGGCGAACGCGACCGTTCCAGGGTGGTTAAACATGAACACTCCGAACACGATTCCCATCTTTTCGTCGACGACTAAATAGCGACGGGGATCGATCGACTTGATGTAGGTCCAAATTCCCGTGTTCGTGTTTTCCTGGATGCCCATCGAGTCCGGCTTGAAAGACCCCAGGTCCCACCATCCTTTCGCTGTGGGATTGTTGGTGTCCTGGTCCCCGTCCAGGATGCGATTGCATTGCGGATCGAAAGGCACCATGTCCCCGGAGGAGTGCAGGATGCCCTCAAAGTACAGATTCGCGTCCTTGACCATGTCTTCGCGCGATATCCGCTGGGAAGGCGCAAGAGGTTGAAGCCAGACCGGGTTCGGATGTCCAAACCTCTCCAGAGCTTCAGCATTCTCCGCGTTTCGGTGGACCAGAGTCTCCACCTCGCTGATCTTGTGATCGACCACCTTTAGACGCAGCAAGAGGATGGCGGGCGTGCCATTTTCCCGGATTGTACCCTCATATCCAACCTCTCCTGCGTGAGGATCTGCGAAGTAGAGTTTGTAGCTTCCCATCGTGCTGATCGTGCCCCATAGCGCATCACCGAGTTTGAGCCGAATCGTGTTCTCGGTGAATTTCACAGGATCTGCAACAGGAACTTGGCTCGGATCGTGGGCGACCAGCGCCTTGAGATATTGATCGACCATCCCGGTCAAGCAGCTGTAGTCGCAGGAGCCGTCCGTACCGGCCGGTTGTTCACTTCCTGTTCTCGCGGCTACATTCCCATGAATCGCGAAGAGACCCGCTAACAGCACCGCCACGCTTGCCACCGCAAATGTCTTACGCACAGATGGTCTCCTTTCTCGCAGGCATCCCGCCCCAATCCTGGCTCCATCAAGTGGAGAATCGCAAGCCTCGTACTACGGAAGCGATCCCGCAGAAGCCTTCTCCCAACCCGATCTTATGCCGTAGGGCAAGAATCCACCTTCCGCGGCAACTTCCAGGATTTTCCCGTTGCGGATTTTGAACGCCTCGAAAATCTCCATGCTGGTCGGCGTCAGAAACTCAGGCGGGTTGTCGACGCGCCCAAAGCCCGGCACTTCGAAATATCTGACCGTGCCCGGGTGATCGAACATAATGAGCGCCACGACCACACCGCGTTCCTCATCGATGATCGGAAACCGCCGATCGCGAATATTCCTTATGTAGCTCCAAATCCCGGTGTTGAGCTGCTCGGCACATCCCATCTGGAATGGCCGGAAGGAGGACTTAGGGTCCCAAACCATATTCGGATCGGGATTTAAAACCGAATACGATCCGTTTTCCGCCCTTCGGCAGTCTTTATCGAACGGCGCAAGACCCCCATCGCTGTGCACAATGGCTTCGAAGTAGGAGTTGGTGATCGACGCAAGCTCCTCGCGCGAGCGCCGCTCACCGGGCGGCAAGATCTCCTCCCACAGGGCTTCCGGCTTGCCCATCTCTTCAAACCGCAAAGCGGCCTTGGGCTCACGAGGCACAATGGCCTCGATCTCTGTAATCCGGCGATTCACGATCTTCAATCGAACGGCTAGGATCGCAGGGATATCGTTTTCTTTCACCACTCCAATGAATCCGACCTGCCCAGCGGTCGGATCGGAAAAATACTGCTTGTAGTTTCCCAAGCCACTCGCGGTCGCCCATAGGCCTTGGCCCAGCGGCAAAGCAATCGTGTTTTCCGTGTATTTGACGCTGGAATCTAAGGGCAAGCGCATCGGATCATGGGCGACCAGTGCGGACCGATATTGGTCGAGAAGTCCGACGAGGCAGGCGCGGTCACAGGACGGTGCGTTCTGATTGACTTGCTCCGCGTTGTTCCCGTCCGCGCGCCACCTCTCGGCCCAGAGCGAGCCCGTGATGGTCAACGCCCCCGCCGCGATCAGAACAAGGAGTTTCAGGCGCATAGCTTGCTTCCCGGGGGCTCACTGGATCTTCACTGACTCCAGCCGGATCTTTCGCCGTAGGTAACCCACCCCTCGATGGCATCGATCCGAAGAATCTTGCCGTTCTTGATTTTGAATAGCTCAGCCACCATGAGTGTGGTCGGCTTCCGATACACCGGCGGGACCTGGAATATCGTGCCGTTGGTCAGCGTAACCGTCTTGAGCCTGCCGGCATGGTCGAAGAACACCACTCCAAATACCAACCCTCGCTCTTGGTCGATCAGCATGAAGCGCCGGTCGCGAATCCTGGTCATGAACTTCGAAAAACCGCTGTTGAACTGTTCGGCGCAGCCCATCGCCAGAATCGCTGAGTGCTCGGAAGGATTGTTGGTGGTCAGTTCTCCGTTATTCAGGCGATCGCACTTAGGGTCGAAAGGCACATCCTTCCCGGTAGCCTTCTCCAGCCCATCGAAATAGGAGTTTACAATCGCGATCATTTTTTGGCGCGAGACTCTCTCCGCCACAGGCACAGCCTCGAAATAAACCGCATTCGGTTTGCTAAGCGCATCCAGTTCTTCGGGACCATTCTTATCGTCGGTGTTGTCGAATCGAGGCACCACGGTTTCGATCTCGGTGATTTGCCGGTTCACGACTTTTAGCCGTGCCGCCAGGATGGCAGGGACGTCGTTTTCGCGAATGGTTCCAAAGAAACCCACCTGGCCATCCTCCGGATCCTCGAAATAGAACTTGTACCGTCCGAAGCCGCTGATCGTACCCCACAGCGCGTCTCCCAGCTTCAGCACCTGTCCGTTTTCGGTAAATTTCGCGTGGCTGGCGAGCGGCGCTCGCGCGGGATCGTGCGCCAGCAAAGCGGCTAGATACTGATCTACGAAACCGTCGAGGCAGGCTCGATCGCAACTCGCCGATCCGGTCACTTGCGCCCGATCAGCCGGACGAACGACAGTCGACGCAATCAGAATCGGTAACAGGCTCGAAAGCCAGCCGTTCATGACGCGGCGGAACGCCGCCCGCCCAGACACCATCCTCTCCTTTCCATCCGGGGCCCGCGAGACATTTTGAAACGCCGGGTAAACCGGTGCGGAGTCAGCGTCTTTCGAGCAAGGAGAAAAACGCCGCCTCCGAGCGCACCCGAGGTTGGCTCGGCTCAAATTGCCGGCGATCTTCCCTCTGATGAATGTGCAAGTCCATATATCTTGGGTGGTATGGACATCGGATCAGTCCGCATAGTAGATGCTCCCAGAGCAAACGGTACAAGCACTGGCTGCTTCGCGCTTGGTCGCTGCGGTCTGCGCAGGGGAATGTCGGTTTGCTTCGGGAGGGAAAGGCATGCACAAGCGTCGCGTGTCGAGCATGATCGGGATTGTCATTTTGGCAGCAACAGCGGCAGGTCTATCGGTCCGACGGCCGGCATGGGCTTCCCGGTCGAATGCAGCAGCTGCTGGCGACTGTGACCGGGCCTGTCTCAATGCGTTCGTCGACCAATACCTTAGCGCTTTGGCCGCGCACGATCCATCGCGCTTACAGGTAACCAAGGACGTCAAGTTTACCGAGGACAGCGCGCCTCTCAAGTTTGGCGATGGACTCTGGCAGACCATCACGGGTCTGGGAAATTACAGGATCTACTGCGACGAACCAGAAACAGGTGAAGTGGGCAGCATCGATCTCATCGAGGAGAACAAGCTGCCCGCGATCATGATGCTCCGGCTGAAAGTTGTGGATCACAAGATTAGCGAAGTCGAAACGATCATCGTACGCTCTCAGGGCGAGGCGAACGAAGAGGAATCGGCGCACGTCGACAAGCTGGTCAAGCCCGATCCGCTTTGGGATCAGGATGTTCCCCTTAGCAAGGGTCCTTCCCGCCAGGAAATGATCGCAACGGTGAACAAGTACTTTGATGGGATTGTGACAACGAATGGAAAAATGATCCCCTATGCGACGACGGGTTACCGGATTCTCAATGGCAGCTTAGACTGCAATGACGCAGCGGCGAAAGACATCCAGCAGTCAAGCAATTCCAGCTTTGACCGCATGACGTGCCCAGATCAGATCGATACGGGAAGATTCAAATACATTCGATCCATCACTCCTCGAAGATTCCCGGTTGTGGACAGACAGAAGGGTCTCGTCCTAGCGCTGGTTCGATTCAACCATCCCGGTAACGTCTTATCCATCCATTTGACAGATGGTACGGTCCTCGACATGAGCAAAGACGGCTGGGCCCAACATCCCACCAGTGCTCTCATAGCAGAGTTGTTCAAAGTCGAGAACGGCCACATCCATATGATTTGGGGCGTGTACACCAGGGTGCCTTACAAGGACCCGGTTGGCTGGGACAATGAATAGCTCTCGCGTGAGAGGTGGCTGAACATGGCACGAGCCGTTGGCTTTGTGATGGCGACGGGGCTTTTGATGCTGGGCACCGTAGGGGCTCCTTCCAGCCGATCTCAGACAGTGGACTTTCGCTACGACCCCAACACCTCGTACGACTGCGACCGAGCATGCCTGAATGACATTGTGGACCAATATCTGGCATCGATGGCATCGCATGATCCTTCGAAAGCCCCTCTCGCAAGGGATGTAAGGTTCGCGGAAAACGGGCAGGTCCTGAAGGTTGGAGACGGGCTTTGGCAAACTGCCAGCGGCCTGCCCAGTTATAAGGTCTACGCCGACGATCCTGAGGCCGGCGAGGTGATGTTCATGGGCGTGCTGCCTGAGAACGGAACGCCCACCATCCTAGCCGCACGCCTGAAAGTGGAACTGAAGAGGATCACGGAGATTGAAACGGAGGTGGCCCGAAAACAGGACGCGAGTTTCGTTCATCCTGAAAGGCTAACCGGCAGACCCATGGTGTCGGAAATCATTCCTCCCGCCGAGCGACTGTCTCGCCAGGACATGATTGCCATTGCGCATGCCTATTTCAGCGCTATTGAGAAGAACGATGGCTCGCAGTTTGTGCCCGTTGCTAGCGACGTGGTGCGAATCACCAGCGGCGATCAGGATTGTCCTAAGCCCAGGCGCGGCGGGGCGCCGAACCAGATTCTCGGCTGCGCCGAGGAGCTGAAGTTGGGACTCTACAAGGAGGATACGCTGCTTCGGGATCGACAGTGCAAAGTGGTCGACCCAGAGCAAGGGCTTGTATTCTGTTATGTCTACTTCGATCATGCCGCGACCTTGCGGTCCTGGCAACTAACCGACGGCACCACCGAAGAGGCCTCCCACCCTGGTCCGTGGAGTTGGCAGGTGGCGGAAATGTTTAAGATCAAGCATCGGATGATCGTCTACATCGAAGCGCTGGTGAATCCCATTCCGTATGCAATGAAGCCGCCCCCCTGGTAGGGATCGAGCATCTGTCGGGACATTCAACGACGTTGGGATTGGTGGTCTTCCTCGAGCTGCTGGTTGGCTCGATGAATGATGTAAGCGCGAATTCGATCGACCTCTGTCGGATGCAGCTGTGGAAAAGCAGGCATGCCTGCAGTCCTCAGGAAACCATCACGGACAATACGCAGGAACATGGATCGGTCGGCGAGAGCGGTCGAGTATCGCAAGTCAGGGACTTCGCCAGCACTGATGGCCCAATAGCCGTGACAGGGCGAGCAGTGATTGGTGTAGGCGGCATCTCCTTTGCTTATCACCCGAGCCGTAGCGATCTCTCTAGGCGGATTCAAGGGCGGCTTCTCCGGCGGCGGTATGTTGGGCAGGGCCTCGGTCCCATGGAGTTTGAAAGCGAGCACGCGCGGGCGATTGCTCAAGACATGCGCATCGAGTCCGATGGGACCCTTCTTGAGACCCAACGATCCGCCCCATCCTGCGGCGATGGCGACGTACTGCTCGCCTCCGACCTGGTAGGTGACGGGGGCTCCAATGATTGCTGTCTGGACAAAAGTCGACCACACTTTCGAGCCGCCGTCAGCACGGTAGGCCGCGAACTCGCCGCTTGAAGCTCCTTCAAAAACCAGGTTGCCAGCGGTCGCAAGCGTGCCGCCATTCCAGAGGCTCGGTTGCTCGACACGCCAGATCTCGCG
>JASHRC010000218.1 GCA_030037525.1 Candidatus Acidiferrales bacterium | reverse complement strand
ACGGATCTCTCTTACATTGACGTCAGTAAGGAAGAACGGGATCAGTAAAGAGCTCGCCACTGCACCCGACGCACACCGGCCTCAGGCTAGGCGCGAATCTTTTCAGGTTCAGGCACCACGGATCAGGCTGGCAGTTCGAGAATCAGAAAAGCGGCCCGGCCGGGCGAGCCGCTGGGCAAAGCGATTGTCAAGGGCAGTTGCCTACGGGGCGAGAGAAGCTTACGATGCACGACCCAGAGGTCCCAGTTGAAAAAGGTTCGAGCAGCAATGGCATTCGAAGTCCACACCAGGCAAATTGGCTCGGTCGTCGTGATCGAAGCCGTGGGAAGGCTTACATTGACCGATGGCCACTCCAAACTGCGTGACCTGATTCACGTTTTGACCGGTTATGGAACCAAGAAATTCATACTTAATCTTGCGCGAGTCGAATTTGTCGACAGTTACGGCATCGGCGAGTTGGCCCGATCCTACTCCGTCATCCGGCAAACGGGAGGCGCGATGAAATTGGCCGACGTGAACCAGAAAGTGGCAGATGTGCTTGAGATCTCTCGGCTGAACACGATTTTCGAAATCTACCCAGGGGAGGGCGCTGCTCTTGAAGCGTTCGGGAGACGGGATTGATGCCTCCCACCCGCAGCGGCCGACATGCGGGTGCAGTGGGCCAGTCAAACAAAGCCATACTAGTATGGTGACCGAACTCTGCCCATCGCCCCCCTCGGTGCGCAAAGGTCCGGCTGAGCGTCTACCAGTTGAGTGAGAAACCATGGAAGAGCCAATGCCAAGGCAAGATCCCCTTCCGCCAGAAGCCATCCTCGACAACTGGTTTCAGTTCCCATGGACGAAGGGCGTGCAGGTGGACGGCATGGAAAATATTGGGAAGCTGCGAGTCCGAACCCGCAACAGCCTGTATGAGATCACGATCATTGACGGCGCAAGAGGTGAAATCTTGGTGCGGGGCGGTTCATTCTTCCCGGAGTTAACTCGGGCGCTGTTGGCAGGAGCCACCCTGGGAGGCTGCTTTTGCAAATTGCGGGGGATTTATGAGGGTTTCCGGATGGAATTCAACGCCAAGGGCCAGCGGATGGTGACCTCTCCAGTAGAATCGATCGGAATCTACCCCCAGCCTTGCGATCTGGTCTGAGAGGGTCACGCCGCAGCCGACACTTCCGAAACAATCTGCTCGCCAAAAGTGTAGCGCCTAGAACTCGCTCATTCCCCAGGTCTGGATGGCGGACATCAATCATTTCCTCCGACATCACGTGCTACAATCTGATCTCGTTGCGATCTTCATGTCTGACACGTCAGACAGCAACGACATCGGCCTCGAGGTTCTTGCCCCCGATCGAACGCGCCGTTTCGTGCGGATTGCCGAATCGCCTTTCCTCATCGGCCGTGGAAGCGAATCCGCCAAACACTTGCAACTGACCGAGCCTCGCATTTCTCGTCAGTGCGCCGCGATCAACTTCGAGGGCGGCGAATACTACCTGGAAGACCGGGGCCAGCGCAGCGGCCTGTTCGTCAACGGAAAGAAAGTCAACCGCTGCCGGCTGCAGCTCGGGGACGTTATCAGCTTCGGTTTTGATAATTTCTACGAGCTCACATTCCGGACGTCTGAGCCGGATACGTCGATACCAGACCTTCTCAGCAAGATCGAGGGCATCTCGTCCAGTGACGCGTCCCCAGGCGGCCTGCACAAGCTCAACCTCCTGCTGGAAGCGACGGCCCTGCTGCACTCGCGGCTTCCGCTGGATGCTGTCCTCGGCAACGTCCTCGACCACGCCATCACGATCACCGATGCCGACCAGGGCCTTTTGCTCGAGGCCAATTCCTCCGGGCAACTGAAAGCCCGTTTGGCCCGCCGCAGCGGAGGCCGGCAGCTGCCTTCCGAGCAAATGGCGCCGAGCCAGACGGCATTGCGAATGGCCCTAGAGCAACAATCGAGCGTCATCACCGGGGATCTTGCCGAGGCAGTCTTTGACCTCCGGGAAGCCCGGAGCATTGCCGAGCAAGGGCTGCGAGCCATCGTCGTAATCCCTCTCTACGCAACGGCGCGGGCCAGCTCCAGTGAATCCGCCGCGCACCACAAGAGAGGAGAACTTCTGGGCGCCGTCTATCTGGGCTTCTCCCGCCCGGCGGTACTCTCGAATCTTGACCGGAAAATCCTCGACGTGCTCGGCGTGGAAGCCGCCAGCATCCTCGAGAATGCGCGCCTTGTGGAGCGGGATCGGCAGCGGCGGCGCCTGGAGCAGGAAATCGAAATCGCACGCGAAATCCAGCGCGCCCTGCTTCCTGGGAGCTTCCGAAACTTTGCTCACGTGGAAGCGAGCGGCATCAACATTCCGTGTCTCTCCATTGGCGGCGACTATTTCGACGTGTTCTCGATGGACAAGGAGCGCGCTGCTTTTCTCATCGCAGATGTGGCTGGCAAGGGGCATGGCGCGGCGCTACTGGCCGCAATGCTTCGGGGAGCCCTGTTGGGGATCACGATCGGTTCCGATCCGGCGCGCGTCATCGAACACATCAATCGCTTCTTCTGCGAGCACCCAGAAGTCGAGCGCTACGCGACGGTGTTTTTTGGCATTCTCAACGGCGAAGGCCACATCGAGTACGTCAATGCCGGGCATCCCTCGCCCATTCTTCTTCGCCGCAAGGAAGTCTCCGAACCTTTCACGGAGGGCTCGTTTCCTGTGGGGATGATGCCCGAGGCAACTTATCGCACGGCTTGCGTGCAACTCGAGCCAGGGGATACGCTAGTCCTCTATACCGACGGAGTCACCGAGGCAGCCGATCCTGACCAACAGCTGTTTGGTCTTCCGCGCCTTCGCACCCTGCTGAACGGCAGGCACGACAAGCCCCTGGATGAGATTCAGAACCATATCCTCCGGTTGGTCCGCGAATTTGCCCGCGGCGCCGGACAAGCAGACGACATTACACTCCTCCTGATTCGCTACCGTCCCTGGTCGACGTCCCCCACTGCGGGAATCCCTCAGGACGTCCCCGTGCTGTAAGGTATCTTTCAAGTAACAGCCAGCTCCGTCACGAAAGAGGCGATCCCAGGCGAACGCCGATCAAGCCACGCGGCTAAAGCCAACTCCGTATTCGCCCCGAAACGTTTCGCGAAGCTTTGCGAGATTGACTCGGCTCGGTCAGGGGGGAACGCGGCGGACTATTGCGGAGGCATCAGGAGCGAGCGGACCCTGTTCACTAGCTCCGGTCCCGCTCGATCTGCTTCCGACGTAGAGAAATCGGGCGGGAGATGGAGGAGTTTCGCATGCGGCGCGCTCTGGCGGAATTTCTCGATGGCCGTTTCGTTCGCTCGCACGCCAGGACCGCAAATTACGATACTGCTCCGGGTTCCCACCACCAAGGCCACAGCATCGGACGCGTAGCGCGTGGTGAACACCTGGTAGCCCGAACGTTGCAGCAAGACTCTCAAGTATGCGAGGAGATCGAGAGAAGTGTCGAGGCAGACGATCCGGTGGCTCGAGATGCGGAGATCTTCATCCGGGGCTTGCCACCGCGTGGAAAGCGCTTCCATCGCATCTTTCTCTGAGGCGTGGAGACGAAAGACGCTCAGGAGGTTCGTCGCTTGCAAAACTTGCGTAACAAACGGAGATGCCTGGCAAAGCTGGAGGTCGCCTCGCGCCGCCCGCAGTACACCGAGCAGACGAACCAAGGCTCCCAAGCCACCGCTATCGACGTAACTGACCTCGGCCAGTTGCAAAACGACTTTCTTGGTCAGCGTTAGCCCCGTCAGTCTCTCCACCTCGCTCTGAAGAAACCGCGCTTCCTCGCCGCTGACAATTCTCCCGCGGCATCGCACGACAACCACGTCTTCTTTGTGCTCGCTCTGTAGGATCAGCTGCATCGAAGCTCCTTGTCCCTGGGCACAATGCGCTTTTAACTCACCCGTTCAATTCGGCACGACGTTGACCTGGATTGGCGCTCCAAGTTCCTACCGGACGGGCCCGACCACGAGCAGCCTCTGCCCACGCCTTCCGAGCCCTTCCCAAGAACGTCCTTCCAAGCGTTATCGCAGCCTCCCCACAATGAAACACCGCCCCGTCGACTGTTTCCCTGGGCATCGTCCTAGCGATTCAAGACCCTGTCGCGTTTAGCCTCGAGCAATTTCATCACCTCATCGGCCTTTTCAGGTTTGGCCCCGACTTGATCGAGGGCTGTACGAAAGTGATTGAGAAACGCATCGAAATGTTGGTCCGTCAGTCCGTGTGCTCTCGCATGTGCATGCGCCGCGCCCATCTCCTTTCCTGTATAGACCACTCTGCCGCCCAGCAACATGGAGATAAACATGCTCTGCCTGGCGCGAAGGTGGGCCATGTCGGTGGAGTCGAAGAAGTGCTGGAGAGATTCGTCTTCCAAGACTCTTTGATAAAAGACATCAATCGCTGCCCAGATGGTTTGCTTGCCTCCAATGGTTTCATAGAGGTCGTCGATCATATCAATCTTCCTCGGGGCAGAGAGCACACCGCCGGTCCAGCATCGAGAAGGCCCAGCTGAAACCCTACTGACGCGGGCGAGGATTTTACATCAGACCAGGTGAAAACCGCGCTGGTCAGCCACCTGTACTTTCTCGATTTCAGCGCGGCCCCCCGGTGGATCCCCGAAAAACCGGCACCCGTCCGCTCACCTTTCCGCTTGACATGCGTCCTACCTATACGTTACATGTTGTAACGCTACAATGGCTAACGCATACCCCCAGCGCCCAAAAGGTCTCGGCGAAGTCGAACAGATGGTGATGGACTACGTCTGGGCCAACGGACCCTCGACCGCCGAATCTTGCCGCGAAGCCTTGGCTGCCACGCGCCCGATGAAGGACTCGACCGTCCGCACCGTACTGCGCCGGCTCGAGCAAAAGGGCTTCATCTCGCACGTCATCGACGGCCGCACATTCGTCTATCGCGCGGTCGAAAACCGGCAGAACGTAGCGGTCCGCGCGGTGAAGAGCATCATCGACCGCTTCTGCGGCGGCTCAGCCGAAGAGCTGGTCGTGGGTCTGGTCAACAGCGACGTGATCGATCGCCTTGAGCTCGAGCGGCTGGCGCGCAAAATTGCACAGGGCAAAACCGGAGAGAAGCCCGGCACGGCGGCGCACGTCCGGCCGGCGAAAAAAGGAAACCAGCCATGACTCCTGCGATGTCGGTGTTCTTGATGACTCTGGCCAGTGCGGCGGCCCGCTCGATCGCGCTTGCAGCGGTCGTCGCGGGGGCGCTCGCGGCGTTCCGCACAAAAAGCGTGCGCGTGAGGCTGTTCGCCTGGAAAGCAGTGCTGCTCACCGCGCTCGCCATGCCCGCGTTGATGGCGATCACCCCGGCGATTCGCGTCGCAGTGCCGCTGCCGAGTCTGCCGGAGCGCAGCGGCTCCGCTTCAACACCAGCCCAATCGCCGCCCGTCGCCGACACCGCGCTGACGCCTCCCATTTCGCAAACTGCTTCTGCGATCTTGAACCGGACACACCGGGCGCCAGCGCCAAATCTTGCCCAAAGGCCTGCGGAAACGCCCAGCGGCTCCACCGTTGTTGTGGCGCCGCCTGCGCCCGGGCGCCGGGAAATTCCCTGGCTGGCGATTATTTTCGCGGTGTACGTGGCAATCGCGCTCGCGCACTTCTTCCGCGTTGGGTTGGGAATCCGCCTCTCGTGCCGGCTGGTCCGGCTCTCCTCACCGATCGATGACCCGCGGGCGCTCGAACTTCTTGCGCTCGCATCGGAAGCGGCTGGGTCGCGCGCCATCCCATGGCTGGCGGAGTCGGAAGCAGTCGGCGTCCCGGTGGTGATTGGCGTCCGCAAACCTACGATTCTTCTATCAGCCGGATGGCGCGACTGGGATGCCGACGAACTGGCGGCCGTGTTGGCGCATGAGGCTTCGCACGTGGCGCGGCGGGACGTCCTGGCGCAGGGGCTGGCGCTGATTCATCGCGCGATTTTCTGGTTCAGCCCGCTGGGCTGGTGGCTCGAACGCCATCTGGCCGATCTTGCCGAGCAAGCTGGCGACGAAGCGGCGCTTGCCGGCGGAATCAACCGCACGCGCTATGCGGAAGCATTGCTCGGATTTTTCGCTGAACTCGAAGCGGGCGAAAAGCGCGTGTGGTGGCAGGCCGTCTCGATGGCCAAAACGGGACAGGCGGAAAAACGCGTGGATCGAATCCTGGCCTGGAGGGGTGCGATGTCGAACCGGTGGAAGAAATCTCTCGCGATTGCTTTGCTCGTTCTCGGAGTGCCGCTCGTTGCGCTCTTGGCTGCGGTGCGCCTGGCTGCCTACCATGTTCAAGCGCCGCCTGCGCCTACGGCACCGCCGCCTCCGGCCCAGAATTCCGACGCGGCGCAAGCGCCACCCGTCACGCCAACGCCACCCCCGGCCGCGCAATCCGAGGCCGGCCCGGAAGATCGAGTCTTGGTGATCCCGCCGATTCCGCCCTTGCACGTCGAAGTGCCCCCGATCCATGTCGACATTCCACCCGTTCACGTCGATGTACCCCCAGTGCACGTTGACGTTCCTCCCGTGAACGTGCAGATTCCGCAGATTCACATCGAAACGCGGATGCTGCCCTCGCAGGAACCCTCCGTGACCTTTTCCACAAACGGCGACTGGAATTTCGACAGCCGCCCTCCCGGCGCCTATTTCGTAGGGCGTTACGAGGACTGGGGACCGCGCTTCGCCATCGTCACCCATGATTCCGACCAGCTGACCATGTCGGGCGACCGCAACGACGCCGAGCACGCCCGCGAACTCAAGAAAAAGATTCCCGGCGATTTCATCTGGTTCGAGCAGGATGAAAAATCGTACATCATCAGCGACCCGGCCACCGTAGCTCGCGCGAAACAGCTCTGGCAGCCGGAAGAGGATCTGGCCAAGCAGCAGAAAGATCTGCAGAAACAGCAGGAGGATCTTGCCACACAAGCCGAAGATGCCGCCAAGAAAATCGAGGAGATGAAGATCAAAGTCCCCGACCTGACGGCGGAGCTCCAAAAATTCGAAGCAGCCATGAAAAAGCTCAGTGCCGAAGGCGGAACGATGAACGAAATCGGCGATCTACAGCGACAGATGGGAGAACTGCAGAGGGAACTTGGCAGAGTCGAATCGAAGGCGGAGCAGGAAAAAGCCGCTGGGGGCCTCCGGCAGGGTGAATGGAGCCTCAAGATGGGCGAACTCGGACGCGAGCAGGGTGAGCTCGCACGCAAAGAAATGGAGCTCTTGCGGGACGCTGCACGCCAAATGCGGGACCTGCTCGATGACGCCGTCGCCAAGGGTCTGGCGAAACCCCAGGAATAGCAGGAACAAGCTGCTACGAGTTGATCGCGCGGGGGGAAGGAAAGCG
>JASHRC010000217.1 GCA_030037525.1 Candidatus Acidiferrales bacterium | reverse complement strand
AAGATCGAGTAGGAATTTCTTGTGTGCGCGCGCCGCCGGACCATGCTTGGCGGGAATAATGATTTCCTTGGGCGCGCCGCCAGCGGACGCTCGTGAGGCGCCGCCGTTCTCGCCTGCTTGCGCGGCCAGGTGTTTGCGGGCTCCCGCGATGGTAAACCCCTCTTCATACAGCAGGCGCTTGATTTCAAAAACGGTTTCGATGTCCTCGCGACGATAGAGGCGATGGCCGCTCGGGCTCTTCACCGGTTGAAGCGTCGGGAACTCCGATTCCCAATAGCGCAGGACGAAGGCCTTGGTCGCCGTCAGGCGGCTGACCTCGCCGATGCGAAAAAGACTTTTTTCCGGAATCTCATGAGTGGCTTGCGCTGGACTGGCCATGTCTTTTTCGTATCGTAGGCCGATTTCGGCGCCTGTCAACCCCTGGCTGTTTGGCTGTGGTGATCGCGACCTGCCTCGCTCCCCGGATATCTTCAATCCCTACGGGGTGTTCGAGGCTTGGTCCGAAGCGCCTCCTGCTTCAGGCGGCTGCGCCGATGGTCAGGTTCTTTTAGCCGCTCGGTGAAACGGATGGGCGTGCCGGCGAAATCGAAGGCCGCCCGCAGCTGGTTTTCCAGAAAGCGCTCGTAGCTGAAGTGCAAGGGGCGGGGCTGATTGGTAAAAAGCACGAAGGTCGGCGGCGCTGCGGTGGCCTGTGTGACGTAGTAGATCTTTACTTTGCGGCCCGCCGGGGAGGTGCCGCGCTCCAGGTCCACGCCCTCGAGCCAGCGATTGAGCTCGCCGGTTGAGATGCGGCGCCGGCGCGCTTGGGCCACCCGGTCGATCAATCGATAGAGCTTCTCGACGCGCTGGCCCGTCAGCGCGGAAATAAAGATGACCGGTGCGTAGGGAAGAAACTTGAATTTCTCCCGCACAAGCCGCTCGTAATCCGCCAGCAGCTTCCCGGGATCGAGCTCTTCTCCACGCTTCCGCTCGCGTTTGGCTCGCTCCTCGGCCGCTCGGAGGGCCAGGTCCCACTTGTTCATCACGATAATGACTGAACGGCCCGATTGCTCGGCATAGCCGGCGATCGTCCGATCCTGTGAGGTCACCCCCACCGACGCGTCCGCAATGAGCAGGGCAATGTCGGCGCGTTCGAGTTGACGCCGGGCCATGATCACACTCAGTTTTTCTGCCAGAAGGTCGGTTTTGCCCTTGCGGCGAATGCCTGCCGTATCCAGAAAGCGATAAGATTTGCCATGGCGCCGTACGATCGTATCGACCGCGTCGCGCGTCGTGCCCGGCTCGGGCGAAACAATCGATCGCTCCTCGCCGGCAAGCTGATTGAGTAGCGTTGATTTTCCGACGTTCGGCCGCCCGATAATGGCGATGTGGATGTCCGGCTCGGCTTGCTGCGAGGTGCCGCGAGCGAAGGTCTCGGTCAGGTGGTCTAGTAGGGCGTCCACCCCGAATCCATGCTCGGCCGAAACCGGGAAGACTTCCTCGCCCAGCTCGTAAAACTCGGCCGCGAGATCGGCTTGTTTCGGCGAATCGACCTTATTGACAGCGATCACGGGCGGCTTGCCAGCGCGGCGCAACAACTGGGCGAGCTCCGCATCGATCGGCAACGGCCCGGTGCGCCCGTCCACTACTTGGACCACTCGGGCAGCGGTTTCGATCGCGCGATGCGCCTGTCGCAGAATCTCACCGGGAATGCCTGCTTTCTCCTCCGGCACGATTCCGCCGGTATCCACAATCTCGAACGCGCGGCCTTCCCACTCGGCGGTGCCGTAGATGCGATCCCGCGTGATCCCCGGCTCATTGGTGACAATCGCGCGCCGGGTGCCGGTCAGCCGGTTAAAGAGCGTGGATTTGCCAACATTGGGCCGGCCTACGATCACAACCGATGGGAGGTTTCCTGTCATCGGGCTGGTTCGCTGGCGCTCACCCGCGCGCCAGCATCTTCTGCAATTCCAAGCGGCGCGCAAGCAGACGGGTGAGCTCGGCGGGCGGGGCTTTGGCCTCGATTTTCTTCTGAAGTTCGGCAAGCTCCTGTTCGAGAGAACGGCTGCGAAGCACCCCCAGGCAGCTTTCCGCTTCTTCCCAGGTCGCTTCGGCGTAGGGCTCAAACAGCACCTCGAAAAGCATCCGGCGGTCCCGTTCTTCCAGTGCTGCCGCGAGCTCGGCCGCGTCCGGACGCTCTCGAACTCGGGTGACCAGGGTTTCAAAGATGCGCTCGGTTTCCAGGCCCCGATAGAGGGCGCCAGCAACCATCTCCTGCGCGAGCCTCTCCCGGAAACCTTCCGCCTCGACGAGCATCTGTATCAGCCGCCTTTCGGCCGGGCGAATCGGCGGCCGAAGCAGTTCCGGCTGCGGCTTCACTTCGCTGCGGCGCTCAGCCGCCGCTCGGCGCAACGCTTCCCGCAACACCGGCTCATCGATGCGCAACTCGGACGCCATGCGAGTGGCCCATTCCGACCGCAGCAAGCGGTTGGGCACGCGCTGGAGATACGGCATCACGAAATTGATCGCGGCCAGTTTCGCTGTAGCGGTCGAGCGATCCATCTGCCGGGCGCGGGCAAGCAAGTAATCCAGATACGGCGGCGCCTCGGCGAGCAGCTTCCGGTAGGTCTCCGAGCCTTGTTCCCGGAGGAATTTGTCGGGATCGGCCCCGCCCGGGAGCACTAGCACGCGCACATCGAATTCTTTTTCAAGCAGCAGAGTGAGGGAACGCTCGGTGGCCATTTGCCCGGCAGCGTCGGGGTCAAAATTGACGACCATGCGGCGCGTGAAGCGGCCGAGCAGCTTGATTTGCGGCTCCGCGAGGCTGGTCCCGCAGCTGGCAACCACGTTTGCGATTCCGGCGCGCGCAACCGCAATGGCGTCCATGTAGCCTTCCACCAGAACGGCGAAATCGCTTTGGCGCAAGGCCTCCTTCGCGCGATCCAGATGGTAGAGGACGTTGCTCTTTGAATAGATCAGAGTCTCGGGGGAGTTCAGATATTTCGGCTGATCGTCGCCCATGGCACGCCCGCCAAAGGCGATGATTCGTCCGGTCTCGTTTGCGATGGGAAACATGATGCGACGGCGAAAACGGTCATAGAACCGCCCGCCCGGATCGCGCGAAAACAGTCCCGAAATCTCCAACAGCTTTTCCGGATATTTCGCTTTCAGGTGACGGAGGAGCGCGTCGCCCGAGGATGGAGCGAATCCCAAGCTAAAGCGCGCGATCGCCGCACGGTCAAGTCCCCGATCTTCCAAGTACGCCCCGGCGACTTTGCCCTCGGTGGCGTCGGCCAGCTGACGCGCGAAGAACGCGGCGGCCTGGACATGCATCTCCACAAGCGCCGCTCGCTGCTGATTTTCGGCGCGCTCTTGGGGCGAACGTTCCCGCGGGCGCGGGGTCGGAATGCCGCATTTTTCGGCCACCGTTCGCACGGCCTCGGGGAATTCGCACTTCTCGATCGACATCACGAATTTGAAGACGTCGCCTCCCTCGTGGCACCCAAAGCAGTAGTACATCTGCTTGACGGGATGCACGCTGAAGGAGGGCGTCTTTTCCTGGTGAAAGGGGCAGAGGCCGGTGAAATTCTGGCCCGACTTCTTCAGATGCACGTATTCGCCAATGACACGGACGATGTCGGCTTGCTGCTTCACCCTGTCCGCGAAGGATCCAGTTTCGGTCATGCCCATTCTCGGTTCGGAAGGGTTCGAAACCCAACGTTCAGATGCACGAAGTGAGCATCTTCGGTCAAGATGTCTCGCAACTTCAACTCCACCATAGGGCCATCGTGCTTAGGTCCGTGAACGAAATCTTCGGCTTATCGGGCTGCTCGCCAGGTTAGGGTTTGAGCTCCGCCACGGTAATGGCCGTGCCGCCACGATCTTCTGCTTCGTGGTGGATGCTCTCGACCAGCGGATGCGTCGACAAAAACTCAGCAAGGCCGCGGCGAAGGGCCCCCGTTCCGTGTCCATGAATGATGCGCACGCGGGGCTTGCTGGAAAGAGCCGCTTCGTCCAGGAGCTTGTCAACACGCTCGGTCGCTTGTTCAACCGTACAGCCGATGACATTGATTTCGTCGGCCTCCGGCCGACCGTCCGGTTCGGTGTGAACCGTGGTGGTTCGGGCGCGGCTGGCTGCTCCCTGGGGCTCGGCCGCCTGGCCCGCAATCGCAATGACATCGGCAAGCGGCACTTTCATGCGCAGCGGGCCGGCCTCGACTTCCGCCGTCCGGCCGTCGTGGCGGCGAAAAATCACCGGCTGGCGGAAGGCCTTAACGTATACGCGCAAGCCGGGGGAAAGCTCGGCCGGCGCGAGGGGCGTACGCGCCGTTTCGGCCGAGACACCCAGATCGGGCTGTGAGGCGGCAAGCGTCTCGACGACGGCGCGATCGGCTTCGGCGCGGGCTTCCGATCCGATCCGCCCCATGCGGCGGCCCGCTCGTTTTTCCAGCTGCGCCCGCAGAGCTCGATCTTTGATCTCCAGAGTCAAGCGGGCCACTTCGGCTTCGAGGTGTTTCTGGTTTTCCCGGAAATTGTGCTCCAGATCGGCAATTCGTTTCTTCTGGCGCTCGACCCATTCGGTTCGGAGTTTCTCGCGCTCCGCTTCAAGCTGCCGAAGCTCTTCGCGAGCCTGCCGGCCGAGTGCCTCGATTTCGTTGCGACTCCGATGCAGATAAGCGATCAGGTCACGCGCCTCGCGCGACTCAGGCGAGAGGCAAGCATAGGCACGGTCGATTACTTGCGAGGGGAGACCAAGCCGTCGGGCGATTTCAATCCCGCTCGATGTGCCCGGCACGCCGACGAGCAGGCGATAGGTGGGGCGCAAGTTCTCCTGGTCGAATTCCATGGCGGCGTTGACAATACCCGGCGTCGTCGAGGCGTAGGCCTTGATCCGATCGTGGTGAGTGGTCGCGAGTGTCAGTGCGCGGCGAGCGCGAAATTCTTCGAGCAGAGCGACGGCCAAGGCGGCGCCCTCCTCGGGAGCCGTGCCCGTGCCTATTTCATCAACCAGAATGAGCGATCGCGCCGTAGCTCGTTCGAGCATCGATTTCAGATTCCGCACGTGGGCTGAAAATGTGGAAAGGTCCGCCGTGATCGATTGCTCGTCCCCGATATCGGCAAGCACGCGATCGAACAGAGGTATTTCCGCGCGTTCGGCCGCAACCGGAATGGCAGACTGAGCCGAGAGCGCCGCGAGCCCGACGGTCTTGAGCGCGACCGTTTTGCCGCCGGTGTTCGGTCCGCTGATCACCAGAACGGTTTCCTCGCCTCCCATCGAGAGTCGAAGCGGCACAACGGTGCGGCCCTGCGCACCGAGAGCCGCTTCGAGAACCGGGTTGCGGGCTGCTTCCAAGCACAATCGATTCCCAGGCGCAAATTCCGGCACCGTGCAATCGTACTGGCGAGCAAACCGAGCACGCGCGAAAACCGAGTCGAGATGCGCAATTTCCTCCGCCGCCTGTTCGAGCCGAACGCGATCGCTGCGCACGCGCTCGGTCAGTTCCTCGAGGATCCGGGCGATCTCGGCGGCCTCCTGGTCGCCCAGCTGGACCAGGCGATTATTTAGGTCGATCGCATCCAGTGGCTCGACGAACACGGTTTGGCCTGTGCCGCTTGTGCCGTGAACGACGCCGGGGACACTGCGCTGCTCGGAAGCGCGAACCGGGATCACGAAACGGTCATTGCGAAGCGTGATGTAGTCTTCGCCCGCCGGAGCGCCGCGCGCGCGAAGGGTGGCTTCCAGCGAGCGCTGAATCTTGTCGCGAGCCTCGGCGATATTGGCGCGAATGCGTTTGAGCTGGGGCGAGGCATCGTCACTTGTTTCGCCGTTCGGCAGCACGGCGCGGCGAATGGCGGACCCTAAGGAACGAAAATCGCCAAGCGCCGCCGCGCGTTCGGCCAGACGCGGAAATTTTTCCCGCCCATCAGTGAAGGCGGACCGGACTCCGCCGGCGGTCTCCACGAGCGACGCGGAATCGAGCAGTTCCGATGGCCGGAGAACCGAGCCGGGAACGACCAGGCGCGCGAGCCATTTCTGGGGATCGGTGAGCGACCCAAAGCCGAGTTCCGAGCCCGCGCGCAGATACTCGATCGCCTCCCGGATCAGGAGGAATTCGCCTTCGAGCGCCGCAAGATCCTCGTGCGGCACGAGCGCTTGGGTGGCTCGGCGCCCCGGCGCACACGTGGCCGAGCGACTGATGATTTCCTTCAGCCCGTCAAATTCGAGTAGTTCTTCTGCGGGACGCGACATCGAAATCAGGCAGAGTCCCCGGCCCGATTGCGCCTCGATGGACCCCATATTGGATTGTAGCCCGGCTGGCCCGGGGAAGCAGCAGGCGCGGCCGATTAGGCCCGCAAGTGCCGTGAGAGATGCTCGGCAGCCTCGCGGGGAGAGGAAGCCAAGTGGATCAGTGTTTCTTCGCGCTCACCCCAGCGGGAGGCGTGAGCAAGTTCGGCCCGGCGAACGCATTCAATCACGGGCCGCCAGAAATCGCCGAAAACAGCGATCGGCTTTTTCTTCATCACACCCTTGTTTAGCATCTCCCACACCACCGCTAGCTCGACGAGCGTGCCGGTTCCGCCAGGGCAGGTGACGTAGCCGTGGCCCCGCTTGACCAGCTCAAACAGGCGGTCCTGCCAAGTAGGGACGCTGATCTCCTCGTCAATCCAGGCGTTGGCGCGCGAGCGAAAGAATCGAGCGGTAATGCCGATCGTGCGGCCGCCGGCCCCTTTGGCACCGCGCGAGACGGCTTCCATCACGCCGCTGTAACCGCCGGTGCAAACGACCAGTCCGTGCTCCGCCAGCGCTCGACCGAGCGCCTCGGCTTCGGCATACTCGGCGTCGCCAGGCCGCGGACGCGAGCTGCCAAAAACGGTGACGATCCTCGATCGTGCTTTCATGGGTGCCGGGGCAAAACGCCCAGGATCTCAATCATGGCGGTTGCGATCTGATCGATCGAGGCGGAGCTTTCCACACCCTTCTGGGGGTTGTTGTTGTAGAAGATCGCAAAAACCAGACGTTCACCGCCTACCGTGGTTGCATAACCCGATAGGCCGCGCGTGTGCTCGGCTGCGCCGGTTTTCGCCTCGATCCGAGCCGACGCGACCGTGTTCGCCATTCGATTCTGGAGCGTGCCGTCGATGCCCGCAACAGGCAGTGTGGAGATGTAGGCCGGACCCCAGGGCTGGCGTGCCGCGTACTCGAGCAGCGCCACCACTGCGCGCGGCGTCACCAGGTCATCTCGGGCCAGACCCGAGCCATCGGTGAGCAGCACGTCCCCCTCGACGATTCCTGCTCGGCGCAAGAACTCTCGCTCGACCTGGAGTCCTGCTGCGGTCGAGCCCAAGCCCACTGCCACGCGGCCAACGGTCCGCAGCAGCAATTCCGCGTGAAGGTTTTGGCTGACCTTGTTGGTGACGCGGATGATTTCGACCAGTGGCGCGGAGACATGCTCGGCGAGCATATGACTGGGTTCTGCCTGGGATTTCCGAGCGGGACTGAGGATTGGCTCGCCCGAAGCGCTCGTCTGGGGCGGCGGGGCGTGACGAACCTCGATTCCGCCCCGGATGCGAACACCTCGCATCTCGAGCAATTGCCTGAGGACCAGAGCGGCTGTCGTGCCGGGATCCACCATGGCGAGATCCAAGGTGACGGCTTTGTGCCCGAGCGGAACCTGCCCGCGCAGAAGGATAAACTTGTCGCCGGGCTGCCGCACAACGGCCAAGTCCGGCTCGGTGTCGGTCGCTGATGTGGTGATCTCGGAGGTGAATGAGTCAAGAGCGGCCGCAGGCTGGGTGAGCACGGTTGCGGCGGCTCCGATTCGGTCGGCAGGCAGAACGTCGACGGATATCGAATTGTCATTGAAGGCGATCGCGCTTACCGGCGCACCAAATCGAAAAAACAGATCCCCTACTCCCCAACCCGCGGGATAGGGGTCATAAGGGAAGTAAGAGTCATCGGCGACGATGTTTCCATCCACCTCTTTGAGCCCAGCCGCCACGGCCCGGTCCGCTATCTCGGCCAAAACTTTCTCGGTGATGCCTTCCCTTTCCGGCGCGATCGCGTAGGGAACCTTGCGGTTCGATAGGTCAGGGTCGCCCCGGCCGACCAGCACCAGGTCGCCGCCGAGGAGGCCGTCGCTCCCGAGAATGACTTTCGATTCGAGCGTGGTGTGAAATGTGTAGTCGGGTCCGAGCGTTGCGAGCGCGAGCGCCGTGGTGAACAGCTTTGCATTCGAGGCGGGAACAAAGAAATGGTCGGCATTCCTTTCATAGACAATTCGTCCCGTGTCCTGATCGACGATCTCGATCCCCCACCCGGCCTGCTCCGAGTTTGTGGCGCTCAGGATCGCGGCGACTCGTCGCTCAAACGAAGCCGCGTCCGTCTTCCCTAGGGCGGGTGTTTGGCGGGCTTGGGCGATGACCAAGGGGCCAAAGGCAAGCAGAGCAAGCGAAAGCGCGAGTCTTTCCAGGCAGCCGACGGGACGCATGCGAACCCAGGTTGCTCATTATAGGGCGTAGTGTCCTATTTTCGTACTCGCTAGGACTCTTGGGCCAGTTCCCCACGGCTCCTACCGAGCCGCAAAATGTTGATCGCGGCATTCTGGTCGCGACTCAGGACCACACCGCAACCGCATTAGAGTCGGATGCTGTGGCGTGCCGTGCGCCAGGCGTCGCGGCGCTCTTGGAGCGCGGCGTTACAGAGTTCCCAGCAGACCTCGAGCGCCTCCTCAGCCGTCGAGCTTGCCTGCGGGTTACATTCACACGGTAGCGAAAGGTGCGCAGCAAGACCGAGTCCGAGGCCCTGATCACAAGTAGGCCACTACCTCACCTCGCTTGCAGTTGCGTCAGCGAAGAACGTATCATGGGGCACCAGCCTGGGAGGAAACGCACATGCTCAAGAAAATCATGTTTTTATTGCTGTCGGCGGTCCTGGTTGGACTGCCATCGCTCCTCGCCCCGGCTCCGCTCCGGGCCGATGACAAGGAAAAAGACGAAGACCGGCTGCGCAATGCCGGACAAGTGATGAAGGAGATCATGGACATCCCCGATGACATTCCGCAGACCTTGCTAGACAAGGCTAAGTGCGTGATTGTGATTCCGTCGGTGCTCAAGGCTGCGTTCATCGTGGGCGGCAGCTACGGGCGCGGCGCCATGAGCTGCCGCAGCGGCGAGAATTTTCAGGGTCCCTGGGGTGCTCCCACCATGATGGCGCTCGAAGGCGGGAGTTTCGGTTTTCAGCTCGGAGGCCAGGCGACCGATTTCGTGCTGCTGGTAATGAACGAAGACGGCGCACGGGGGATTCTGGCCAGCAAGGTAAAGCTCGGAGCCGATGCCTCAGCGGCCGCAGGACCCAAGGGCCGCGACGCCGAAGCAGACACCGATGTAACCATGCGCGCGGAGATTCTGACCTATTCGCGTGCGAGGGGTCTGTTCGCCGGCATATCGCTGGAGGGTTCGACGCTGCGCCCGGATAATGACGCCAACGAGCGTGTGTACGGGCGTAAGATTCCGGCTCGGGATATCGTCCTGCACGGCGCCGTTCCGATTCCTGACGCGGCGCGATCATTGACAGCAATACTCAACCAACACAGCCCGAAGCGCAGGTCCTAGGCAGACTCCGCGCGGAGTGGGGCTGGCACTCCTCGCTCGCAACGAAATTGACTGAACCTCATATATGACTTATAGTCATATTCGGTTGTAAGTCACCTGGGATTTCACTTTCGATGGCCTGGCAAAGCAGGGCGGTTGAGCCCTCTCGCTCTCGGCGCACCGGGCGCCGCGAGCGCCGCAGGGCGGAAATTCGCGAGCGGATTTTCCGCGCGGCGCTTGGGCTGTTTGCCGAGCGCGGCTTCCTGGAAACCACCGTCGAGGACATCACCGAAGCGGCGGACGTTGGCAAGGGCACCTTCTTCAACTATTTCCCGACCAAAGAGCATGTGCTGGCCACGCTCGGCGCAGAGCGGTTGGCAGTGATCGAACGCGCTCACAAGCGCGCACAAACAGGCGAGGTGTTGCCGCGGCTCAGGGAGCTGGCGGTCGAAGTTGCCGGGCAGTCCTCCGAGAGTGCCGCGCTGCTTCGCGCCATCTACGCCGCCCACGCCTCCTGCAAGCCCGTCAGAGCCGAGCTCATCAAACGCCTTCATGCCGGGCGCCGTTTGCTCACCGAGATCTACCAGATCGCACAAGAGCGAGGAGAGGTACGCCGCGATCAATCGCCGGCAGAACTGGCGCGACTGACGCAGATCGTTTTTCTCGGAGTCATTCTCGCCTGGGCCATGAATCCGGATTCCCCTTTGCGCCGAACGGCCGAACAGGTGTGGAATCTTTTCTCGGCCGATCTCCGTGTCGATCGCAAGCATAAGACCACCGGGGAGCACAGCGGCCAGCGGAGACAGCAATAGAGGCGGCGGTGAATCGCGTACCGCCGGTACCTCATCCAAACCACAACCCGTCATAGGAGAGCCTGGTGACCGAAAACTCACTGGTGGTTGTGCTGGCAGGAGCGATGCTCGCCTGGAGTGCCTCGGCCCGCGCCCAACAGGCACCGTCCGGGGCAGTCGACACGCTGCCCCCGGCGCCCCAAGGCGCGTATGCCGCAAGCGTTCCCGAAAACCTAGTGCCCGGGGTCTTGCACTTATCGCTTGTCGATGCCATTGGCCGCGGGCTGAAGCAAAACCTAGGGGCGCTGCTGGCGAGCGAAGACATTCGCGCTGCCCGCGGCACGCGCTGGCAGCAGCTCTCGGCGCTGCTCCCCAACGTGACCACCACGAGCTATGCCGATAGCTCCAAGGTGGACCTGGCGGAGTTCGGTTTCAATTTCAAATTTCCACCCAGCTTGGGCATTAGCATTCCCCCGGTGGTAGGGCCGTTTGAATACGTTGACGCGCGCGCTGGCGTCACGCAAACAGTTTTCGATTGGAAGGCCATCAACAGCGTCCATGCCGCGTCGGAAAGCCTGAAGTCCGCTCAATCGAGCTACCAGGACGCGCGCGATCTGGTGGTCGAGGCGGTCGGCTACATGTATCTGCAGACGATTGCGGACCTCGCGCGTATTGACACCGCTCTAGCGCAGGTCAAAACGGCTCAGGCGCTTTACGATCAAGCCGCCGATCAAGTCCAGGCGGGAACCTCTCCTGCGATTGATGCGCTCCGCGCGCATGTCGAGCTCCAGACGCGCCAACAGCAATTGATTCAGGCGAGAAACGCCCTCTCGATCCAGAAGCTCGCGCTTGCGCGCACGATCGGGCTCGCCCCCGGCCAGGAATTCGATCTCACCGAGACCTCTCCCTACCAGCCGTTCGCAGGACTCTCGCTTGAGGAAGCCTTGAAGCGCGCCTATCAATCGCGTGCCGATTACCAGGCCGCTCTTGCGGATGTCCGTGCGGCGGAATACTCGCGGAAAGCGGCCGTGGCAGGTTATTTCCCTTCGCTTGCCGTCAATGCGGACTATGGACTGGCGGCCACGGTTCCGATGCTGAACACTCACGGGGTATTCGACGCGCGCGGAACACTGACCATACCGATTTTCCAAGGCGGAAGGGTGCGCGGGGACGTGCTCGAGGCGGACGCGCGACTGAAGCAAAGCCGCGACCGCGCCGATAATCTCCGCGCTCAAGTCGACGCGGATGTCCGGACGGCGCTGTTTAACGTCCAGTCCGCTGAGCAATTGGTGGCCGTTTCCGAGAGCAACATCGCACTGGCCGACCAGACGCTGGAGCAGTCGCAGGATCGCTTTCGCGCCGGCGTCACCGATACGGTCGAAGTCGTGCAAGCCCAGGAACAGGTGGCCAGCGCGCATGAAAGCTATATCGAAAGCCTCTATCAGGACAACTACGCGAAGATTTCTCTCGCCCGAGCCCTGGGCCTGGCCGAACAGGGCGTCCAGAACTACTTCAAAGGAAAATAAGACATGGCACAGAGAACCGAGGTCGAACCCACCCCGCATCCAGGGATAGAAAATCACATTGTCCCGGCACCACTTGATGCCGAGACCCATTCGGCCGAGCCGCCCCCGCTCCACCGGGGGTCGGAATTTTTCCGGAGGCGGCCACGGGTCCGCCTGCTTCTGGTGGTTGCGGCGATCGTCTTGCTGGTGGGGACATTCCTGGCCTACCGGTATTTCTCCAGTTATGAATCAACCGACGACGCGCAAGTCGACGGCCACCTGATGCCGCTCAGCTCCCGGATCTCCGGATATGTTTTGAAGGTCAATGTGGACGACAACCAAGAGGTAAAGGCCAGCTACGTGCTCGTAGAGATTGACCCGCGGGATTATCAGGTGGCGGTCGATCGGGCGCGCGCGGACGCGGCGAATGCAGAGGCGACCGCCCGATCGTTGGGAATTGATGTGCCAGTCACCCACGTGAACACCACAAGTCAGATTTCGACGTCGGAGGCCGACATCGCCAACGCGCAGGCCGGCATCGCCGTAGCGCAACAGCAGCTGGATGCTGCTCGCGCACAGCTGGTTCAAGCGCAAGCCAACGACGTGAAGGCGCAAAACGACCTGGTGCGGTACAAGCAGCTTGTCGAAAAGCAGGAGATCTCCCAGCAGCTCTACGATCAGGCGGTTGCCGCCGCCGCGGCTTCGTCAGCGACAGTGAGCGCTTCGAAATCTGACGTGGCTGCCAGCGAACACCAGGTGGCCCAGGCGCAGGCGCGCCTGGTACAGGCCCAGGCCGCTTGGCGCTACTCCCAGACCGGGCCTCAGCAAGTCGCTTCCACCCGGAGCCGCGCCCAGGCCGCGGTCGCGCTTGCACAAGGAAAGGAAGCGGACCTGGAACAGGCGGAACTGAATCTCAGTTACGCAAACATTACTGCGCCGGTAAATGGTGTGGTCATGAAAAACGTGGAGGTGGGCATGAACGTTCAGCCAGGGCAGCAACTGCTAACGATTGTGCCCCTGGACGATATCTGGGTCACCGCAAATTTCAAAGAAACGCAACTCAAGTGGATGAAGCCCGGCCAGCGGGCCGAAATCAAGGCCGATGTGAACGGCCGCACCTACAAGGGCCACGTGGACAGCATTGCCGGGTCCAGCGGTTCTCGCCTGAGCCTGCTGCCTCCTGAAAACGCCACGGGGAACTACGTGAAGGTGGTACAACGCGTCCCCGTGAAAATCGTCCTCGAGCCGGGCGAAAACAGGGATCATTCGCTCCGGCTGGGAATGTCGGTCGAGCCGAAGGTATTCGTGAAATAAGCGCGAACGCTTTGCCGAAACCCGGAAGCGTCGCCTGCGGGTGGATTCGCCTTTCCCGCGATGGAAAAATGGAGCCGGACGGCCCAATCGCAGTACACTCAATCAACAGGCGGTGGGGCCATGAATGTCCGGGTCGTCACGCTCGAGCGCGAATACGGCAGCGGCGGAGCCATCATCGCCCAGCGGCTCGCCGCCCGTCTCGGCTGGAAACTCTGGGATCGCGAGATTACCTGCGAAATCGCTCGCCGTGCGAACGTGGACGAGCGGGCCGCCGCACGCTGTGATGAGCGCGTGGATTCCTTCCTGTATCGATTGTTTAAAGTGTATGCGCGCGGGAGCTACGAGCGCGCCCTGCCCCTTGGTGACTCGCGCGATTTTGACACCGATCGCATGGTGGCCATGCTCGAGAGGGTGGTCGCGGAATTTGCAGACCGCGGCAGCTGCGTGATCGTCGGACGCGGCGCCCCGTATTTTCTCCGCAACCGGCCGGACGCGTTCCATGTCTTCATCTATGCTCCTACGGAAGAGAAGGTTCGGCGGCTCAAAACGATTGGCCAGTCCGAGGGAGAGGCGCTTCGCCTGATTGAAGAAGTGGACCGGGAACGTGCCGCTTTCATCCGCCACTATTTCGGCAAGGATTGGCCGTATCGTCCTCTCTACAACATGATGATCAATTCGAAATTTGGCGATGAGCACGTGGTCGAGACGATCCTCGGCGAAATCGCCGCGATCGAGAAGCAACCGGCCGCAGCGAACGCTGCCCCTAGCCGGTGAGCGCGCCCGCTCGCGCCGCTTGCCAGCAAGAGCACTCTTCCCGTAGTCTCGGTACGCGACTGCTGGCGAAATCACCGGAATCGACATGCCCTGTCCGATTTGCGAAAGGCGTCCGCCCAAGCGTTTCTGCCCCGCCAAGGGCGAAAAAATCTGTCCGGTTTGCTGCGGCCGGGAGCGGGAAGTTACGATCGATTGTCCGGCCGATTGTCCGCACCTGGTTGCGGCGCACCGCTACGAGGCCGAGCATCGCAAGCCGGTCGCAGTTGAAGATTTGCCGTATCGCGATGTGCAGCTGCGGCGGGATTTTCTGCACGAGCACTGGGACCTGCTCACCGGCCTGGCCACGACGATCTTGGAGTTTCAAGTCCAAAATAAGGAGCTCAACGACCGAACGGCCGCCGCTGCCATCGAGGCGCTCGCGGAAACCTATCGCACGCTCGGAACAGGCATCTACTATGAACGACCCCCGCAAGAATTACTGGCCCGCTCTCTCTATGGGCAGTTAGCCCAGTTCCTCGCGGCGTTCCAAAGGGAGCGAGCCTCGCGGATGAGCCTTGTGGCGTTACGGGACTCCGATATCTTTCAACTGCTCGTTTTTCTGCTGCAGATCGCAAAACAGCAGACCAACGGTCGACCTCGTTCGCGCGCGTTTCTTGATTCTCTGCGCGCCGGCTTTCCGCTTCGAGCGGCTGCCAAAGAACCGTCTCGGATTATTGTCCCTTGATCGGCAGCCGAGGATCGCTCCGCCGGTCTTGGGGCGGGAGCGGGCGGCCGCCCAGCCGCAAATGCGGCCAGGCAGAAGAGCGCGAACAGCATTATAACGTTCGACACGGTCTTTAATTTCACTCCTCGCACTCGCTCAGCCACAACGGCCTCGCTCAAACCGATCTGTATTCCAGCAATCCTTCTGGCGACACGTTTGCGACGGCCCGATCGTCCATTCGGCACGGTTTCTCTCCCTCTCCGAAATCTCCCAGGCGGAACTCCAGCTGCGGCGAGCGCCAGGAACGCGCCGTTTCCGGTCTCATCGGTCGCGATCGAAGCTCGTACTTGCACCTCAGGCGCTCAACGCGCTCGGAAATCTCTTTCCGATAGGTCTCCGGCGCGTCTCCGTATCCCTTAAACCACTCGCGATATTGCCGCGCCAGGCGCGGGAACTTTTCGTCCAGGAATCCCAACATGGACCTCCAGGATGCTGGCATCAGGAACACCACATTGGCGGCGATCCATTGCGCTCCCGCATCCCGTGCGGCCCGAACGAGCGCGTCGAGATCATCTTCGCGATCGGTCAAGCCGGGCAAGATGGGCATAAGGTTGACCCCAACGGCAATTCCTGCGTCCCGAAGCTGTCGCACGGCTCCCAGCCGCAGGTCGGGTCGCGGCGCGCGCGGCTCGAGCATGCGCGCCAAGCGCGTCCGCAGCGTGGTGACCGTCATGTGGATTGTCAGCGCCGACTGTTCGGAGATTCGCCGCAGCAGATCCATATCGCGCACCACTTGGTTTGACTTGGTGGTGATCGAAAGGCTCAAACCTTCCCGCTCCGCCATTTTTTCCAGAATTGCTCGGGTGACTCTAAACTCCCGCTCCGCCGGTTGATAAGGGTCGGTTGCCGTTCCTATGGCAATGTGCTCGCCCCAGACGGGCTCCCGGGCGAGGTCGCGTTCGACCAGGCGACCCGCATTCTGCTTCACCAAGATTTTGGACTCGAATTCAGTGCCGTCGATCTCCATGTACTCGTGCGTGTAGCGCGCATAGCAGTATTTGCAGCCGAACTCGCACCCCCGATAAGGATTCACCGTCCAGCGGAACGGTACTCGTTCGGAATGGCATTCGTTCAAGATGGACTTGACGGGCAAAAGGAAATACTCGGTTCCCCGTTTGGCTTCGGTGAGGGGGGAGGAAGCGGCGAGGCGCGCAATGCCAACCAGTTCCGTCGCGGGCTTCCAACTCCGGGCAGGTACCGGAGGGGGCGCGGAAGCACCGTCGAGGAGCTCAGGATTGCCGTGGCGAGCGGCTGGCGGGAATAGAGCGAGACTGGTTTGCTTCGTCCGAGGCTGACGCCGCCTAAGCGTAGCCGGTCTCGGAGGAAGGATGGGATAACTGGCCATTGGCAACCTCGCCGCATTTCGCAATCTATTCGCTTTTTGTTCGCCTGTCAACGGGAATTTCAAAATTAGATCCGCCCTTCCTCGCTCAATCAGGTGGTCGCCGACTGGGTGATCCGTCGCGGGAGTGTTCGGAGGTGTGTGTACGCTCTGGAGCAGGCCTTCAGTACCTGGCCGCGGGACGACGATCGCAGACATGCGGACGTGATTTTCTAGAAAGTGCGCCGCCGCAAGCAGTTAAATCGGATAGCACACTGGATGGTGCAGCTACTGCATCCGTCGGTGGAGATAGGTCCCCTAGGGCTGGATCGTTAACTCTTCTCAGCGGACGATCGTTTGCAATGCGCTCCGGATGGCCAGCAACGTGTACACCTGGCTTACCATGAGCGGAAGAACCAAAGCGACGAGCCATCTCCGCGGAAGGTGGCGGGCTCCGAGCACGACTAGTGCCATCAGCGCCCACGACCAGTGCGGGGAGTACAGCATCAGCTCATCGCCCCACATGTTATGAAAGATCACGTTGAACAGAACCCAGCCCAGTAGCAGCCACACGGCCGGCCGCGTCCGCGCGTCCCGAACTGCTCTTGAGACGCAGAGAACGAGAAGAACCACCCACGCCAACGCACCCACGGCCGGTAAGCCGAGGTAAGCACTGAGGTGGACCGGCTCCATCGCCGGCTCATAGGAGACCATGTCCCATCCTGGCCACCGCAAAACCTCGGGGACCGGCCCAATCGCCGGACAAACTAACGCATAGATTGTGTACGGGATCGCCAACCAGGGATGATGTACCACTTTAACGTTGTAATGCCCTATCCAGAGGGCATGGGCGCTCCAGCTTCTTCGGAAAAAAACGTAGCCAGCCACAACCACGCAGGGAATAGCTGCCGCCAGGAGGGCCAATTTTACGCGGACCGACTTAAAGTAGTAGTGGACCGCAGATCCGAGGGGAAACAAGATATTGGTACAGGTTGTACCTCCGTTTAGGACCGCAAAACCCCCCAGCATGACCATCCTGGCCGCAAGGCTCGCGGTCAACAAGGGAGCGACGAAGGTGATGGTCAGCAGCCCATTCGAGACGCCGAAGTGCTCCGGAAGGCACACAGTGCTGCTCTGAGTGAACAGAAAATACATGATGAAAAGTAAGGCGCACTCTGTAGGCTTGATTCCCAGCCGGACAGCGAGAAGGGCGAGGAATCCAACGCCCAGCCCCGCGATGAGGGCCACCCAGAGTCTGGCCGCCAGCACTCCCGCGTAATCAGCAGGCAAGAACGTGCTCAGCAAATGACCCAAGGCGCGGATAGGCGGACGCCACATCGCCGTTTCCAAGGGATGGGCTGCCTCCATGTGTAATCTTGGCGCGCCCGCCATACGCGCGATCCAGAGGGCCGTGTCGGAGTTGAAGAGCACGTTTTGTCGCGCTGTGATCACCGTGCCGGGCTTGACTCCGAGCCACCCGGAGAGGAGTACAAACCAGATAAAGGCACCCAGCCCCACCGCAACCGGCAGCGCCAGCCGCCCTTCTCGTTCGGTCGTTTCGGGGATGGCTAAAGTCACAACTGCGTTGCTCATGGTCGTGTACCCACCAAGAGAGCGGACGACTCCCGATTGGCCGCCTGCCTCTCGCCTCCTGAAGTACCTACAATGCAGTTCTTGAGCTGGGGATCGGCCTGGATCTTGCGGTAGAGATTCTCGAAGAGAATCTCGTGAGCCCGGGCGTTCGGGTGAATGTCCACACCAGGGTCCACCTGGAGTTCCGCGAGATTTCGAGAAGAGGCGAAGGCGTCTCGAAGGTTAATGACCGGGACACCCAGACCGTCGATGGTCGGCACAATTTCCTTGAATTCGGCGTTGACGATCGTTGAATCGATAGGAACAGGTAGTAGGAGAAAGACCACTTGAGCCCCTTCTGCCGCGGCATGGTCCCTGATCTGCTCCAGCGCCCAACGCTCAATTTGCAGGCGGTAGGGAGCGAGCTTGTCTGAAACTTCCCGCAGATGGTCGGTCGGCTGAATTCCCGCCTGCGCCACGACCTGCCGCAGAAAATCATATTTGAGATCGGACCGGTTCAAGATCAACCTGATAATGTGGCCGCTCCAACCCTGATTGACCAGCAACTGCGTCAACGTAACCATATAAACATCGGGGTGGAATTTCGGTGCCTTCTCCAGTGCCACATCCATCTCCTGCACGAGCCCGTAACCGTACACCGCGAAGTTCAAGATTTGGAACTGCTGAATCTCGGGCGTGACGTAATCCTGATTGAGGTGTTCCTCCAACAGGGCCCCGTAGTCGTGCCCGTAAGGCCCCACCGACACCGAGTCTCCGATTATAGCGATCCGCCGTGTATGCGGAGGTTTCTCATAACCGTACTCACGATTTGGCATGGCTAGGCTGTTGGTGATCCTCATTCCCGCCGGGTAGCGTCTCTTCAAATTCGGTTTGAAGCCGTAAAGAAGGAAGTCGTTGGTGACACGGATGTCGTCCTTCTCAACAGGAAGGGCGGTGGGTGTGCTGTCGTTGCGCAGTCCTTCGTAGTAATTGGCGGCCAAGGCATCAAAATCCTCGCGATTCAAATCGCCGTTGCGCATTTGGTCGACGATCTTCCCCAGGCGGCGGCGGCTGTCGCCCCGCCTGATCAAATCGGGAAGGCGTTCGAGGAGCAGCAGACCTATGAGGAGTACCACGACGGTGACGAAGGTTCGATTGAAATCCTGTTTCATCGCTTTTTGTGTCTCTCCGCCTCGAATCTTGCCGATCGCTTAAACACCGGCCCAGGCCGCTGTCAAAACCTGATAGTCCACCTTGTTCGTTGAAGTTCGGGGAAGAGCATCCCGAAAGATAAAGACATCTGGACTCATATATGAGGGAAGGGCCTGGGAGCAGAAAACCTTCATATCGACGATGGAGGGCTTGGAACCGGGCGCGGTTCCGACATAGGCGAGGATCTTGACTCCCGCCTCGACGTCCGGCACCGCGACCACCGCCGCTTCGCGTACCCGCTCGTGGCGGTACAAGGCGCTCTCGATGTCACCAAGCTCAATCCTGTAACCTCTTCTTTTCACCATCCTGTCCCTGCGGCCCATATAGATAAACCCGTCGGCCGGGTCTTGCTTCACCACGTCTCCCGTGTTGTACCAGCGGCGTCCCTCGCTCTGGCGGAACTTGCCGGCACTTTCCTGCGGCCGTCCCCAATAGCCGTCGAATACGGAGGGCCCGGCAATGTAGAGCATTCCTTCCGCGCCAGGGCTGACAGGTTCACCCGCCTCGTCCAGTACCAGAGCCGTGCAATGCGAGCATGGCCAGCCGATCGGGTAAGGCTCGGTGCGCTCCTCTGGAACCGGCAGGGGAATCCGCGCAAAGGTGCAGACGTTGGTTTCTGTAGGGCCGTAAAGATTGAAATAGGCGGGAGAAGGCCACAAGCGTGTCAGGTTTCTTAAGTGTTTTACCGGGAACACCTCGCCCGCAAAAAGGACCAGCCGAAGATGACTCGAGTCGAATCGGTTGAGGCCGCCGAATTCGGCCAGTAAGTTGAGAATCGAAGGTGTGGAATACCACACCGTCAGCCGGTTGGAGGTGATGAAAGCCGCGAGATCACGAGGGTTCTTGCCCAACTCGTCCGCGATCAGAAACAGCGTGGATCCGTGCTTCACCGAGAGGTAAATGTCGAGAATCGACAGGTCGAAGTGAAAAGGTGCGTGGCTACTGAAACGATCGTATTCGTTGGGGTTAAAGACAGCGGAGCACCACTCCACAAAGCTCCGGGCGTTGGCGTGGCTGAGCATCACCCCTTTCGGAAGGCCGGTGGAACCCGAGGTATACAAGATGTAGGCTAAGTCGCCCGCCTTGCGGGAAGCCGAATCCAGCGCGCACGGATCGTGCTCCAGCACATTCCGCCAGGCCACTTGAGTGCCCGCGCGTCGAGCCCGCTTTTGATTGTCACCGGCCGACTGCGGCGCTCGAAACCGGGCCATAGACCCGCGTTTCCGGGATGCCGCGGAATCGTCTCCCGTCACCACCACCATCGCACCGCGGGGCGCCAAGTCGGCGCAGCGCGAATCCGCAAAGACGGCGCGCACTTGGCAATCCTCCAGGATCGAGCGAATCCTCGCAGGTGGAGCAGTACTATCGACCGGAACGTAGGCGGCACGCGCCTTCATGATGCCGAAGATTGCGCACAGGCCAGCCGCATTCTTCGGTTGCACCAGCCCGACCCGATCGCCCGGCCGCAAACCCTCGGCGACCAGAAAGCCCGCAATGCGTTGGGCGCGCTCATTCAGCTCGCCGTAGGTCAAGGTGCTACCGTCCGTATCGACGACAGCTACCCGCTCGCTGAACCGCTGAGCGCTCGCTTCCAGATATCCGCACAGATGAACCGAAACTTCAGCCATCAGGCCGCCGCCCCGCGCTTGCGCTCGATAAAAGCCGCCATGTCCGCGATCCGATCGAAATTTGCGACGTTGGCATCGTGAGCTTCCACCACGATGCCATAGTGTTCCTCGATGAAACCGACCAGCCGCAACAGCCCTACAGAATCCACGATGCCGCTGGTCGTCAGAGGAGTGTCATCCCGCAGATTGGATGGTTGCTCGCCCGGCAGGAACTCGGAAAGGATATATTGTCGCAGCTCTTCATTGATCTGGTTCATCTCTGCTTTACCTCTCTTTGCGGACTCGAGGCCCGTCAGATATTCCCACTCCTCAAAAAGTGGACCCACTCGGTCAGACTATCGGAACTCCACATGGACCAGAAGAAGGCTATGAGAGAGAACATCCCTGCAACCTGCAAGGACTGGCGTAGCATGGCCTTCCATCCCGTCTGGGGAGCACGCTTCTTCTGCTTGCTCTCTACCCACGTATTCACAAGCATCATCGATCCCAAGAAGCACCAGAAGACGATATCTTTGGCGGTCACCAGGAACTGGTTGCGGAGCCAGAAGAACTGATATGCATGCAGGAACCATGTGGTGACTACAACGCACCCGATAGCCAGAAGTTGCGCCCGAAGTTCGCCTCCGCGCCGCAGCTTGAAATAAGCGGGCAAGTAGCAGATCTTCACCATGAAGTTCTTCCAATAAATATTCCCGCGACGCCAGTAGTCATTCATACTGCGCGCCAAAAGATAGCGGTGATTGGTCTCCGGCAAGTCGTAGCCGAAAAGGTGTAGCATGCCGGCGATGATGTGGAACTGGCCGGTCACGCGTATATAGAGCAGGTAGGCGAGAATGATCTTAGCCACTACCGCCACCTGTACCGACACCTTCGGTGGCGAGAACACCGCCTGCATCTGGTAGATCACCCGGTATAAGAGAAGATGCGTCGTGCCTCGAAAGATCCACCAGATACCCTGTTGCGCGACGGGGTGAATGTCGCGCTGGAAGAAGCTCTTGCGCATGGTCTGAAAGTCGATTACCGGAAACAGCGAGAAGTAATAATTGGGAAGGATAAAGAAATAGCTCAGGTAATCCTTTAGTCGCGGCGGCGTGGTCTGATACTTCACGTCGTAGAGGTAAATGATCATGCGCAAAGTGAAGATGCCGCCAAAGACGGGCCAAAACGATCCGGAGATCGGGAAGCGGCCAGTCGAGCGACCGTAGGCGAAAACCGCGGCAATCGCCAGAAGAGTCAACAAACGCCAACGGAAAGCAACGCCGCTTCGGATGATCCCGAAAAGCGCGAGGCCTGTGGCTACCAGGAGCGCGGCCACCTTGGGATCAAGCAGTATAAACGCTCCGGCCAAGGAGAGCAGGATGACGAAGTTTTCTTTGAAACGGAATGGCAGCCAGTAAGTAACGGCGAAACCGCCGAAAACGAGGCAGGCCAAATTGAAAAAGGCCGGCTGCTCCAACCGGTACACCTTGAAGACAAGGAGCAAAAGCGCCAGCGGCAAGGCCAACATGACAAACCGCTGCACGTCCGGCTTCGCGCGCTCCAGCTGCACGTCCAGGGCGGGCGCTTGGATAATCGGGGTAGTTGCGGCCAGTGTTCCAGACATTTGGTGCCAGGTTCCTTCGTTTACCGTCCCTTAGTAATTCTGCGGCTTGGGCATCTCCCGTTTGACCAACAGTGAGCGCAGTGGCGCATACTCCGGCGAGGCTTGGACCTGTGCTGCAGAAACGTCCTGACCGATGTACCTGTTGTAGGCTTGGAAGGCGAGCCGACACTCGTCCTTGGTGAAACCGTTGCAGTAGAGCATGATCTCTGACCAGAACTCGTTGGATGAAAGGTCGGGAGCGTGAACTGAGTACTTGGGCTCCTTGATCAACTTCTCCGCCAGTGCGAATGCTTCCGTCGAGGTCATGGTGTTATGCTTCCAATCGTCCCAGGCGCCTTCCAGTCCAAACTCCTCTCTCCTTCGATGAATCGGTGTAGAGGGAACGTAATACCACGGAGAAAGCAGGAAGAAGTCAATTTCCAATTCATCCAGGAAAGGCACAAGCTTCCAACTCGTCTCCTCCGTATCGCCGGGAAAGCCGATCACGAAGTTGGCGTGGGTGCGGATGTCGTGTTTCTTCAACTGCGCCACTCCGCGCTTGATCACCTGCGTTTTAGCGTGTTTGTTCATGTTCTCGAGAATCTTATCGTCGGCGGATTCGATCCCGAGAAAGACCCCTTTGCAATGGGCCGCCTTCATCAGCTCGGCCGTCCCCTCATCCGCATATTGAGCACGGAAGAACGAATACCACTCGAAGTCGTATTTGGCGAGGACCTTGCACAACTCCTTGAAGCGCAGCAAAGGCACGTTGAAGGTGTCGTCGGTGAAAATCAGAGATTTGACGCGGCCGCAGGCCCGGAGTTCCTGAAGCTCCCGTTCGAATGCCTCGATGGGCATGAGAGTCAAAGGGCCTTGGTTAACGGGGAAGTTGCAAAACGCGCACTTAAAGGCGCAACTGCGCGCCGTGCGGGTGTGCACCGTGTGATACAGATAATGGTTCTCAGGAACAACGCTATTCCACCGCACGTAGCTATCTGCCATGTCGGTGGCTGGATCACCGCACTCGGAAGGCTCATAAACTCGGTTGCCCGACACGATGTAGGTGCGTGGCGGATTGGGCCCGTTAAGAAGCCCCTTGCGCGAGCCCCTCTTGAGCAGCTCCAGAAGCGCCACCTCTCCCCCGGGTGAAATCACATAGGCGTCTGCGTTGTAGGCGCGAAGCATATTGTGAAACACCTCGCGCGAAGTGGTCTTTTCAATCTCCACCATGAAAAGGCCGCCCAGGACAACAACAGCGTCGGGCCAGATGCGGCGAATGTTCGAAATCGCCTCGCGGACCAGCAAATGTTCCAGGAGCAAGGTGGTGGAAAGCAGTATGAAGCGAGGCTCATACTGCCGGCCTAACTCCTGAAGCGTGTACCGACTGACTGAATTGGCGACGTGTACGTCGATGCCGTGCCGGCGAAGGAAACTCTGGTAGTAGCTCCCGGCCAGCAAAGTCAAGGTGTAACTGTCGTAGCGCTCGTACTCGGCTGTGGAGCCATAGCGGACCCAGCTCAGAAAACGGCTGAAGTCGACCAACTTTCCGTCAACCCGGACGCCTTGCCCCATCATTCTGGCCTTGCGCGAAGCATCGGTGCGCACCGATACGGTGGGCGCTTCAGCCGGCAACTGGCCATCTCCGTTAGCGTCGTTGTGCCAGCGGTCTACGTCGTGATAGTAGGGAATGAACAAAGCGTCGATCGCACGGGTCGCCATTGCTCCTCTACTCTGTTCCTCTACACTTTCTCGCCCGCTCAATGTCAAAGGTCGTGACCAAGAGGGCGATGCGTCCCTTTCCCCGGTGTTCTCGACTGTCGTCAGAACCGCGGACAGAAGACATCCGCCGTCAGATCGTTTAGAAGATCGTGCCAGACGTGCTTGGGGTTCTGTTCCACTTGCGAAACCATGGCTTGCATCTTGGCCAGGACCGGGGGCTGTTCCTCATCGTAGACGTCACCCTGCAGGAGCTGCAGGACGTCGTACCGATAGCGTTTGTCGGTGATAAAGAACGTGAAGAGCACGTTGAGACGGTAGTAAACGCGGATAAAGTCGTACCAGTTTTTTGTGCCCCGGCTTATGGTTGTCTCAAATGTCTTGAAGCTCTCCCGAGAGAAGTTGTTGCTCTCGAGTGCGCGGAGAATGTCGCGGTGTGCGAACCTTGAAGTGTTAAGGGCGATGCTCACGCCAGTGGAAAATATCGGGTCGACGAAGCGCCCGGCATCGCCAACCATCAAAAAGCGATCCCCGCAGATCTGGGTCATGGCATAGCTGTAGTCGCCCTCCTCCTTGAAATTTCGAAGGCGATTCGATCTCCGCAAAGCCTCGTCGAGAATCGGCCGGGTGGCCACCGAATCCCAGAAGAATCTCTCCCGGTCCTGCTTGGACCCGGCAAAGTTTTTCTTTTGCGTCACCACACCGATGCTGGTGACTTCCTCGGTGATGGGAATTTGCCACATCCAGCTATTCGACATGGGAAGAAAATGGATGTAGATGTAGTCGCCCTGGAGATCGGATTTAGAGAGAGCTTTGCGATCGAAGCCCCCAAACCAGGAATGGATGGCGTACTGATCGAAAATGGGATCGTTGACCTTGAGCTTGAGCTGATTGCCCAAAAAAGTCTGTCGCCCGCTGGCGTCCACCACCATACGGACGCTGACTCCCATTTCCTGATGGCCCATCTTGAATCGAACGATGGGCTGCGCCGGAGAAAAGTCCACGGCGGCGACTTTCACACCCTCATAGACCATGGCGCCGAGCTTATGGGCATGCTGGAGGAGAAGAAGGTCAAACTTCCCTCGGTCCACATGGTAGGTATAGTTCTTGTTCACTCCTGGCTGCTCGCGTTCTTCGAAGCGAACTTCGGCGTGACAATCAGGGCTGATTTCAGTGAACTCGTGCACGTAAGCCTTGCCCTGGTCCTTGGCGGTCCACACGGCCCCGTATTTGTGGGGGAACTTCGCCTCCTCCATCTGATCGATAAACCCAAGTTCGTTGAACACCCTGGTGGAAGAAGGGACGAGCGATTCACCCACGTGGGGGCGAGGGAACAGTTCCCGCTCGAAAACCACGCAACTGACGCCGGCTTTGGCCAAGTAGGCCGCAATTGAGGACCCGGCCGGCCCGCCCCCGATAATCCCAATGTCAAAATCCGGTTTCATGATCGCTGCTTCTCCTGTTCTTCTTCTCTTGTCAAACTGCCGCAACATCACCGAGACCGACGATCATATCCCTGCGCACAACAGGGCTCGCCGACATCACCTGGTCGAACGCCTCTTCCGTGTCGAACCACTGCTGTCGCGAGAAACCAAAATCGAGCGGCCGCTGCTGGCTTCGGTTGGATCGGAACTGATCGCGGTTGTAGGCAAGTATCTTCTTCCTGATGTCGATCCCCGCGATCTCCTTGTTCGGTCCGTCGGGCATCTGCTGGTAGTGATCGATTTCCTTAAGAAAGCCGCGGGTGGAGTCGATGCGCTCGACGATGGATCTGGCGATCCCTTTAGGCAGGATGCGGTACTTCTCCTTGATAAGGGTCAGTTCGCGGACAGCTTGGTACGAGGTGTTGACGAGCTCGTCGCGCGAGAGCCATTGGGTCTCATAGTTGAGCCGATCCCTCCAATTCATACTTAGCAGGGCGCGCCGGTGATCCTCCAGCGTACGGTGGAAGATGGTGTAGCCCCAAGTTTCCGCATGGTCGTAAATTTCGCTCCCTGAATCGAGGAAGGGCAGCATAGGGCAGACATAGGGTGTTACGCGCTTCCCCTCGTATTTTTTCAGGAGGTGACTGCAGTAATCGACTGTCTCCATGATGTTAGCTGCGGTTTGCTTGGGAAGGCCGAGCATGAAGTAGATTTCAAAGGAATAAACGTTGTCGATAAGGGCGTCGATGAAGTCTTCCATCTCCTGCATCGTATACTTGCCCCGCCCGCTGGCCTTGGCTACTTCCAGGTCGTGCGAATCGGGCGATAACTCAATCACCGCTCGTGCCGGAGCCGCCATCATGCGGCCCTTCTCAACGGTGGGCAGTCGATGCAGACTGAAGTGTACACACTCGATCTTGTCGTCCAGGAAGACGTCGGTGGCCAACTGGAACAAGGTCGGATACTCATGCCAAAAATCGATCATGGTCACGGTCTGGCCGCCGGGCGAAGCTTGCGCGATGGTCCTCAGTTCCGCCTGCAACGCCTCTGCCGATTTCTGTATTCGGGCCACACCTTTGTCCAGCCCCATGTACTTGGAGAAAAAGTACCGGCTGCCTCCACACCATCGACAGTTGTATTCGCAGCCAGCCTGAGGGATGACCAGATTGTAGGGGGTCATCCCCTTTCGGTCGTTGGAGATTACTTTGGTCCAGTCCACAGCGGCCGAATAGACGCGGGGGATATGCGTCATCGGATTGATATGGACTTCTCCGTCGGATTTCCAGGTTAGATTCGGAATTTGAGATAGGAGATCAGGGGAGTTTCCTGCCTTCATCAACAGCTCAACCGGGAGCAGCGTGTCGTACCCCCGAACCACGTAGTCCACTTGCGGGTAAGTGATCAACTCCTGATGGTAGTAAGTCGAAGCGATTCCGCCCACCACCGTCTTGGCTGAGGGGTGAATCTCTTTGTAAAGCCTGAACAACTCGAGCGCCCCGTGCGCGTGCAGTTGCCAGTGGAGGTCGATTCCCAAGAAGTCCGCCGGAGCATTCTTGAAGAAGAGTTCGACGTCGAAATCCGGGTGCCGCAACATCTGGGAAGCGACGTTAAAGAATTCGCACGTGAAACCGCATCGTTGCAAATGCTGATTGATTGCCAGAATGCCAACAGGCGGCATCTCGAAGATCGGGCTTACGTGGACGCTGTCCGAATTGCTCAAATAAGCAAACAGGACGTCGTCGCGGTGACGAAAGTCATAGACAGAGGGCGCGTGGACCAGGATCATGTCAAACTTCATGTTCTCTCCCTGGCTGCAGCCGAGGCGTCCCTTCTCTCGGCGACTGAAGCCACCCTCTCTTACCCGGTAACGCGCCAAGGCAATGGCACCGCAAGGAGGAGCACCCCGGCGCTGCGGGCTTGGGTTCAAGCCCCAATTGGCCAAACTTTGCGGAGCAGGTGCAAGCAGCTGCAAACGGCTGTCCAATGGAAAACCCAATTATCTCTGAAAATAAAGAACTTAGTTTGTCATCGAGGGTGGGAGCCGATCGACTCCGAGGGTCACAGGAAATGGGTTACTATTTTGTTCCCTCTGCTTGCATATGGTAGTCCGCGAGCCCTGCAACGTTGAGTCTAAAACAGATAGTTTAGACCGGGGGCTTCCTCAAGCCGTATTTTCACCTTCTGAGGGAACATCACCAGGGGTTGTTAGCGAGCTCGGCTCCGGTCACCATTGCCAGCATCATCATGGAGAAAACCGCCGGGGATGCCACACTCCGCTGCATCTCGCCCCAAATGTGAAATCCGAACTCCTACCGATTCCGCCGCGAGTAGAGGCTGACATGCACCCCCAAATAACGCTGCTCATCGATCTTCACGTCCATCACTTCCAACGGGCGGCCGTCAATCTCTGCCTGCTGCCACCACCAGGCCGCATCCGCCACCGACCACGACACTGCCCAAACCCTGTCGCAACCGGCTAACCCCGCGGCGAGACCCTCCACAGGGATCACTCGAAAGGGAGATGGGCGATTTCCCTGGGTAATTGTCCATTGGGGCGGGGAGTCGAAGAAACGCGGAAGAAAGACGCCGCAGTCTCCTTCCCGGCGATGGCCTTCTACGTATACGAAAGCGTCTCGCCAGTCCGCGTTTGATTGCATGAAGTAGTTGGCCCGGAGAGAGTTGCCGCTATAAACCATAATGAGCGCCAGCAGGCACCAACGCAGCGCGTTCGAGGGCAGCCCCGCGATTCCGCGCGCTACGAGAAGGTAATAAGGAGCGAGGCAAAAAGACACGTATTTCACGTCGTATTGAACGTGTAGCCCAAAGCCCAATCCGATGATGACACAAAGCGGAAACAACCAGAGGATCGTCGCGATCTCCACACCCTGTCGTTCGAGTTCCACCTGTGTGCTTTTCGCTATCGCAACTGAAGCGTCCGACCGGGGGTTCGCGAACAGCGCGTTCTTGATCGCAAGCAGTGCAGGTACGCCGAACAGCAGGCTTCCAATGACGTATGTCCACCAAGGCGAGCTCGCCAGCAGCCCCAAGGGTTTCCCGTTGTTGAAAGAATTCACGGCCGCCAGGACTGTGAACCAATGGACCGCATGCCACGAAGCCGCTGTTCCCGAGAAGGTCTTGGGAGCGTTGGCGGCTGCCCGAAGCACGCCGCTCGCCAGCCAGGGAACGTAGGCGGCCACCGCCAAGCCCACACCACCCAGGATCCACGCGCGGCGAAGTTCGTACCGCCTCCTGCGGATCGTAGCAAAGATAGCCAGCGAGGCAATCACGAACACGCCATAGTAGTGGGTGTAAAGCATCAGGATGCTTGATGCGACGAAGCCCCACCAGTAGAGCGCTCGTCTTTCGCGCAAGGCGCGCATAAAGAGATAACAACTAGCCACTCCTAGGAAGTGCAATTGGGCATACGGGCGCGGTTCCTGCCCGAGCCGGATGCCGAGCTGCGATACGGCCATCAGCAGCGAGGCGTATAGTGCCGTGCGAAGATCAAACAAGTACTCGGCAAATATGTAGAGGAGAACGACGGAGAGGGCACCGAATAGCACCGATAGCACGCGGGCCTGGATGATGCCGAATCCGAACAGCTTGAACCATCCATGAAGCAGAAAGTAATGCAGTGGAGGGTGAACAAAATCCGCCACCAGCGCGCGGACTATTTCGCGCGGCGGCCACGCGCTCACCCTCATGGAGAAGGACTCGTCCTGGCCAACGCTTTCCTGATTGATGTAGGCAATTCTTAAAGCGAACCCGAGGAGAAAGACGGCCGCCAGCGCGACCCATCGCGATGGGCGGTAATCGGCGAGATTCTCGCGAATAGCGCTTATCTGGGGATCTTGAATGCGTGCGCGTGAAGCTTCAATCTTGGCGTCCCACTCTCGCTCAGATGATAGCCGGATTGATCTACCACAGCAAGGCACCGATTCCGCCTTTTTCACCTTATTCTCCCCAGCGCCACTAAAGAAGAAAGCCTCTGCTTTCTTGAGTGAATCCGGCGTGGTGAATCTGCAACATCCTGTCGATCTATCCAAAAAAAGCCATCGACGAGAATGTTCTCCTGGGTTTCGCCTGTTCACCCGTACAACCTCCCGTCTGGAAATCGGCAGGAGATGATCGGGCCATCTTGAGCTCCTGCCGATATACTGAATCAGTCTTGCTGGGGGCCCAGTTGTGTCTGAAGTCGGAATCCTGATCGTTGATGACGATGCCACGAACCAGCGCGCGCTTAAAAGCGTCCTCGATTCCGAAGGCTGGCGGGTCCGTATCGTACAGGGAGAGGCTCACGCGCTGGCTGAACTCGCGAGCGGCAACTGGAACCTGGCGATCGTCAATACTGCTCTGGCGGATTTCCACGGGCCGTTGTTTGCCATCCTCAAAGAACTGTCCGAGACCAACGCGCCGCCACAAGAGGGCGCGGAATCGCCTCCCAGGAGCTTTCGTTCGCTGTTCCTCATACCGGTTGGCACCGCCCGGCAGATCCAGCCACTGCTGGAACACGAAGGTCTCCCGTACTCACTGATTCCCTACCATCTGAACGATTTCCTCGAAAAGGTGAGCGAACTGCTGGTCGAGGCAGGCGCCATCGCCGAACCGATTCGCAGTATCGGCGGCTTCGGTGTTCGCAAGCCCATCCGCAGAGATTCACGTTTCTCACGCAATACCCGTCACCCCAGAATGTTTGCCTCTCGCGAGGATTACCAGATGACGGAAGAAGAAATGGCTGAATTCGAGCGCCAGGAAGAGGAAGAACGCAAGAAACGCGAGAAGGCCCTGAAAGACCACGAGCGGCTCTGAGCCGCACCTCCACCTCCGAGAAGCCCGCAGAACCGCAGATCGCTCCGAAGCCACGCCTGGGCCGGGGCTCCCACTCCGGTGGTCCGGTGTCTATATCTCTCTGAAGAAAACCTGCAAGGAACGCTATGTCAGTCGTTCCAAGGAGTGCGAGCACCAGATGCCGCTGGTGCCGGGTCCGGTGCTGCGAAGGAGGATCTATGCAACCGAAACTGCGGACGGTTCTCTCGATTGTGGCAGCAGCCGCTTTAGTTGCCTGCGGAATTGGGATAACGCATTTCGTCTCGATCGCCAGCGCGTCCACCGGGGTTCCGGTACCAACGACGCCCAACTGGCGGGTCGGCTCGGCGGTTAGCTACCGCAACCTCACGATTTTTCTCGTCGTCTCGCCTCAAAGTGCAGATACAAGCGACTTCGAGACGCTTGATGAAGCCCTTGCCCGCGGCGATGTGGTTATCTCTGAGCAGGGCGAGTATCTGCGCCGAACCCGCGACGGGCGCATTCCGCCTGAGATTTCAACTGGCCCCCAAGTAAATCAGCTCGTTCTCGTAAATCGCGGCAAAAAGCCGGTGGTTCTTCTGGCTGGCGAAGTTGTTTCCGGAGGCAAGCAGGATCGCATCATCGGCAAGGATCGGATCGTCCCCACTGGCGCTGCTCCGCTGCCGCTGGATGTCTTCTGCGTCGAGCATGGCCGCTGGACCGGCGCCTCGGACCAGTTCAACGCCGCTAACCTGATGGTTCATCCGAGCGTTCGCGAAGAAGCTGCACTTGAACAGAGCCAGGTTCAAGTCTGGGCTGCGGTAGAGGGAGGCGTCGGTGTGGCCGGCGGAAACGGCGCCGAGGCGGGAGCCACGGCTCCGCCGGCCATCTCGCGAGAAGCACTTTCTGGCGCGATCGCCTCCGCTCAAACCCAGGACTACGCCAAAATCTATAAGTCTTCTCCGATTGGCGCGTCGGTCGAAGGAGTTGCCGAAGAACTCAGCCGGCGATTCGAGC
>JASHRC010000216.1 GCA_030037525.1 Candidatus Acidiferrales bacterium | reverse complement strand
AAAGGTGCCGGTAATTTCAATCGATCGCGGAGCAAAATCTGGTGGGACCTCCTGCTGCGCGTCATAGAAGAGCCGACGCCAATCGCCGGAGGGCGACTCGCTAATCAAAAGCTGGATGAGGTAGCAATGGTCGCGAACTTTCTGTACCGCCTGCGGCGGACCGACCCGCCGGATATCGCTCATTCCCGAGCTCCCCCAAACGGGTTTCGCTCTTGCTCGATCGAGGCTCAGTTCGGCTTCTTCGATTCATCCACATCGACGAACTCGGCGTCGACGACATCGCCCTGGCCGCGAGTCTGGCCGGAGTCCTGGCCCGCTGCGCCGCCGGGCGTCCCGCTGGGGCCTCCGGCAGCCGCGCCGCTAGCCTGCTGCGCCTTATAGAGCGATTCGCCGATCCGATGGAGCGCCTTGGTGAGGCTATCGGATGCGCCGTTCAGCCTATCCACGCCGCCTTCGTTCAGCCCCCGGCGTGCATCTTCGATCGCCGCCTCGACAGCTTTGACGTCGCCTTCGCTGAGCTTCTCGCGGTTCTCCTTGACGAGCTTCTCGCCCTGGTAGATCAGGCTGTCGAGTTTGTTCTTGGCCTCCACCTCCGACAGGCGCTGCTTGTCCTCGGCCGCGTGCGATTCAGCTTCCTTCCTCATGCGCTCGGCCTCGTCCTTGCTCAAGCCGGTCGAAGCCGTGATGGTGATCTTTTGTTCTTTGTTCGTCGCCGTGTCCTTGGCGGAGACATTCAAGATGCCGTTGGCGTCAATATCAAACGTTACCTCGATCTGCGGTAATCCGCGCGGTGCCGGCGGAATTCCGATCAGATGGAATCTCCCGAGCGATCGGTTGCCGCTCGCGACGGGCCGCTCGCCTTGCAGCACGTGGATTTCCACCGACGTCTGGCTGTCCGCCGCCGTCGAGAAGATCTCCGACTTGCGCGTCGGAATGGTCGTGTTGCGCGGGATCAGCGCCGTCATCACGCCGCCCAGTGTCTCCACGCCCAGGGAAAGTGGCGTCACGTCCAGCAGCAGGATGTCCTTCACCTCTCCGCCCAGTACGCCTCCTTGAATGGCTGCGCCGACCGCCACCACTTCATCGGGGTTCACGCCCTTATGCGGTTCTTTGCCATTGAAGAGGTTTTTCACGATGTCGACTACTCGCGGAATGCGCGTCGATCCACCGACTAAAACGACTTCGTCGATCTTCTCCGGCCCAATGCCGGCATCCGCCAGAGCCTGCTTCACCGGCCCGACGGTCCGCTGCAGCAGGTCCTCCATCAGCTGCTCGAGCTTTGACCGGCTGAGCTTCACGGCCATGTGCTTGGGCCCAGAAGCATCGGCGGTCAAGAACGGCAGGTTAATCTCGGTTTCCTGCAGTTGCGACAGCTCGATCTTGGCCTTTTCGGCCGCTTCCTTCAGCCGCTGAATGGCCATGCGGTCTTTGCTCACGTCAACGCCCTGGTCGCGCTTGAACTCCGCCACCAGCCAGTCCACGACGCGCTGGTCGATGTCGTCGCCGCCCAGATGCGTGTCGCCATTGGTGGACTTGACCTCCACGACGCCTTCGCCCACTTCCAGGATCGAAATATCGAACGTGCCGCCACCCAGGTCGTAGACGGCAATCGTCTCTTCGTTCTTCTTGTCGAGACCGTAGGCCAGCGCGGCCGCGGTCGGCTCGTTGATGATTCGCAGTACTTCCATCCCGGCGATTTCGCCCGCCTGCTTGGTCGCCTGCCTCTGGCTATCGTTAAAATAGGCTGGCACCGTGATGACCGCCTTGGTCACCTTTTCGCCCAGAAAATCCTCCGCGGCGTTCTTCAGCTTTTGCAGAATCATGGCGGAGATTTCCGGAGGGCTGTAAGACTTGCCGGAAATCTCGACCCGCGCGTCATCGTGCGGCCCCCTCACTACCTTGTAGGGAACGCGCCTGATTTCGTCGCCCACTTCATCGTAGCGACGGCCCATAAAACGCTTGATCGAATACACCGTGTTTTCCGGGTTGGTGATCGCCTGCCGCTTGGCCACCTGGCCAACCAGACGCTCCCCGGCTTTGGTGATGCCTACGACCGACGGGGTCGTGCGCCCGCCCTCCTGATTGGGGATGACGATAGGTTCGCCACCCTGCATCACAGCGACGACCGAGTTGGTCGTGCCCAGGTCAATGCCGATAATCTTGCTCATAAAATCCGCTCCTCAATCGTCGTCCTGCCACGGCCGGACTCTTCCTGCCGCTTAAGACGCGCCTAGAATACACATTGAGCGTGTTATTGTCAAGTTTGTTGTGTGTCTGTATTCCTAGGTAAATAAAGGCTTTGCTCAGCAGGTCGCGCCAGGAGGCTGGGGGGTCCGCAGATCATCGGGCCCCGATCTGTAGTCGGCACCCGCCCCCACGGGCCTAGGATACCGCTCCCTAAGATCAGGCGGTGTGTTTCGAGCGGCGAAACGCGTGCCGCCGATCCGATCTTATTCGCGCTACAATGGATCGTCCATCTCGACTCATGGGGGACCAGTTGAATCACCAATTCGATCGATCGCTCGCGCGCTTCGGATCGCGAATCTCTTCGCTCTTTGTACTGGCCGTTTTTCTCGCGCTTCTCCATGGTGCCCAGGGCTCACCCGCCGCACGAAAGACCGCGTTGCCCCGACCCGTTGTCGAGAGCCCCATCGTTAAGAGCTACGGCTCTGCTAGCGCCCCCATCCGGCTGGATGTATTCACCGACTATCAGTGCCCGGTCTGCCGAAGCTTTTATGAGGGTACGCTGAAACCTTTGATTTCGAGCGACTATGTGACCGGCGGCAAAGTCTACCTCGTTCATCACGATTTTCCTCTGCAAACACACATATATTCGGGCATCGCTGCGCGCTGGGCGAATGCGGCCGCGCGGATCGGCAGATTCTCTGAAGCCGAGGCAGCTTTGTACGATAACCAGGAGGCCTGGCAGGCCAATGGTGATGTTGCCAAATACATCGCCGCCGCAATGCCTCCAGCGGATTTTAGGCGCGTCGAAGCGCTCGTCAAGAGCTGCGACGCGCCGGCTCCGCAGTCAAGCCCGGACAGGTCGAATCCGCTCGCAAAGGATCCTCGCCCCTGCGCGCTGGATTACGCCGTTGCCGACGACATCGAGATCGGCTACAAGGTGCCTGTCCAAGCGACGCCGACCTATGTGATTACCAACAAACGCCAGAAGCTGCCCGCCGGATCGGGCGTCGTCTCCTGGCCGATACTCAAGCAATTCTTCGATTCACTCTTAGGCCAGTAGCTGAAACTTCCGATGAACAGGCTCGGTTGGCTCCTGACGCTCGTCGCCACCTACGGCTACTGGTTCGTTCTCGCCGCCCTGGTCGCCACATTCTGCGTTCGAGACCCGCAGAAGCGCCGAAGACTTGTCCCAGTGCTCTTGATTGTCGGTGGCATCATCGTCGGGTCGATTTTCTTGGCCGCGGCGTACGGAAAAATGAAACCGCTCCCCGGCCTTGACTGGTCCTGGGCGTCGATTCGAACTTCCATTGCATTTTTCGCGATCGAGGTGGAGTCTTATCAGGTTCTTTCGCCCCAAGCGGCAAACACCGTGGCCCATCTGCTTCCCTTTGCCGAGCTCATTTTGGGATTCTGGCTGGTGAGCGGCATCGGACGCCGCTTCTCGGGGATCGTTGCCAGTCTGGTTCTTTGCGGATTCATGATCGCCATTACGTCTGCTTATCTGCGCGGCTTGAAAATCGACTGTGGCTGCGGAGTCGGACCGCCCGAACAGGCCGGGCCCGCGGCTTTGCTCCGCGATGGGTTGAAATTTCTGATGCCTGCCGTGCTGGTAACCATTGGCTCTTTTTGGATTCGTCGCCAGTCTCACGCCGCTCGGCTTCCCGCCTCGGCTCCCTCCGCTTAAACACGAACTTCCCCGTCCGAGCTCTGTCGAAACTCTGAGATAATTTGAAGGGATCCATGATCGTAATCGAGCCAATCACGCGTCCGACTGCGTTGCTGTTCAAGTCCACTCGTCTTCGCGCGCTCCGAGACACCCCCAGCGCCTTTGGCTCAACCTACGAGAGGGAGGTGCAACTGACAGATGCCCAGTGGATCGAGCGCACCGCCGAATGGACCGACTCGTGGACGCACCACCGCTCCACCGTCTTGCTCGCGATCGACGGCACGATTGCGTGCGGCATCGCGGGCTCATTCCTTCATCCGGATGATGCCGCCCGAGCGCAGCTGGTCTCGATGTGGACGGCGCCCAGCCATCGCCGCCTCGGCGTAGGCCGGCTGCTGGTCGACCGGGTTATCACCTGGGCCCGCTCACGACACTCTCGAACGCTCTCGCTCAACGTGACGTCCAACAACCAACCCGCCACCTGGTTCTACCAGCGCTTGGGATTCACTCCCACCGGACACACCGAGCCGTATCCGAACGATCCGGCATTGCTCGAATACGAAATGTCCCGGCCGATTCTCTAAAAAAACGAACTAGTCGCCGTCTGAGGTGACTGTCGCGGTGGGAGACAAATTGCGGAGGTAACGCCAGGGATTCACGGGGGTGTTGTAGATGCGCACTTCGTAGTGCAAGTGCGGGCCGGTCGAACGGCCGCTGTCCCCTTCATAGCCGATCACGTCACCCACCTTCACGCGCATCCCGGCCTGAATGTTGAAGCCGGAAAGGTGGCCGTACCAGGTGGTCACGCCAAACCCATGATCAATAATGACCAGCCGTCCATATCCTGCGCGCTGCTCGACTGTTTCGGCAATGCCGTCGGCAGTGGCCCGGATCGGGTCCCCGTAGCGAGAAGCGATATCCACTCCGGAATGGAACGCGCCCTCGCCGCTGAACGGGTCAAGCCGCTCGCCAAACACCCCGGTGATCCGCCCGACCACCGGCCATAGCGCCGGGGACACCCCCAAGGTGCTCAAATCCGTTACCGGCAGCAGCCTCATTCCGACGCTCGCCATCGAAACCAAAGTCACGTTCTTCTCGAGGTAGTTGAATTCGTTAAGCGACACCTGATACTGGGCCTCATCCTCCACTGGGTTTCCATCGTTCAGTCCGAACGGCGTCTGGCTAAAGCGGGTGATACCGTAGGCCATTGCGACTTCGCCCGCCAGCGATTGCAGCGAGTTCAAACGCTGATTGGTGTCGGAGACCTGGTTCTGCAGGCGTGTGTACTGCTGCTTGAGCGATTCCTGTTCTCGCCTCAGTGAGTTGTAACTGGCTGCCTTCCAGAGCATTCGGGAGTACGAGCCCATCCCCGCGGCGATCGTAAAGCCGCCGACAACCGCAAGAACGGCAAGCAGATGCAGCACGTAGGAGGGCACGCGCACACGTCTCATCGCGCCCGAGACATTCGAGGCGATAAAAAAGGTATAGGATCTGCCTTTCATTTTCTTAACCAAAATGATCGCTGCTTGGGTGGGCTTCAGACACGCACGCCCCGCGTGCCCTACCGCACCCCTCAGAACCGCTTGAGTTTGAACCGAGAGCCCTGGTCCGAAACTCGGCCGATTGTATTGACTTCGACTCCGGGCGTCAACCCTGTTCTGCCTCGTGCTCGCTTCTGAATCCGGGGGACTCTATAATTCAAGGGCTGTTGAAAGTTTACCGAAACCACCCTGGGGGCACAAGCTGTCCGAGAGTACAGGATGACCCCCGAGGATCAACTGATCGGCCGAATCACCGGAGCGCTCCGTTCCGCCGCCAGCGGTGCGAAGCTGCGACCCGGGATCGGCGATGACGCCGCGGTAGTCCCACCGAGCGGTAAGGCCGACTGGGTGCTCAGCTCGGACGCCTCGCTCGAAGGCGTACATTTTCTGGCGGATACGCATCCTGCAGATTCGGTTGGCTACAAAGCACTGGCGCGGGCGACAAGCGATCTTGCCGCTATGGGCGCCACGCCCCGATTTTTTCTGCTGACCCTCGCTCTGCCGCTGAGCCGCACGGGTGCATGGCTTGACCGCTTTCTTAAGGGCTTACGGAGCGCGGCGCAGCGATTTGGCATGACGCTCATTGGCGGCGACACGACCAGAAGCCGGAGGATCTTCATCAGCATCACCGTGGTCGGACGGGTCGCTCCTGGCCGGGCAATCACACGCTCCGGCGCGCGTCCGGGAGACCGAATCTACGTCAGCGGAACGCTGGGGGCGGCACAGCTTGGATTATGGATGATCAAGCGAGCATCCGGGGGGCGTTCGCGGCTCACAGCGCATTTGTACCCCAGGATTCGGATCGAGCTGGGAGCATGGCTGGCCCGGGAGGGGGTCGCCTCCGCCATGATTGACATCTCCGATGGGCTATCGACCGACCTCGGGAGGCTGTGCAGGGCAAGCGGAGTGGGAGCCCGCATCCGGGCCGACCGCATCCCCTGCGTTCAGATCCCAGCAGGCGGGCGCCGTCCAAGTGCCCTCGATCCCCTCAAGCTGGCGCTCGATGGCGGCGAGGATTACGAGCTGCTTTTCACCGTCCCGCCAAGAAAGGAGAAACGGCTCAGACAAGCGCCAGGCTTTCGCGACCTCACCCAAATCGGCGAAATCGTGCGCACAAAGGAGGTCACCCTGGTCGACAAAACCGACAAGCGCCTGGTGCCGGGCGGTTGGGACCCCTTCGGCTCGGCCTAAGTAAGAAGCTACTGCGCGGGATTATTTGTGGCGGCCGTGCTGACATGAGCGGCGGCTGGCGGCGGAGCGGAAGCGGGCTTCGCCAGTGCCGGAGCGGGGGCCGGGGCCGGCTTAGACGCGGGCCCTCGCTGGGGTTGGTCGTTCTCGGTCTCGTTCAGGCCCTGCTCGGCGGCGTCGGCAGGAGGAGCAGTATCGGGGGTATCCACCTCCACCAAGTGTGCGGCGGCCTTTTTTTCAAGCGGCACGACGTTCTCGAAATTCTCAACCGGCACGCCCTGGACGGCGCCTTGCATGAACTCAAGCCAGATCGGCAGTGCGGCGCGCGCGCCGGTTTCCTTCTTACCGAGCGACTGGCTCGGATCGTCGTTGCCCACCCACACGCCCGCCGTGATTTGCGGCGTAAAGCCGATGTACCAGGCGTCGGTGAAATTGTTCGTTGTGCCGGTCTTGCCCGCTGACGGCCGGCCCAGCTCCTTCGCGCGGACGCCCGTCCCGAATGCGACGACGTCTTCAAGCATTGCCACCATGATTCGCGCCACGTCGGGCGAAATCACATCGGTGACGGTTGGCCGCGCCTCCTCCAGCACGGATCCTTCGTAGGAGGTCACTCGCTTGATGAAGTGCGGCTCGATGTGAATGCCGTCATCGGGAAACACGCTGAATGCCGAAACGTGCTCGATCGGGGTCAGATCGGCTGCGCCCAAGGCCAGCGGCAAATAAGGCGGCAGGGGACTGGAGATCCCGAACTTGCGGCAAAGCCCGATGGTATTCTCAATTCCCACGTTGTCCAAAATCCGCACCGCGGGAATGTTCCTCGAATCGGCGAGCGCGCGACGCAAAGTGATGCGTCCTTCGAACTTGTCGTCATAGTTGTGCGGGGTATAGATCCCTTCGCCGCTGGGGTAGCTGACCGGCTCGTCCACCACGGTGTCGAACGGTGAAAGGCCTTGCTCGATCGCCTCGGTGTAGACATACACCTTAAACGAGCTGCCGGTCTGGCGCACGGCCTGCGTGGCGCGATCAAATTTCGACTCTTCGAAGCTGTACCCTCCGACCAGAGCCTTGACTTCGCCGGTCGCGTTGTCGATCGCCACGAGCGCCGCCTGCGCCGCGGGTTCTTGCTCGAGCTCGACCTGCACCGAAGTTCCCACGATATCCTTGATCTCGACGATCACCAGGTCACCCGGCTTCACGAGATCGGTCACCACCTTGTGCCCGGTCCAGGCAAAATCCTGCGGCGTAAGCAGGGCGCGATAGGGACCGACCTTAATCCAGGCGAAGGTCGGCTGCGCCGCGGTCACCAGCCCGGTGACGTAATCCCCCTTCTCGATCGGCCCTTTCCAGTCGTCGCTCTGATATTTGTCGAGCGTCCCCAAATTCTCGGTGAGGATGTTGTGGAGATGCCCGCGCCAGCCGTGCCGGCGGTCGTAGGTATGCAGTCCATCGCGCACGGCCTGGTCCGCCGCCTTCTGTATGGCCACATTGAGCGTCGTATTGACGCGCAGCCCCTGCTCGTGGACCGCCGCCGTGCCGTAGGTTCGCTCCAGGTATTGCCGGATCTCCTCGACGAAATACGGCGCGAGATCATTGCGCAGCGATTCGATGTGCAACC
>JASHRC010000215.1 GCA_030037525.1 Candidatus Acidiferrales bacterium | reverse complement strand
ACGGCGCCGCGCACGGCTCCTTTGCCATCCACAATGGCATCGACACCCCAACAATCCAGGTAGGCGGTTATGCCCGAATCGAGCACCATATCGGCCAACACGTATTTGAAGGCCTCGGCATCGATGGTCGGGTACACAGGCGGCTTGTTCCGATCGATGATTCCGTATTTGAGCACGTCCAGCTTCTTCATTAGCTCTTCGCCGATGCCGAAGATGACCTGCTTGTTATTCCGATCGTAAAGCGGAAATATTCCCAGGACCAGGCCGCCGGTGGCGAGCCCTCCCAGATATCCGTACCTCTCCACCAGAGTGACGTCGACGCCCAGCCTCTTGGCCGAAAAGGCGGCCGCCGTCCCCGCCGGACCGCCGCCCACGACCAGGATGCTTGTCTTTTGCAAAACCGGCAGTTCCCTTCGCGGCTCGACAACCTTGCCGCCCACGATTGTCGCGGGAACCCTGGTGGGAGTGGACTGATCGGCCGACGTGGATGAAACCGGCATCAGTGATCCGGCCGCAAACAAGCCGCCTGCGCCAAGAAATAATTCTCTTCGTGTCAGGTCCTCTGGCATGGCTCCGCTCGTCTCATGGTTAGTCGATCCGAACTCATTCGGCGGGTTCTCGATCCATTCGGCGCCCATACTATCCCAACAGGGAGGATCAGCCAACTCCGGTGAGTTCGGCCTAGGCCGCGAAATTCCTGGGCAGTTCGGATCGCTCGAGGGGAGTGGGCGAGACGCTGGTGACTGCTTCCGGTATGCGCTTAACCGCGGCTGAATCGGAGATGAAGCAAGAGGGATTAGAACAGCTGGCGAGCAATGTGCATGCCGGCGCTCCAGCCCTGCGGAACGATTTCCCAGTGGCGGGTCAGCTCATCCGAGCATGTCAGCGTGATCATGATGCCGAGCCAGAAGAACGCGCCCAGGATCACGATGCGGGTCAAGCCCTTCGAGTATTTCACGTGCATGAAGAAGAGCACGACGAGCACCATTTTGCAGACCGCGATCACCAGCGCAACCACCGTATTCCATTTGCCGAGGTCGATGTAGGCGATCCCGGTCGTCAGCGCAGTGAAAATGATGAGCGCCACAAACACGGCCACGTAGATCGGGACCGGGACGATATGCGGCGGATGATAATCGGCCGCCTGTTCGGGATGTTCCACCATGGGCGATCAGCTCCCTGGGTAGCGCCCGCCGATCAAGTACAGCAGCGGGAAAAGGAAAATCCAGACAATGTCGACGAAGTGCCAGTAAAGGCCGCTGATCTCAAGCGGCGCGTAATAGTTGGGCGAAAAGCGCTTGCGCGCCGTCATGACGACCAGCACGGTGAGTATGCCCAGCCCGGCCACCATGTGCAGCGCGTGCAAGCCGGTCATGAAGAAATAGAAGCACATGAACATCTTGACACCCGGGGTGTGCCCTCCGCCACCCATCCAGCTCACTCCCGGAATCAGGCCCTCCACCCAGTCGCGATACCATTCATAGCGAAGCTTGATGGCCAGGAACGCCGCGCCGAGCACCCAGGTCAAGAGCAGCCAGGAAATAACGGTTCCTCTGGATTTGCCGGTCTGGGCCGAGCGGATCGCCAAAGCCATGGTCAAGCTGCTGCAGATCAGCACGGCCGTGTTCGTGGCACCGAACTTCACGAGGAGTTCGTGGCTTCCCCGAATGAATTCCTGCAGATGCAGCGAACGGTAGACGGTGTAGGCGGTGAACATGCCGCCGAAGAACAGGATCTCGGTGGCCAGGAAGATCCACATCCCGAGATGCCCGGCATCGCGCTGCTGTTCGACCGTCTCGAATTGATGCGCGAACCCGGGAGGGTGCGCGGGGTGGGTGGCGGCCATTTCAGACACTCGCCACCCCCTGGGAATCGGGATACGCGTGCGGCTCGATCGCCGGATAGTTGTAAGCGTCTTCGGTTACGATGGGAATCTCCTCGAAGTTCTCGGTCGGGGGAGGAGAGGGGATGGTCCATTCAAGCCCCTTCGCCTTCCACGGATTCGGGCCGGCGATCGGGCCGTAGCGCATCGACCAGATCAAGTAGACGAGCGGAATCACATAGCCGATGCCCAGAATCGAAGCGCCCGCCGAGGACAGCACGTTGAGCACTTGAAACTCCGGGGCGTAGACCGCGTAGCGCCGCGGCATGCCCAGATAGCCGAGCATGAACTGCGGAAAGAAGGTCAGGTTGAATCCAATAAAGATGATGGCGGCGGAGATGCGCGCCCACATGTCCGGATAGAGACGCCCGCAGATCTTCGGCCACCAGAAATGGATTCCTCCGAGATAGGCCATCACCGCGCCGCCCACCATGATGTAGTGGAAATGCGCGACGATGAAATAGGTGCCGTTCAGATGCACGTCGGTCGCAAGCGAGGCCAGGAACAGGCCGGTCAACCCGCCGATGGTGAAAAGGCCGATGAACCCGAGGGCGTACAGCATCGGCGCCTCGTAGGAGATCGAACCGCGATACAGGGTGGCCGTCCAGTTGAAAACTTTTACGGCCGACGGGATAGCCACCAGGAAGCTCAGCACGGAAAAGACCAGTCCGGCGTACAGCGCCTGGCCGGTGACGAACATGTGGTGGCCCCAGACAATGAAGCTGATCACGGCGATCGAAAGGCTGGAAAACGCCACGAAGCTGTATCCGAAGATTTTCTTCCGCGAGAAGGCAGTGATCAGTTCGCTGATCACACCCATGCCCGGAAGGATCATGATGTAGACGGCCGGGTGCGAGTAGAACCAAAACATATGCTGGAAGAGCAGGGGATCGCCGCCCACGGCCGGATCGAAAATGCCGACGTGCAGAAGCCGCTCGAGTCCCAGCAGGAAAACGGTGACGGCGATGACCGGGGTGCCCAGCACGAAAATCAAGCTCGTCGCGTACAGCGCCCAGATGAACAGAGGCAGCCGGAACCAGGTCATGCCGGGGGCGCGCATTTTGTGAATGGTGACGATGAAATTCAGGCCGGTAAGAATCGAGGAGAACCCGGCGATGAATATGCCCAGCGCCGCGGCGACCACATGCGATTGGGCATACAGGCTGCTGTAGGGCGGATAAAACGTCCAGCCGGTATCGACGCCGCCCGAGATCGTGTCATACAGGACGAAGGCGCATCCGGTCACGAAGAGGTACCAGCTCATCAGGTTCAATCTCGGAAAAGCCACGTCCCGAGCGCCGATCATCAAGGGGATGCAGAAATTGCCGAGCGTCGCCGGAATGGAAGGGATCAGGAAGAAAAACACCATGATGATCCCGTGGCTCGAAAACATCTTGTTGTAGGTTTCCGGCTCAAACAGCGCGCCCTGCGGCTCGACCAGATGCAAGCGCATCAGCGTGGCCGCCAGGCCGCCCACCACAAACATCAGCGTGATCGTGGCTAGGTAGAGCAGGCCGATGCGCTTGTGGTCGAGCGTCAGCAGCCAGGATTTGATGCCGTAGCTAGCGTTCAAATAATTGACGGCAGGCTCCGCCGGGGCTTCCGTACTCATTGACCCTTCCTTTCTTCCGAGCCCAGCGACTTGATGTAGGCGATCAGCTCGAGCATCTGTTCTTGGTCAATCTGCCCCTGATAGGTGGGCATGAGCGGCTGATAATTCGGCAGGCGGACGGAGTTGGGAGTCAGAATCGCCTGCTGGATCAGCGACTCGTCCACCACGCGGGTCTCGCCCGTAGCGAATTTCTGGGGCCTGCCGTAGACGCCGACGAGCGAAGGGGCCCGCGCGTTGCTTTCCGAGGCGTGACAATTGTCGCAGCCGTACTGGCTAAACAGGCGCTCGCCCAGCTGGGCCAGCGACTCGGATTTCTCGCCTCCGGCCAGCCAATTGGCGTAATCGCTCGAAGACATCACATAGATCCACCCGATCATCTCGGAATGGTTGGTGCCGCAGTATTGCGCACAGAAAAGATGATACGTTCCGGTCTCGGTGGCTTCAAACCACAGCGAGGTAAAGCGGCCGGGCAGCACGTCCTTTTTCACGCGGAATGCCGGAACGTAGAAGTCGTGGATGACATCCTGCGAAGTCATGGTCAATTTGATCGGCACGCCCACGGGCACGTGAAGCTCGTTGATCTCGCGCGGACCCTCGGGATGCTGCAGATGCCACATCCACTGCTTGCCGATGACGAAGACCTCGATCGAGGACCGAGGGGGCCGGCCGTTCTGAACATAGATCGCCGCAGTCCAGACGAACAGGACCGCGCAAATCAGAGAAGGGATGATCGTCCAGGCGAGCTCCACAAGGAGAGGCGTGTGCGTGGCGACGGGGATTTCGTCCTCCTTCCTGCGCCGGTACTTGACCATGAAGACGAAAATGATCGAGAAAATCAGGACCGAAAAAAACACCGTGATGCCGGAAAGAACCAGATACAGCCGGTCCACCCCTTCGGCGATCGTAGAGGCCGCCGGAGGCTGGAAAGGCACGTTCATCGCTAGAATACCGATGACAGGTTGTAGGAGAACTTTCATCACAGTCCTTTAGAAACCCGGGTCACGCTTTTTTCCCTTGAAGCGAGTAGTGCTCGCTGCGGAACAGCAGGAGGAGCGAAATTCCGCCGACCAGGACCGTCAGAATCCCGGCGAGCTGAATCACTCGCGAAATGAGCAGGCCGTATTTCCCGGTGTGCGGGTCGTAGTGGTAGCAAAACAGCAAAACCTCGTCGACCGGGGATCCGATTTTTCCTCTCGAGGCATCGACCAGCCCCAGGCGCATATCGAGCGCCGGATAGGTGACGCCGTAGAAATAGCGCGAGAGTCGTCCTTCCGGCGTGAGCACCATGACCACGCTGGCATGGGCATACTGCTTCGAATCGGGATCGTACGCATAACGGAAGCCGACCGCCGCCGCCAATTGCTGGATCTGGGACTGCTGGCCGGTCAGGAAATGCCAGCCCTGCCCGGCGCTGGGCCGGTTGTACATCCCGAGGTATACCGCCTGCTTGGCTTCCGCCAGCGGCGGTTGGTCGGTCGGATCAATGCTGACCGTTACAACGTTGAAATCTCGTCCCATCGTCAAGGGGATCTGCTCGAGGCTCCGATCGAGTCCGTTGAGCACCTGGGTGCAAAGCATGGGGCAGTTGTAATAGACCAGTGTGAGTATGACGGGCTTCCCGTGGAAATATTCGCCGAGCGTTACGGTGTTGCCGTGCTCATCGCGAAAGATGAGATCCAGTGGAATCGAGCTGTTGAGCTTCTGATCGACGCCCACCTGCTTGAGCAGTTCGGGGCGCACGCCGATGGTTTGTTCCGGATCGGTGAATTGTGCCGCGCTCACGCCGGGATGAGCAAGCGAGGCGAGACCGAGCGCCGTGGCCAGCAGCCACGTGCTTCGTTTGGTTGCCACTTTCTCCATCGAGACGCTTTCTCCTCTACTTCAATTCCGCGCTTTCGCTTTGGGCGGTCGGCTGGGGTTCGGTGAGATACCCGCATTGCCCTTCCAAATCGGTTCCGCCAGCGACCATGGGCGCCCGAACCGTAGGTGCGCCGGGAGGTGCTTCGTTCGGAGCACGCGTCGGCAGACCTCTGGCCAGGATCAGGTCCATGGCTCGCTCAACGGGAATGTGAACCACGCCGACTTGCTCGTTTACCCAGCCATAGGAGTTGACGTCCTTCTGCTGCTTGGCGCAGTAGTCCATCAGCTCCTGGTGAGGATAAACCTGCAGACGAGGACTTGGAGGAAGCACGCGCTCTCCCTCTTTGACGAGCGGAGAGGAGGTCGGGCCGAGCGGCTCGGCTTTTTTGATGTAATCAAACAGGCCCCTCATGGCAAACAGCGTGACCGCCAAGACGACGGCCATCCAGAAGGCGAACTGGAGGAGTCCCTTGATACTGGCATCGCGCGGCTCGTAGCCCAAGCCACGATCGGTGGGCGATTTTTCCGGGTGCGGTTCCTTAGTCGCCATGTTCGTACTCCAAACGGTGGTGCTCTAGGAACGTCTCA
>JASHRC010000214.1 GCA_030037525.1 Candidatus Acidiferrales bacterium | reverse complement strand
CCATTTTGTATTCTTGGCCCACAGCTTTGCTGACCGACGGCGCGTCAGCCTTTGCCGAAGGGGCGGCTAAGAGCCAACGAACCTAGACGCGCACGATCATGACTTCGGTCGACTTAACGAGGGCGGCAGCTTTGTCGCCGACTTTCAGGCGCAACTCGCGAACCGCGTCGGAGGTGATGATGGAGGTGATCCTTTGGCCGCCGATCGAGAGCGTGACCTGGGCCATGAGACCGTCGACTTTGACTTCGGTGACGCGGCCGACGAGCTGGTTACGTCCGCTGATCTGGCGAAAATGGGCGCGGCGCTCCTCGACGGGCAGGCGCTCGGAGTGGAGGTGCAGGAATTTGTCCAATTCGGATTCGGGGATGCGATGGTGGCCGCCGGCGGTCTTCACCGTGGACAGCTTCTTTTTGTAGATCCACTGCTTCAGAGTGGGATAGCTGATGCCGAGGACCTTGGCAGCGTCGCGCGGGGTCAGGAGCCTGAGATTTCGAGTTGGACTCATGAGGATGGATGTTTCTAGCGTAGTTCGACCGCGACGTCAACAGATGTAGAGCTGGGCAAGGTCGCCCAGAGTCGCGTTGACAGGAGCAGGTCGGGCCACTACACTGTTTTCGAGGCATGGAGAAGCGAGTTTACCCTTGCGCCCCTTGTAGGTGTTGTCGTGGCGCGTGTGTGTGCGCGCTGCCGAGGGCGCTGGGATTCACCGGGTAAACGCAAGAAAAAGTAAGGCTTGAGTCGCCCCGCCCTCGGAGGAATCAAATCCGGGAGGCGGGTTTTTTGTTATGGCCAACCAGGATCACCCGGGGGCTGAGCCTAAAAGGGGCCTGGCAGAGGAAGGGAATTTATGATCGGTGTCCAACCCGAGGAAGCGGCGCCCGACGTACCCAGCCGGCTCGATCATCTGAAGAGGCTGGAGGCGGAGAGCATTTTCATTTTGCGCGAAGCCGCAGCCGAGTTTGCACATCCGGTAATGCTGTACTCGATCGGCAAAGATTCTTCCTGCATGCTGCGTCTGGCACAGAAGGCGTTTTATCCGGGCAAGATTCCGTTTCCGCTGCTGCACGTCGACACCAGCTACAAGTTTCCCGAGATGATCGAGTTTCGCGACTGGTATGCCAGGCATGTGGGGGCCGAGCTCGTCGTGCACAAGAATCAGAAAGCGCTCGATGAGGGCGCAAATCCCTACACGCTGGGAACGCAGAAGTGCTGCGGGCTGCTGAAAACGCGGTCACTTCTCGACGCCTTGGCCGAAGGTGGGTTTGATGCGGCGTTTGGCGGCGCGCGGCGCGATGAGGAGAAGTCTCGCGCCAAAGAGCGGGTCTATTCCTTCCGGGATGCACTCGGGCAGTGGGATCCCAAGAGTCAGCGGCCCGAGCTGTGGAGCCTGTACAACGGGCGCCATCACAAGGGCGAGAGTATTCGCGTCTTTCCGCTTTCCAATTGGACGGAGCTGGATGTCTGGCTCTACATTCACGAGGAAAAAATTCCGATTGTGCCTCTCTATTTCGCCAAGGAACGCGAAGTCGTCGTACGCGGCACCAGCCTCATCCTGCCGCAGAACGGCGTTCGTCTGTTGCCCGGCGAGAGGACCCAAATGTTGAAGTGCCGGATGCGCTCACTCGGATGCGTGCCGTGCACCGGCGCAATTCGCTCCGATGCCGACACCGTGCCGAAGATCATTGAGGAGATGATCTCGTTCCGGCGGTCAGAACGGGAAAACCGCGTCATTGATCATGACGAGGAAGGCTCGATGGAGATCAAAAAGCGCGAGGGATATTTCTGATGTCCGCAAGGACACCTGAGCCCCCGCAGGCTGCGGCAGCGCTGTCGTCGACGACCGAATTGGGGCCTCGGCCATCGGTCGCCGCTCGCACCACGGGAATCGCGGGTTCGCTCCGGCGCAATTCCGAGTTGTTGCGCTTTTCGACTGCGGGCAGCGTCGATGACGGCAAATCGACGCTGATCGGACGGTTGCTCTACGACAGCCAATCGGTGTTCGAAGATCAGCTGTCGTCGGTGGCAAAAAGCAAGATCAATCGCTCGACTGGCCCGATCGATTTTTCGCTGCTGACCGACGGGCTGCGCGCCGAACGCGAGCAGGGAATCACGATTGACGTGGCCTACCGCTATTTCGCAACTCCCCAGCGCAAATTCATCATCGCCGATACGCCGGGTCACGAGCAGTACACTCGCAATATGGCCACCGGTGCATCGACCGCCGAAGCTGCGGTCGTTTTGATGGATGCAACCAAGGGCGTGCTGCGGCAGTCACGACGCCACACCTACATCGCGCATCTGTTGGGTGTCCAGCACATCGTCGCCGCTGTGAACAAAATGGATGTGGTGGCGTTTTCCCAGGAAGTGTTCGAACGAATTTCCGACGACTTCCGCCGGTTTGCAGACCAGTTGGGGATTCGCTCCGTGTATGCCGTGCCAGTGAGCGCGCTCGAAGGCGACAACGTGGTGCGGCGCAGCAAGCGCATGCCCTGGTTCGAAGGGCCCGCGCTGCTGGAATATCTGGAAACGATTCCGGTCGGCGGCGAGTCGTCCCACGCGCCGCTGCGGTTTCCGGTGCAGTACGTGATTCGCCCCGACGCTAGCTTTCGCGGATTCGCGGGGCAGGTTGCCTCCGGCGAAATTCGCCCGGGAATGCCGGTGGTAGCCCTGCCGTCGCGCGTGAAAACAAAAATTCAATCGCTGGTGTCCTTTGAGGCGGAAATGGAATCGGCCGCGTCGGGAGGTTCAGTCACGCTCACGCTGGCCGATGAGATTGATTTGAGCCGCGGCGACATGCTGGTAAGCGAGCAGCAGCCGGCGACGGTCGGCAACGAGCTTTCTGCCATGCTCATCTGGATGCATGCCGAGCCGCTCGATCCGCACAAAATTTACTTGCTGAAGCACACCACACGGACCGTCCGCGCGCGGGTGAGCCAGATCCGTTATCGCGTGGACATCAACACGCTCGAGCATGTGGGGGCCACCAAGCTGGACATGAACGAAATCGCCGCGGTCGACGTGAAGACCACGCTGCCGCTATTTTTTGATCCCTACCGGCTGAACCGCACCACCGGCAGTTTCATCCTGATTGATCCGCTGAGGAATGCGACCGTCGGCGCGGGAATGATCGAAAGGGCCATCGAACATACCCTGGCCGCGCGGGCGCACCGCAGAAGAACGACCCGGGAAGAGAGGCTGCTGCGCTACGGCCATCCTTCGGCGGCCATCTGGCTCAAAGGGCGGCCGCACGTGGCCGAGCTGGTCGAGCGCATTCTGTTTGAGGAAGGGTGGCACGTACAGCTGGCGGGGCCGAACGATTTTCTGGCGCACGAACTCGCCACGGTTGCCAAGGCGTACCGCTCCTCCGGGCACATCACGATTTTCTCGCCACTCGATGACGGCACCGATCAAAAGCAGATCGTTCGCGCCATCTTTGGTCCCGATTCGTTTTTCAACGTGCAGATCGACGACCTTACTGACGAAGAAGCGGCCAGAAAAATCATCGAGATCCTGCGGAAGTGGCGGGATCAATACTCCGATTCGGGGAAAAGCAAATGACCAGGGCGCCCGCGCAGGCGGAGGAACTCGAAAAGCTCTCCGTCGAGGCGATCATCGAGCGGCTGCTGGCGGAGCACCCATCGGCGGGGTCGCGAGGCGCTCTTTGCCTAACCTGCAGCTTCCAAGCAGAAGACATGATCGTGCTCGACCTTCTGCGCCAGCGATTGCCGCAAGTTCCCGTGCTGTTTCTCGATACCGGCTACCACTTCCCGGAGACATACGCCTATCGGGACCGCATGGTGAAGGCATGGAATTTAAATCTTCACAATCTTACGGCCAAGCAATCGGTGGCCGACCAGGAAGCGCAGTTTGGAATCCTGAACCAGACCGATCCCGGCCGCTGCTGCCATCTGCGAAAGGTCGAGCCGCTTTTCGCCGCGCTCGAAAACTTCGACGTGTGGTTCACGGGACTACGCCGCGAGCAGTCGCCTACGCGCAGGAATCTCAAAGTGCTCGAGCATCACGAGCTTCCCAGCGGCAAGAAGCTCCTGAAAGTAAGTCCTCTGGCGGCCTGGACTTGGGAGCAAGTCTGGAAGTACACCGCGGAGAACCAAATCGAGTATCTGCCGCTCTATGACTTCGGGTACCGCAGCATCGGGTGCGAGCCGTGCACCGCCGTTCCCTCACTCGGGGCGGACGCGCGCTCGGGCCGTTGGGGCGGACGAAAGCTGGAGTGCGGAATTCATACCGAGTCCAAGCGGGCCGACGGATGAATCTTCTGATCGGTGTGGTGATTGCGCTAGCCGTTGGCTTGACCGGCATCGGCGGGGGCAGTTTCACCGTGCCGGCGCTTGTGCTTCTGATCGGATTGTCCGCCGAAACCTCCGTGGGCACCGCGTTTGTTTTCGCCGGCGCACTGCGGCTGGTGGCGCTGCCGTTTTATCTCGCCGGACGGCACGTGCACTGGCGCTACCTTTGGCTGCTTTCGCTCGGCGCCATTCCCGGCCTGTTGGCCGGCACCTACGCGCTTCGACTGCTCAGTCGCGGTGGGAGCAGCCCGACGGTGGTGATTCTCCTGGGGCTGTTGCTCACCGGGTCATCTGGCATCACCTTCATCCCTCGCGCACAGAATCGGGACTTTGCCAAGAAGAATGCCGGCTGGCTGCCGTGGCTTGCTCTGCCCATCGGGGTGGAAGCAGGATTTTCATCGGCTGGCGCCGGGGCGCTGGGCACCGTGCTGCTGCTCAATTACTCCGAGATGTCCCCACCGGAGGTGGTGGGCACCGATATCTTTTTCGGTTTGGTGCTGGCGGTGATCGGCAGCGTTTTCCATTGGACGTTCGGCTCGATCAACACCCACGTTCTCGCCGAGCTACTCGAAGGCGGCCTGCCGGGAGTGATTGTCGGCTGCCTGCTTGCTCGCCGGGTTCCTGCGCGAAAACTGAAGCTGGCCATCGCCAGCATCGCCATCTTTGCGGGACTGCAGCTGGTCTATAGCGGGTCGCGGAGCTTGTGGCGAAGACCTCCGGCAAAGGTGACGATCCTGCCGACGGCGGTTCCCGCCAGAAGCCCTGTCGGCGCTAGGCGGGGAGGCTTCACTGCCCTCCGGATTTGCCTCCGTTTACAGTGCGCTCCATCTCACGGGCCATTTTCAGATGGTTCTCGAGAGTCGGCAGAGTTTCTGATGCAAACTGCTTGATGGCCGGATTCTGGCCGCTGCTGGCTTCCTGTTTGAAAGCAGCAACGTCGTTCTGGTGATCTTTGACCATGTCCTTGGCGTAGGCGCGGTCAAAGGCGTCGCCGGAAAGCTGCGAGAGCCGGTCGTAGTTCTTCTGATCGTGCTTGTCGAGCTTGGCAGGCAGGGTCAGCTTCTGTCGGGCGGCAACGGCGTTGAGCTTTTCATTCGCTGCGCTGTGATCTTCGACCATTTGCTTTCCGAAATCCCTCACGGCTTGGCTCGAGCCTTTCTGTTCGGCGAGCTCGCCGAGCTTCACCTCCGCCATGCCGCCCGCCGCAGCCTCCTTCGCGAAATCCACGTCATTGGTGAGGTCAGTCATTGTGGATCCAGGCTGGTTTGGCACGCCCGGGGTATTTGCGCCCGGATACTGTCCGGGGTATTGGCCTGCCTGGCCCTGGGGATATCCCTGCGGATATTGTCCCTGCGGCATTTGGCCCCCAAGCAAGCCGACCGGGAGCAGCGTGAGGCCGGCGATCGCCGCACCATAGGCTGTTTTTCGAAGCAGGTGGATGTTCATGGAGAAATAACCTCCGCTCGCGAGCCTAGGGTCACACATACAGGGGGAACAATCAAGCAACGGCTGTAGGGCTCGTCAGGTGAAACCTGTAGCCCCGGCGTGTTCTGGCGCGTCTGGCTGTTCACAGCTCGTGCTTACAGGTCAAATCCGAGCTGGAGCTTGGCAGCGTCGGACATGCGAGCCGGGCCCCAGGGAGGATCGAACACGATTTCGACATGGACTTCCTTGACGCTGGGGAGACTGGCGAGTTTGTTTTCGACGTCGGCCTTGAGGACGTTGCCCATGCCGCAACCGGGCGCCGTCATGGCCATTTTGATATCGATGCACCGGCCGCCACCCTCGAGCGGCTTCGCCTCGCAGGAATAGATCAGGCCCAGATCGGCGATGTTGACGGGGATCTCCGGATCGTAAACGGTCTTGAGCTGATCCCAGACCATTTGCTCGCTGAATTCGCGATCCTGGGGCGGCGCCGCTTGCCGAGGAGCAGGCGGCGTGAGGCCTAGCGCGTCGGCGTCCTTCACATCAATACGGAAAAGTCCGTAATCGCTGGCGATCGTGTAGCTGCTGCCGAGAAACTGCATCACCCGCACGCCTGCGCCCGCCGGGAGCTTCGCGGGCGCGCCGCTGGGAATCTCGATGGCGCTGCATTCGCGGGTGAGCGTGATGTGTCCGCCGGTCGTCATGTGATTTCCACTCTTATTCCGTGGTGGTCTCCTGCTTGCCCTCGAGCGCGGCCTGGAGTGTGTGCCATGCGAGCGTCGCGCACTTCACTCGCATCGGATATTCCGACACGCCGGAAAAGACGGTCAGTTTTCCCAATTCCGCGTCGGCATTGGAATGTGGCTGTCCGGTGCAGAGCCGGTGAAAGCTCTCGAAAAGCCTTCCGGCTTGGGCGGCCGATTTGCCTTTGACGGCTTGCGTCATCATCGATGCGGAAGCCTTGGAGATCGCGCAGCCCGAGCCTTGAAAACTGATATCGCGAATCGAATCGCCTTCGATCGTGAGGTAGACGGTGAAGCGATCTCCGCACAATGGGTTGAAACCCTCAGCTTTGCGGGTTGCCGCTGGCGATTGGCGAAAATTGCGCGGAGCCTTGCTGTGCTCGAGGATCAATTCCCGATAGAGATCGCCGAGATCGGACATCACTCGAACACCTCTCGCGCTCGTTCGATCGCGCGCACGAGCGTGTCCACTTCTTCCTTGGTATTGTAGAGCCCGAACGAAGCGCGGGCGGTCGCTTCGACACCGAAATGTTGCATGACGGGCTGCGAACAATGATGCCCGGTTCGGATGGCCACACCCTGCTGGTCGAGAATCGTGCCGATGTCGTGCGGATGAATATCTTCGATGGTGAACGAAAGCACGCTGGCCTTGTCCCGCGCAGTGCCGATGATCCGTAAGCCGGGAATCGCGGAAAGGGTGTCGGTGGCGTAACGCAGCAGCTCGCTCTCGTGCGCGCCGATTTGTTCCAGGCCCAGGCGATTCACGTAGTCGAGCGCGGCGCCCAAGCCGATCACCCCGGCGATGTGCGGCGTGCCGGCTTCGAATTTGTAGGGCAGCCGGTTGTAGACCGTTTTTTCGAAGGTGACGGACAGGATCATGTCGCCACCGCCTTGGTACGGCGGCATTTTTTCGAGCAGGGCGGCCCGTCCGTACAGGACGCCGATGCCAGTGGGGCCATACACCTTGTGTCCCGAGAACGTATAGAAGTCGCAGCCGAGCGCCTGCACGTCGACCTTCATGTGCGGCGCGGCCTGCGCGCCATCGACCAGCACGGGCACCTGGAAGCTGTGCGCGATTTCGACCATGCGCCGGACCGGGTTGACCGTGCCGAGTGCGTTGGAAACGTGGGTGACGGCGACGAGCTTGGTTTTCGGGCCGATCATTTTCGAAAATGCCTCAAGGTCCAGCTCGCCGGCGTCGTTGATCGGAGCCGCGCGCAGCGTGGCGGCGCGCTCATCCGAGACGATCTGCCAGGGAACGATGTTGGAGTGGTGCTCCATGCCGGTGATCAAAATCTCATCGCCCGCCTGGACGTTCGAGCGCCCGAAACTCTGAGCGACCAGGTTGATTCCTTCGGTGGTGCCGCGCACGAAGATGATCTCCCTGGGATCGGCCGCGTTGAGGAATTTCTGAGCGGTTCTGCGAACCTCTTCGTATTCGTTGGTGGCCTGTTCGGAGAGATAGTGCACGCCGCGATGGACGTTGGAGTTCGTACCCTCGTAATAGCGCGAAATCGCTTCGATGACGGCGCGGGGCTTTTGCGCCGTGGCGGCGTTGTCCAGATAGACGAGCGGCTTGCCGTGCACCTTTTGCTGAAGGATGGGGAAGTCGGCACGGGCGCGCTCGACATCGAACCCCGCTCCGGAAACGCTTTTGGCCGCAACACTCATGGTACGGACTCCTGATGATTCTGGATGCGCGAGGCCTCGCCGACATAGCCCAACGCCTGCTGAATCAGATTTTCAACATAGGCCTGCGCGGGGCCGGCGCGCATGCGCTCCAGGCACTCGCTGGCGAAAGCAAACAGCAGCAGGCGGCGCGCCGAGGCTTCCGCGATTCCCCGAGAGCGGAGGTAGAAGAGCGCGTCTTCGTCGATCTGGCCGATGGTGGCACCGTGGGTGCACTTCACGTCATCGGCGTAAATTTCCAGCTGTGGCTTGGTGTCGATTTGCGCGGTATCGGAGAGCAGAAGGTTGCGATTGGTTTGCTTGGCGTCGGTTTTCTGCGCCTGTTTGTGAACGATGATACGGCCGTGAAAGACGCCGTGAGCATGGCCGTCAAGAATGCCGTTATAAAACTGGCGGCTGGCGCAGTGCGGGCTGGCGTGTTCGACCAGCATGTAATTATCCAGATGCTGGCGATGGCGGCCCAGGAAGAGGCCGTTGATCAGACACTCGCCGCCTTCACCTGCCAGAACGGGATGGACGTTATTGCGGACCAGCGCGCCGCCGGCAAGCAGAGAATGGGAGGCCACATCGGCGGTGCGCCCCTGCTGGATGCGCAGAGTGGAGATGTTGAAGGCTCCCTCCTCCTCGCGCTCGATCATGTAATGGGAAACCACGCTGTGATCGCCGACCGAGAGCTCGGTGGCGGTGTTACAGAGAACCTTTTCGCCGCGGCCGAGTGAAACGTACTGTTCGATGATGGTGGCCTGGCTGGTTTCACCGACGACGATCAGGTTGCGCGGGTGATGGACGCTCGGTGCGTTGTGCGCGGTCGAGATGAACAGCAGGTGGATGGGCGAGCGAAGGACGGTTCCCCTAGGAATGTGAATATAGGCGCCGTCATCGATGAACGCGGTGTTCAGCGCGGAGAAGGGGTCGCGTTCGATGTTGAGATAGCGCCCCAGATGCGGTTCGATGGCACCGGGATTGTTTTCGATCTCATTCGCTAGGCTTCCCACTTCGACGCCTTTGGGCAAATCGCGCACCGATCCGAGCGAGGGAGCGAACCGGCCGTCGATGAACACCCACTCGCCAGCAGCCTCCGCGATGCGATAGGCGGCCAAGTCCGACGGTGCGGGGAGTCGGCCGCCGTTCGGCACCAGGCGAAAGGGTGTCTGCGCGATGGCCGCGACATTCGTGAAGCGCCAGTCTTCGTCGCGAAGCGTGGGGAAGCCCCGGTCGCTGAAGCGGACGAAGCCGTCCTGGCGGAGCTTGCGGAGGAACCAGGGTGCGGTCGTAGCGGACCCCTGCAAACCGCGGAAGCTTTCCGCGTAATGGGCAAGAGGTTGTGTTGCGGTTGCCACTTGCGCCCTCATCTAGTCGAGCTTCTCTTCGCTCGAGTGTGTCTTCATGCGGCGCTTCCGCTCGAGGCAGCGGCGGATTCCAGCGCCGCGTAGCCTTGCTCCTCGAGCTGCAAAGCGAGCTCGGGTCCGCCCGAGCGCACGATGCGGCCGTCCACCAGCACGTGCACGTAGTCCGGGACGATGTAGTCCAACAAGCGCTGATAATGCGTGACCACCAGAATGGCGCGGTCCGGGCTGCGCATCGCATTGACACCCTGCGCGACGACTTTCAGCGCGTCGATGTCCAACCCCGAATCGGTTTCATCGAGAATCGCAAGCCTTGGTTCGAGCACCGCCATCTGCAAAATCTCGTTGCGCTTCTTCTCGCCGCCAGAAAACGCCTCGTTCACCGAACGATTGAGGAGTTTTTCATCCATATCGAGCAGCTTCAGCCGCTCCCGCAGCTTGGGGAGAAAATCGATCGCGTCCACCTCGTCTTCCCCCCGGTACTTGCGGATGGCGTTTACCGCCGAGCGCAGGAAATACGCGTTGCTGATTCCCGGAATCTCGACGGGGTACTGAAACGCAAGAAAGAGGCCTTCGCAGGCGGCCTCCTCGGGCTTCAGGGCCAGCAGATCCTTGCCGGCAAAGAGCACCTGGCCGGCGGTGATTTCATAGGTCTCGCGGCGAGCCAGAACCTGGGCCAGCGTGCTTTTGCCCGAGCCGTTGGGGCCCATGATCGAGTGGACTTCGCCCGAGTCGAGCGCGAGATTGACTCCCTTCAAAATCTCGTTGCCATCCACCCTAGCGTGCAGGTCTTTGATCTCTAGCAAGCTCATCTCTAGGTTCCTCACTCCCAAGCGGGCCCCCAGTTCTGGCAGCTTCCGCTCATTTCACACCTTCAGCCGACGCTTCCTTCCAGGCTGACGCTCAGCAGCTTCTGCGCCTCGACGGCAAACTCCATCGGCAGTTCACGGAAGACGCGTTTGCAGAAACCGTTGACGATCATCGACACGGCGTCCTCGGCCTTCAGGCCCCGCTGGCGAAGATAGAACAGCTGGTCTTCGCCGATCTTGGAGGTGGAGGCTTCGTGCTCCATGCGTGCGGTCGAATTTTTCACTTCGATATACGGGAAGGTATGCGCGCCGCACTGATCGCCGATGAGCAGGGAATCGCACTGCGTGTAGTTCCGCGCGCCGGTAGCTCCCTTCATGATGGCCACCTGTCCACGATAGGTATTCTGGCCATGGCCCGCGGAGATGCCCTTGGAGACGATGGTGCTGCGGGTATTTCGCCCGATGTGCAGCATCTTGGTGCCGGTATCGGCCTGCTGATAATGATTGGTGAGCGCCACGGAGTAGAATTCGCCCACGGAATGTTCACCCTGCAGGATGCAGCTGGGATATTTCCAGGTGATGGCCGAGCCGGTCTCGACCTGCGTCCAGGAAATTTTCGAATTCCTGCCGCGGCAGGCTCCGCGCTTGGTGACGAAATTATAGATTCCACCTTTGCCGTTCTTGTCGCCCGGATACCAGTTTTGCACGGTGGAGTATTTGATCTGAGCATCATCGAGCGCGATCAGTTCGACGACCGCCGCGTGCAGCTGGTTTTGGTCGCGAATCGGCGCGGTGCAGCCCTCCAGATAGCTGACATAGGCGCCTTGGTCCGCGATGATCAACGTGCGCTCAAACTGGCCGGTTTCGGCAGCGTTGATGCGGAAGTAGGTCGAAAGCTCCAGGGGGCAGCGCACGCCCTTGGGTACGTAGACGAACGAACCATCGCTAAAAACAGCCGAATTGAGCGTGGCAAAGAAGTTGTCGGTGTAGGGAACAACGCTGCCCAGATATTTCCGCACCAGGTCGGGATGAGTCTGAATCGCTTCGGAAAACGAACAGAAGATCACCCCCGCCTCGGCCAACTTTTCCTGAAAGGTTGTGGCCACCGAAACGCTGTCAAAAACCGCGTCGACCGCCACACCGGCGAGCAGTTTTTGCTCGGCAAGCGGAATGCCGAGCTTTTCATAGGTACGCAAGATTTCCGGATCCAGCTCGTCGAGACTCTTCAGAGTGGGCCTCTTTTTCGGCGCCGAGTAGTAGGAAATCGCCTGGTAATCGATCGGGGGATAATGAATGTTGGCCCATTTCGGTTCGCCGTCTGACTTCGCGAGCGTCTCCCAATGCCGATACGCCTGGAGCCGCCATTCAAGCATAAAATCGGGCTCGCTCTTTTTTGCTGAGATCAGCCGAATAATCTCCTCGTTGAGGCCTTTGGGAGCGCGGTCCTCGTCAATGGGCGTGACAAAGCCCCATTTATAGTCCTGCTGAGCCAATTCGCGAATCGCGTCGGTATTCGAACTCATTGAATCCTCCCAGAGGCGACGATCGGCACGACCCTTCCCTTGGCGTCGCGTAGCGGCGTAAGTTCGAGAGGGTGCGCCAGGTCGGAAAGTGTCACTTTCTCCAGCACGCCTCGGATGGCTTGATTGATGATTTGCTGATTGCTCTTGATCGGGCAGGCGGATTCAAGGTTGCACAAGCCGGTGATGTCGGTGCTGCATTCGGTAAGCGCCATGGGTCCCTCGATGGCGGCGATGACTTCGAGCACGGAAATCTGGTGCGGGTCGCGGGCCAGAATGTAGCCGCCCTTGATTCCCCGATGAGAGACGAGCAGGCTGCTTTGCAGCAGCTCTTTTAGCAGCTTGCTCACCGTCGAAAGGGGAAGTCGGGATTCCTGGGCCAAGTCGCGCGCGGTCCGGAGAGCCACCCGGCTGCGGGCGATGCAGGTCATCAGAACCAGCCCGTAGTCCGTTAATTTTCCAAGTCTTACCATGAGATGCTCCCAATGCTCCTATACAGGACCGAATCGGTCTAGTTTTATTGTAGCTATGACTGTCGATCGTTGCAAGGGGTGATTTGTGTCAACGAGCAAGCACTCTAGCCGCGCTCGCGCCCTTGATCGGCAGCAAGTGCAGGCGGGTTCTAAGGATTGGAGATCGGGGTGGTATAGTCTTGCCCCGGCACCCAGGGGCGGAGAAATGGGGAGTCCGATCAAGGCTAATCCGGCCGCGTGCCGTTGGTCATTGGCGCTGGGACTGGCGATCGCGCTTTTTCCGGCGCGCGGGCTTGCGCAAAACCAGACCACGGCCGGTGAATTCTTTGTGGATCCGCCGACGCTCGTGTCGCTCGGATTCGAGTGGCGCATCGCGGGCGATGACAACCGCAATGCGCGTGTCGAAGTCACCTACCGTCAACGGGGCGAGCGCGAATGGCACAGGGCGCTGCCCCTTTTGCGCCTGCAGCAAGAGTCTGTCACCGGAGGGGTGCTGCGCGACGGCGGAGGACATTATTTCCGCTACGTTGCGCCGAATATGTTCGCGGGCAGCATCCTGAACCTTCAGCCAGGAACCGAATATGAGTGCCACTTCGTGCTGAGCGATCCTGATGGGGTGAAGGGCGCAGCGGAAAGGACGGTCAGGGTCACTACGCGGAACGAGCCGCAGCCAGCCGAAGGAGGACACGTCTATCACGTCTACCCATTTGGATATGGGGGGCCGAAGCAGGAGCCTGCTTTCACCGGTTTGATGGCGGCGTATTACCTGGGTGCGGAAGAATCGGATCACTCAAATGCCATGCCGCCGCGGGTCAGGCCGGGCGACATCATTTTGGTGCATGCGGGCGTGTATCAGGACCACCGGTTCGTCTACGGCGGTTTTGACCGGACGATCGCGGCGTACGGGACACCATTTGACGGTACCTATTACCTCACGCAAAGCGGCACCCCGGAAAAACCGATCGTCGTCAAGGCTGCGGGCGACGGCGAGGCAATTTTCGACGGCGACGGCTGCCAGAACCTCTTCAATTTGATGGCGGCGAATTACAACTATTTCGAGGGGATTACCGTTCGCAACACGAATGTGGCGTTCTTGCTGGGGATCAAAAACATTGCGGGAGCGAGCGGGTTCACCTTGAAACATTCGCGGATTGAGGATGTCGGGCGCGCGGTGGAGGACGATTGGTCCGGCTCGAAGGATTTTTACCTAGCCGACAATGTGTTCATCGGGCGGCACGATCCAAATCGGCTGCAGAGCTGGTGGACGCCTGCGGTATGGGCGAAATTCCCCGGCTATCCGGCGCTGATCACGTCGGAGTACGCCATCAAGATTTACGGCCAGGGACACGTAGTGGCCTACAACTATGTGGCGAACTGGCACGACGGCATCGACATTGCGACCTATGGCGATCCGGACGGTACTCCGAACGAACGGCGCGACCGAGTACCAGTTTCGATCGACTTCTACAACAACGACATCTACAACGTGGCGGACAACTGCATCGAGGCGGACGGCGGCGCGCACAACATTCGCGTCTTTCGCAATCGCTGCTTCAATTCAGCGGGAGGCGCACTGAGCGCGCAGCCGACATTCGGGGGGCCACTCTATTTCTACCAGAACCTGGTTTATAACACCACGACGGGCGGGCCGTTGAAGCTGATTGACACCCCTGCGGGAGTGCTGGTGTATCAAAACACCTTCATCGGCCAGGGGCGGCTGATGGGGCCGGCGTCGAACGTTCATTTCCTGAACAATTTGATTTTGGGAGACGGCTGGGCCGATCCGGTGCTGAATTTGCGCACGTTCACGAACTATTCCAGTTCCGATTACAACGGCTTTCGTCCCAATCCGGGCACCCAGGATGCTTTTGAATGGAATTCGCCGAACTTCGGCGTGGCCAAGGACTTCGAGGGGCAGCTGGTCGCGCGCCATTTCCGATCGCTCCAAGAATACAGCGAGGCGACCAAGCAGGAACAGCACAGCGTGCTGGTTGATTACGATATTTTTCTCAAGGCCCGGATGCCGGACAAATCCGATCCCCAGCGTCTGTACAATCCGGAGGACTTTGATTTTCGGCTGAAGCCGGGATCGAGGGCTGTGGATGCAGGTGTCATACTTCCAACGATCAACGACGATTTCACCGGGCGCGCGCCTGATCTGGGCGCCTATGAAGGGGATCGGCCGCCAACGCAGTACGGCCCGCGATCGGCGCCGCAGGGTGCGCCGGACAGCTCGGCGCCGCGCTCGTTAACCGGTCCCCTTTCTCGCCCGTGACCGTTCGCTGAGAGTGCTGGCACGCCGAGGGCATTAGCGGAGGGCGGCTGACAAGCGATCGACAACCAGCTTTTTTGTCTCCCGCGAGAGCCGTTTGTAAATCCCAACAATTGCCTCGACGGCTTCCGCCTCGCTGACCGCGGGTGCGGCTGAGTTGCCTCTGCTGTGGGCGAGCCTTTTATGGGAGACCAGATAGCTCCGGTTGTAGTTTCCGCCGCACACGTCACATTCGACCATTTGAGAAGCGTGCCTTACTCGCGACTTGGCCATTGAATTTGGCTCCTGTACCCGCTTCGATCACCCGGCGATTCGTCCTGGTAGGTTACGGAAATCGTGGCTGTGGGTTCCGGAAATTGTGGCGGGCCCCCTTAAAAAGCTTCCGTCAGTCGCTTTCGACAGGCCTAGGGGGGCGCATTCGCAAGACGCTTCAGCTCGGCACTCAGGCGGGTCCGGGCACCTCCGCGCGCCCACTTGTGAGGGGAAAGTTCCTGTGTATCGATCGCCTTACTTCACGAGCAGGACGTTGACGGCCTTAACGATCACTTCGACCTTGTCGCCCTTCTTGATGCCCAGTTCTTCGAGAGATTCCAGTGTCATCACCGAGGCCATTCGCGAAGCTTCCGGGATGTTGAGCTTCACCAGGCACATGAGGCTGCCCTTCTTTATTTCCGTCACTTCGCCAACGATGCGATTGCGCGCTCCGACTTTCATCTAAGCTCCTTCTGCTTTTCTTAAGCGAGTGCTGGTTTCGGCTGAACAGGGTACTACTTTTCATCCCCTGACGCTTGCCCGAGCACACCCCGGTCCGGTGGAACCCGCCGAACCAGGCAAAGACCTGATTCCCGAGCCGGTCGTCCACCGTCATAATTTTGATAGGGATACGGATGAGCCCGAGCAGAAGCGCGCTGAAGTGGTTGACGGTTGCAGCAGGCACCTTGGTGTTGATGCTGACGGCTTCGATCGCCTGCATCCGTGCCCTGCGACCGAAATTGCATCAGATGGCCCTCGACCGGGTCAAAATGCTTTTGCAGTCCCACTTCGACAGCACCGTCCAGCTCTCCGATTTCCGCGTGGTTTTTTTTCCCGCGTGTGCATCTGGTGATCGACGGCATTGTGCTGCGACACAACGGCCGCAGGGACATCCCGCCGCTCATCGAAATTCGTAGGGTGACGGTTGACGCCAAGCCCGCGGCGTTCTGGCGGCACCGCCACGAGGTGAAGAGAATTCGACTGGAGGGGCTAGAGATTCATACTCCGCCTCGCGTTCCCGGCGGCCCTCCCATGATCCATGGGACCAACACAGATCTGGCGAACAAGTATCCCCTGGTTGTCAACGAAATCGATGCGGACGACGCCCTGATCGTACTTCTGCGTAAGCCCGAGGACGCCGATAAGCCCCCAAACGAATTTGACGTACACCAATTGGTGCTCAAGAGCTTCCGTTTCGATCGTCCGGCGGCGTTTCATGGGTTGTTGACCAATCCAAAGCCCAAAGGGGAGATTGATTGCGATGCGCAGTTCGGGCCATGGAATGCAGAAGTTCCAAGCCAACCCCCCCTCTCTGGCACTTACACGTTTCATGACGTTGATCTCGGCACGCTCAAAGGGCTCAACGGCATTCGTTCCTCCAAAGAGAAGTACAGCGGGCCGCTGGACTATCTGAACGTGGAGGGCACAACCGACACGCCGGACTTTGCCCTGCGCACCAGCGACCATCCGGTGGCTTTGCACACCGACTTCGTGGCCCTAGTGGATGGAACGAACGGAAACACCGCGCTGACTAGCGTCACGGCCCGCTTTCTGCACACGGTGATCGAGGTCCAGGGCGCTGTGGTGGACCTCGATCCTGCGGTGAAGGGAAGAACGATTATTTTAGACGCAACCTCGAACCACGCGCGGGTGGAAGACTTGCTTGCGCTGGCGGTGAAATCGGGTCGACCGGTGATGACCGGTGCAGCCTCGCTCAAAACGAAGATCCTGATTCCGGAAAGAGATGAAGATCTCGTGGACCGCCTGCAGCTCGAGGGACAGTTCGGGCTCGGGCACGTGAAGTTTCCCAATCCCGCGACGCAGGAGAGGGTAGATATGCTCAGCCGCAAGGGGCAGGGAAGACCTCAGGACGCGGATATTTCCGAGGAAGTGTCGAACTTCCAAGGGCGCTTTACGGTATCAAACGCCGAGGCTCGATTTTCCGATCTCGAGTTCGCGGTGGAAGGTGCGTCGGTTTCACTCGCGGGCGCCTACAACCTCGATAGCGGTGAACTCGACTTCCGCGGGCACCTGGAGACCAATGCCAAGCTTTCGCAGACGATGAACGGATGGAAATCCGTGATGCGCAAGCCGTTTGATCGCTTCTTCAGGGGCCCGAACGGCGGGGCGCAGATACCGATCAGAATCACCGGCACCCGGCGAAACCCCTCCTTTGGAACGGATTTTCACGACAAGGACAATCCGAGACGAGAGCCGCCCCCCGCCGCCCGACTAGAGGTCGCGGCGCCCCTCCATGGCCTTGAGCATGGTGACCTCGTCGGCGTACTCCAGATCGGAACCGACCGGAATACCCATGGCGATGCGCGTGACGCGGACGCCCAGAGGTTTGATCAGCTTCGACAGGTAAACCGAAGTGGCCTCGCCTTCGGCGGTAGGATTGGTGGCCACGATAATCTCTTCGACGGCGCCGCTTTTGAGGCGTTCGATGAGACTTTTGATCTTCAACTGATCGGGGCCGATACCTTCGAGCGGAGACAAAGCCCCGCCCAGCACGTGATAGACGCCATTGAACTGCCGCGTTTTCTCGATCGCTTGGATGTTGGTCGCGTCTTCCACGACGCAAATAACGTTCTTGTCACGCGTCGCGCTCGCACAGAACAGGCAGGGATCGCTATCGGTAATGTTGTTGCAGATCGAGCATTCGCGCACGCGTTCCTTGGCCTCGCGGATCGCGTCGGAGAGGGCCAGAGCTTGGGCACGATCCACGCGAAGCAGGTAGAAGGCGAGGCGCTGCGCCGTTTTCTGGCCGATCCCCGGCAGTCGTTTGAGTTCCTCGATTAAACGAGTGACAGAAGGCGAAAAATCGGGCATGGGCGTCCATTATTGCAGAGTCGCATCCGGTTTTGCCACCGGCGACCCCGGGTGGAGCCGGTGGGATGGAAAGCCGTCCCACTGCGCTTCGTTGCACGACAGACTTGGCGGGAGTTAGAATCGGGCGCTTCCTGCGGAATGGAAGGGAGAACCGACTCTGAAGATCTTCCGGCAGCGGAAGGGAGGAAAGACAGAATGAGAATCGCACGACTGCTCTCGATTTTGATCGCGTTGCTCGTCGCCGCCACGTATCCAGCTTTCGCACAAGGGGGCCCGCCGCAAGGTGGACCGCCGGGAGGCGGGCGTCCGGGCGGTGGTGGCATGATGATGGGTCCGCCGCTCCAGCTTTCCAGCACAGCTTTTATGGACGGAACGATGCTTCCAGAAAAATATAGTTGTGTCGCGGCGATGGGCGGCGGCGGGGGAATGGCCGGGATGGACCCATCGAAAATGACATCGCCGCCGCTCGCCTGGGTAAACCCGCCGAAGGGAACCGAGAGCTTTGTTCTGTTGTTGCATGATCCGGATGCCCACGCGCGCAAGGCGGTGGACGACATCACGCACTGGCTGATCTTCAACATTCCCGCCGACAGCACTTCGCTTCCCGAGGCTGTCAAGGCCGACTCTACCGCGGGCGTTCAAGCCAACAACATCGCCGGCCAACCTCAGTATTTCGGGCCCTGCGCGCCCCCCGGCCCTCCGCACCACTACACATTCGAGCTGTACGCTCTTGATACGAAGCTCGACCTGCCCAAAGGCGCGAGCCGCGATGACGTGATGAAGGCGATGGATGGCCACGTCCTCGGGGGCACGGTCCTGATTGCGCTGTTCCATCGCACCGGAGGTATGGGCGGACCGCCGCCACAGCGCTAAGCGATTTTTTTCCATAAAGGCGGAGCTTCGGCTCCGCCTTTTTCTTGCTCCTGATAACCAGAGCAATGGCCGTCTCTATCCGCGCTCAAGTGGGAGCGCAGGCAACTGCCGAGCGTGGGAGTGGCAATCGAATGAAACCGGAGAGGATTAGAAGAGACCGGGGATTTTGAGGCCCATGACTCCGGACATGCCGCCGGTGAGATCCTTCATTTGCTTCGACAATTCCTCATCGACACAGCGGGTGGCTTCGTTCACGGCCGAAAGAATTAATTCCTGCAGCATTTCCTGATCCTTGCTCTTGAAAAGATCCAGCTCGACGCGCACGTCGGTCAGCTGTTTTTGGCCGTTCATTCTGACCGTGATCATCCCGCCTCCGGCCGAGGCCTCGACGCTGATTTCACCGATGCGCTTTTCAAGCGTCTCCTGCACCTGCCGGAACTGCGCGAGCATTTGCTGCAGCGCTTTTACTTCCATGCCTTATTCCTCGCCCGGGCGTTTGACCCTGGTGATTTGGCCGCCGAACTTCTCGAGCATCGCCCTAACGATCGGATCTTCTTCAAACCGGGCGCGCAGCTCACTGCCGCGAGTTGCTGCCCCTCGTGCTGCCTCAAGTCTAACACAGACGCGCAGCGGCTGGCCGAAGACTTGATGCACGACTGTGCGCAAACGTTCCATCGCTTCGCGCGGAAGCATTTCAGTGAGGGTGCGATTTTCGGTGGAAAAGAAAATGCGGAATTCACCGGATTCAGTCTCGCAGCGCGTGGCGTGCTCGAGAAACGAGGAAAGCAGTCGGGAGTTTCGCAGCGCGCTCTTCACTCGATCGAGCTCGGCCACCCTTTGCGGCGGGGAAGCGGGAACCGGCAGCGGCGACGCCGTGTGGGAAGCCGGTGTGGGTTGGAAAGGAGCTGGCGAAACGTTCGATTCCGGTACGGGAGCCATGCGCGCGGCCGCTGCTGCAGCGGCGGACGATCGAACAGATTGGGCTTGGCGCACGCCGGAGGGGGAAGCGGCGGAAGCAGAGTGCGTGGATGGTGTCGGACGATGCTCGCCGCGGAGTTCACTGATTGCTTCTTCTAGGGGCGCGAGCCGCTGAGCGTTAACCATTTTCAGCAGGCCAAGCTCGAGGTGCAAACGCTGGTCGGGTTTGCGCCGCAGGTCGTCCTCGGTCGACAGCAGAATATTGAAGAAGCGCGTGAGATCCTCTTCGCTGAAGCGTGCAGCCTGGTCGGCGAGGCGCGGGCGCTCCTGTTCAGGGGCAGCGATCAATTCCGAATCGGCTCCGCAAACACGTGCGACCAGTAAGTTGCGCATGTGGCGAATCGACTCGCGGCAGAAATGCCGCAGGTTTTGGCCATCGGCGATGAGGCGATGGACCAGAGTCAAGGCCCGTTCGGCGGACTGCGTCTCGATTGCGCCCACCAGCTCATCGAGAGTGCTTTCGGCGACGACGCCCAAAAGCTCCCGCACTTGCGCATCGCGGATGGTGTCTCCGGCATAGGCGATCGCTTGTTCGAGCAGCGATAGTCCATCGCGCAGGCTGCCTTCGGCGGCCCGAGCAAGCACGGCGACTGCACCGGAATCGATCTCGAGGTTCTCGGCCTTGGCGATTTTCTCGATCTGATCGGATATCTCCCGAAAAGTGAGCAAGCGAAACTGAAACAGCTGTGCTCGTGACTTGATCGTCTCGACCAAGTCTTCCGCGCGGGTGGTGGCCAGAATGAAAACCACCCGGTCGGGAGGTTCCTCGAGCGTTTTGAGAAGCGCGTTGGAGGCTTCGTCGGTGAGTTGATGCGCTTCGTCTAAAATTACGACCTTATAGCGCGCGGCAGCGGGCGCGTACCGGACCATCTCACGGAGTTCGCGGATTTGGTCGATGCCGCGGTTGGAGGCCGCGTCGATTTCGAGCACGTCGAGAGAGGTTCCAGCGGAAATTTCGCGGCAGGAGTCACACGTATTGTCCGGCTCAGAAGTCGGACCTTTCGCACAATTCAGGCACTTGGCAAGAACGCGCGCAGCCGTCGTCTTGCCGACTCCCCGCACCCCGGAAAAAATGTAGGCGTGGGCGACGCGACCAGATTCGATTGCGTTGGCGAGCGTTCGGGTGACGTGTTGCTGGCCGACGATTTCGGCAAAGGTCTGGGGACGGTATTTTCGCGCGATTACTTTGTAGCTCATTTAGAAAGCGCTTTCGATCCTCTGGCTCGCGGTGCGCAGTTCCCCTTGACAAAAGGCGTTCGGGGTAAAGGAACTTCGGGTACTCCGCGGCACACGAAGCTGATCCGCTACCGTTGCTCCCTTCCGGGCCTGGCGGGGTTTGCGGGAATCGTTGCACAGAGCCCGAAGTTCCACCGGTCGCGTCGCGCATCAAATTCCTTCGGCGCGAACGCTGGCGCGAGTCTAGCACAGCGGTTTGCAGCGTGAAAGCAGCGTGGAGGCGAGGTGGCCACGCACGCCGTTCGAGGATGGTTGGGACCATCCTCGGCGCCGACAGAGCCTCGTCGAGGAGCTGCCGCGGCGATACTTTAGTTGCCGGTCGGGGGCGCGTAAGACGCGCTATGCAGCAGCGAGTCAGGCAGCGCGACGGTTGAATCCATGCGCACGAGCATCCCCGATTGCGCTGGCAACTCGACGTCCTTGCCTTTTTTGGTGGCGATGTAGGCGCCGCTGCCAGCCAGCCCGATCACCGTGCCCCGCAGAACGTGGCTGAAGATCAGGCCGACGGTAGAGCCACCAGCCGTACCGATGGCCACGTCTTCGACGTCGCTCTTGACGTTGTGATTTTCTTCGACGACCTCGCCCTCGACCGTCTTCACGTCTTTGCGAGGTTTGGTGGTTTCTCCTTCACCGCTGTAGAGCGCCAGGATGCTCATGCGGACAGGGAAAATGCGGCTTTGCACTTCAATCGAGTTGAATGCAAGGGCGATCGACGCCCCGCCCCGAAACATAGAGAACCATTTGGGGCGGTCGACCGACGTCACCGTGCCGTGGACCTTCGCGCCCGCGGGCAGAACGAGCTGCGAGCCGGAAAAAACTGGTTCGGCAACAATCGCGGTGAAGGGATCGCCATTGTGCGCCACGCTCGAGCTCAGCCCCTGCATGAGCGTGAGGCGGAGCTCGGTGCCGGGGATGATTTGATTGGACTGGGCGCGGACGGTGGATCGGGGCGAAAGGAACAACACAAGTAGCGCCAAAACGAAAATCCTTGCCAAACGCTTCATCACGATCCTCCTAAGACCCGAGCAGAGTGCATGCGCATCTCTGCGGGAAGGCTGACCCAAGCGAAACGGGAAAGTCCGCCATCGCCGGGTGAAATTCCGAATGACTAGGCCGCGCGAAATGCGAGCGGCGCGTCTCCGGAAGCCCCGTGTCGTGGGGATGACCGCTGGCGCAGCGGCGCGGGTGCGGAGGATGCACCCGGACCCTACCATACACCAAGTCGTGCTAGTTTGTCCGCCGCAATTCTGTGTTTTTATGCAAAATGATCTTTTCTACGGAAAGCACCGTTCTACGGAAATCTGAATGTGCAGTACCCTGACTGCCCCTGGAACAAGCCAACGCTCTGCAATGCGTCCTCAAGGGCGTCACAGTCCATCCGGCAGCTAGCCTTTGAAATCTTCGAATTAGAGGAGTTTCCCAATTCGAAAGAACGAATGGCTCCGGGGCTTGGACTCGAACCAAGATAACCAGCTCCAAAGGCTGGCGTGCTACCAATTGCACTACCCCGGAGTTGCGCAGGAAAGTTTAGCAGAGATCGGCGGGGATTGTTGTTTTGACGAAATAGCGGTGGATTTGCCGCCCGAAGGCTGATTTGCTAGGCTTTTTCGGAAGTTCACAACGCGGAGAGGTGTCCGAGCGGTTTAAGGAGCACGCTTGGAAAGCGTGTGTAGGGGAAACTCTACCGTGGGTTCGAATCCCACCCTCTCCGCCATACCTATTCTTCCCTGCATATTACTGCATTCTTGACTCCTTGCTACCTCCGTGCTACCGTTTTTCATCATTTATTTGGGATGGAGTCCAGCATGGCCAGCGTCTACGCAAGGTTCAAAGGCCCCCAGGGATGGGAGTATCAGAGGGTTGGAAAAGGCCGCCCGCCGAAGGGCGCGAAGTTCCATATTCGCTTCACAGACGCGCAAGGCAAGCGGTGCTGGAGTCAACCCTTCGATACTCCGCAGCAAGCCCAGGAAAACGCTGATGGCGTGGCCCTGGCTACCCAAGCCGCTGCCCAAGGACTCACCGTCGCTGAATACCAGGACCAGACGAATGCAGGCCGCACACCGATCAAAGTCGCGGTGGAACGATTCCTCAAGCTCCACCGCAATGATCGGCCCAAGACCGTCAACCAGTACAATCTCGCGCTAACGCACCTACTCGCCAATCTTCCGCGCGGCGTGCGGTTCATCAAGGACCTGGCGACCTCCGATGCGCTCGACACCTACGTGCAAACGCTACAGACCGAAGAGTACGCCGCCAAAACCATCGAGACCCGGATGGGCGTC
>JASHRC010000213.1 GCA_030037525.1 Candidatus Acidiferrales bacterium | reverse complement strand
CGCAGCAGCGCAGCCAGCGCGTGCGCAAACCACAGTGCAACGAAGTCGGGTGGAACGTCGCTAACGGCTCGCAGAAACTAGTTCACGCTCCCTCGCGATGGCGCCATCCAAATGATCAATTCTCCCGCCGCAGAATACGCGATTACGACTCTTCAAAGCTTCCTGCACCGAACGGTCGAACCCACGACTTATTTTGGAGATGGAGATTTCAGTTAAGCTCGGAGACCGCTACGCGCCGGCGGGATTGAACGCCTGCTTCACCTCTGGCTTCAGTAGATACACGACGATCCAAACATCAACCGCGACGAAGATGGCCTGAAAAAACAGTCGAAACACATGAAAGTGCTGAACAGACAGCAGCATGTTAAACCCATTGAAAACGATGCCGAGTCCAATGAAAACGACGGTCAGGATGCGCGCCCACTCTCGCAGCTTCCACAGGCCAATTCCCAACACGAGATAAACGATGGCAATACCCAGAAACACGAGACCTACAATGACGCCACCGATACCTGCCATCATGCCGATGCCCGGGCGCGCTGCCATGCTTGAAATTAGAGCGCCGCCCACAAACATCCCAAACGCCGCCAGGAACAACAGACCTGCCCCAATAAACCCCAGCACTGAGATGACCGTCACGCCGGTCGGCCGCTGCATAGGTCCTCCTTCGCGTTGCACTTTTTGCTCTCGAGGCCTGGTTTCGGCGCGCCCGATTCAGGGCGGAGCCGAAGGCCGCCTCACCAGATTGCGGCGCAGCTCTTCTCGAACCTTCCCACACCATTGCGCCGACCTATTTTGCCGGGCCCAAAATCTCGTCGGCGACCTTCACATCTTCCCCACGGACCAACAGCCTCACGCCGCCCATCCAGAGCCCCGGCTCCTCGCCCCCCGCATCATCGGCTTGAATGATGGAATCCACGCCTCCGGCCTGGAGCGCTCCTTGTGCAATCTCAGCCTCTGCTTTATTCAGAAAATCGCGGAACACCACCAAATTGTCTTCGTTCTTCATGGTGCTATCCGCGCCCTCAGTTCATCCGCCGCGCTCGCAGGCCGCTCGAAGCCGCACCCCACACAATAATCGCGTCCAGCTCGGCACACCGCCCGACCCTTGCGGAGGTTTGCGAAGGAGGGGAGGCGAGCATGAGCGAAGGCTAAAGGCCCGCGGTTACGCCGAACGCCCGTTTCACGTTGGGCTGGCTCAGGTAGGCGATGATCCACACGTTGAGGACCAGAAAGATCGCGCGCCAGAAGAACAGAAAGATGTGGAAATGCAGCATCGCCCCCAGCATGTTCATGCCGTAGAAGAGCACTCCCAGCGCCGCAAAGACGATCGTCAAAATGCGCGCCCAGCTCTCGAGCTTCCACAATCCCATGCCTACCACCACAAACACGGCCGCTAGGCCCAGCAAAATCAATCCAATAATCGTGCCACCCAGGCCGGCGAACATGGCCATGCGCGGACGGCCCATGCCGATGGCAGACATTCGCGTCAAGATGGCCCCGCCCAGGCACATCGCCAATCCGCCCAAGGCCAGAATCACCGCGCCGATAAAGGCAAGGACCGAGAGAAAGGTCACGCCAGCTGGACGTTCCATAGGCGCTCCTGAATTTGAGGGAATCTTCGACCAATGATACCGGAATCGGAGTAGCGCGTACATCGGTCTGCCCTGGAAAATCGGGTTTCCCCTGCCGGTATTTCCCGGCCTTTGGTAGGATGTGTGCCCAAATCCATCGACCTGAAACGAGGGAATCAAGCGTTGGCCAAATCGCGCCCATCCCACCGCAAGCCCAGAGCACCGAAGCCCGCCAGCACCGGCATGAAACTGAAGATCGGAATCATCGGCTTCGGAACGGTTGGCCGCTCGGTCGCAAAGATTCTTTGCCGCGACGATTCCGGTCCGTTGCTTCTCACGCATATCTGCAACCGCAATATGGAACGAAAGAAGATCGAGGGCCTGCCCGCGCACATCCATTGGACTTCCGATGTGAACGAGGTCCTCGCATCTGACGTCGATGTCGTCTTAGAGCTGATCGGCGGGCTGGAACCCGCAGGCGACTTGGTTCGCAGGGCGCTGCGGGGAGGCAAATCCGTCGTGACCGCAAACAAGCTGCTGATTTCCGAGCATGGTCCCGAGCTTGCCGATCTTGCCAGAAAAGTGGGACGCCGCTTGGAATTCGGTGCATCGGTCGCCGGCGGTATTCCGGCGATCATCGGCATTCAGGAAGGCCTCGCAGGAGATCGCCTGTATCGCATCGCCGGCATCCTCAACGGCACTTCGAACTTCATCCTGACGAAGATGGAAGCGACCGGTGCAACTCTTGAAGCCACCCTCAAGGAAGCGCAGGAGCGCGGCTATGCCGAAGCGGACCCCAGCGCCGATATCGACGGCATCGATGCGAGGGCCAAGCTCGTGATTCTTGCGCAGGCGGGTTTGCGTCTTCGCGTGCGCAGCGAACAAATTCCCTGCCGCTCGATTTCGCTGGTCGAAGCTGTCGATTTCATGTACGCGAGGGAACTGAAGTGCGCGATCCGACAAATTTCGGTAGCGCAGAAAGATACCGTAAACGGGGTGCGCCTCCGAGCGGCGGTGCAGCCGGCGCTGGTGCCGGCCGACTCTCTGATTGCACACGCGCAGGGCAATCAGAATATCGTCATGGCGACCGGCGAATTCGCCGGTCGCATGATCTTTGCGGGTTACGGAGCAGGGGGCGACCCCACCGCGGTCGCGGTCATTTCCGATCTTTACGCGATCGCGCGGAGCGCCGGCGCTCCACCAGAAGCTCTTCCCGGCGCGGCGGAAGTCCCCGACTCGGTCACCGGAGATTTCACCGTTCCGCACTACCTGCGTTTCGTGGTGCGAGACCGCCCCGGCATCGTCGCCGCGCTCGCGACCATTCTCGCAAAATACGACATCAGCATCGACGCGCTGCTGCAAAAGCCGGGCTTCCCGCATTCCGCGCTGTCCTTCGTGATGACCCTGGAAGCCTGCGATAGTGCCGAACTCAACCGCGCGCTGGCGGAAATTGCGCCGCTTGATTTCCACGTGGAACCGCCGCTTTGCCTTCCGGTTTTTGTGGACTGAGTTCAGGCAGCCGGCAGAGCAAAGCAACGGGCCGCGGCACAACCTTGGACCGGACCAAAGCTGAAATTCCGGAGGACCGCCTCGCAGGAGCCCTTAGCGCTCGATCGCAGCCGGGGGCCGGTCGGCGCGAATCGCGCGAAACTGTTTGCTGAGCGCAAGCCCCTGCTGCTGATAGGAGGAACCAATGGCCTGCCCGTAAAGTTTGTCCGGCACGCTGGCCATTTTGTGGTACATGAGCCGTCCGACCACCTGGCGATCCTCCAGCAGGATCGGTACCTCATGCGCGCGCACTTCGAGGACGGCCTTGGTGCCCTTGATCTCGCCTCCCACGCCGTAACCGAATCCCGGATCGAAAAAACCTGCGTAGTGCACGCTGAACTCGCCAATCGAAGGATCGAACTGGGTCATCTCCGCCGCCCAGTTGGAAGGTACGCTGATTCGCTCGCGGGACGCCAGAATGTAGAAATCGCCCGGATCAAGCACCAGCCGCCTCGAGCCTGGCGCCGCGATCCGGTCCCAGAACTGCGCCGCATCGTAGGCGCCGACCTGGCTCAGATCCACCGGAGGGCAATTGCGTCTGCCCTTGTAGGCCACGATGCTCGATCCCTCACTGCCGGCGAGGTCGATCGACATGCGGATCCCGCCGCCGACCACCGCTTTCGCGGGCGCGTCGTCATTTTCGTAATAGACGAGTCCTTCGGTTTGCTCAAATCGCTCGAGCGCGTTGTCAGTCGCCGCTGGCGGGTTGCCGCGCACAAAGCGCAGCTGCGTCAGCTTCGTGCCTGTCTGCAAAATAATCGGAAAGGTGCGCGAAACGATTTCGACGTACAGCTCGCCCTTATACCCTTTGGGGACCTGCTCAAATTCATCACCGCCGTCGGTCACCAGGCGGGTGAAAATGTCCAGCCGGCCGGTCGTGCTTTTCGGATTCGCCGCGCCGCTGATGTCGAACGGCAGCGCCAGCTGTTCGATCAGGGGAATCACGAACACGGCGCCACGCTCGAGCAGCGCGGGCCGGGTCAGATCGATTTCGGTCAGCTTGAGATCGTCGATCTTCGATTTGATGGACGACGCGCGGCCGGGAAGAAAGCTCGCCTGAACGCGATAGGCGACCGGGCCCAGGCGCAAATCGATCGATGCAGGCTGAATTTGCCTGTCCTCGATCGGCTGAAACGAGAGGATTTTCCGGTTTTGAATCAGCTCGCGAATTTCCTGCGACGGCAAGATGCCCGTCTTTCGCGGCTCCCGCTTGACGTCGGGAATCAGCGCAGGCGTTTCCGATCCTTTGGCGGTCCCCATTGGCTATCGATTCTCCCAGCGCGATGCGCCTTCCGCAAGTGCCCCGGGCCACATATCCAAACCGCCGATTCCAACCGCCCAGTGTCAATCGGGCCGAACGGCTCGAGGCCTTCCAGGTATTCGCACGTCGTTTAGAATGGGGAGGCAGGGAGGGAGGATGACGAGGCGATTGCAAAGTTGGCGGGACGGCCTCGGCGCAAGGGCAGGGGTGCTGGATTCCTAAGAACGCGGACGATCATCGATGCGAAAGGTGATCCCATGAGCAGCGTACAAATCGAGAAAGCCAAGAAATTCCGGGCGCTGCACAAACTGCCGTTGACCGTTGGTGCACCGATCGAGCCAGCCTCCCCCGGTGCATTCATCTTCCCCAATCCCTGGGACTCGGGCAGCGCGCGCATTCTCGCCGGGCTGGGCTTCGACGCCCTGGCGACTACCAGCGCCGGTTTCGCCTTTTCGCTTGGCCGCCGGGACGGCGGCGTCACGCGCGACCAAGCGCTCGCGCATTGCCGCGTGATTGCCGATGCAACCGATCTGCCCGTCGCCGCCGATCTTGAAAAGTGTTTTGGCGATGATCCGAAAACGGTGGCGGAGACCATTCGCCTGGCCGGGGCGACGGGAATCATCGGCGGCTCGGTGGAGGATGCCAGCGGGGATGACCGGCGCCCGATCTACGATTTCGCGCTTGCCGTCGAACGCGTTTCCGCCGCGGTCGAGGCCGCGCGGGGACTTCCGTTTCCTTTCACCCTCACCGCACGCGCGGAAAATTTTCTGCACGGCCACGCCTCGCTCGACGACACGATTCGCCGCCTCTCGGCGTTTGCCTCGGCCGGCGCCGAAGTGCTCTACGCGCCTGGCCTGCCGAGCCTCGAGGCGATCCGGGCTGTTTGCCAGGCCCTGGCGCCCCACCCGGTCAATGTGCTGGCGGGCATGAAGGGCAAAGCGTTTCGAGCGAAGGAGCTTGCCGCCGTTGGCGTTCGGCGCATCAGCTTGGGCGGGTGCCTGGCGCGCCTCGCCTACACCGGCCTGATCGACGCTGCCGGCGAAATGCGCGAAAAAGGAACATTCTCCTTCACCGATCACGCCATCTCTCAGGCGGAGATCAGCAAGTTCATGGTCGCAAGGAGCGAGCAAGCCGAAGTGTAGAACCAATTCCCTAAGCGGGGCAGGACGCGACCAACTCATCGAAAACACTTTCTTTTGGCTTTCGGCCTTCCCGGATTGACCCTGCAGAATCGGCCGCCTAGACTAGGTGTGGGGCACAGCTCGCCGGCCCGGAATCCATCGTTACTGGTCACGGTTTCGAGCGATGTTTGAAGCGCTTACTGAAAAACTGCAGCGCGCATTCAAGAACCTGCGCGGCCAGGGCAAGCTCACCGAGGAGCACCTCGATGGCTCGCTCGGCGAAATTCGCGACGCGCTGGTTGAAGGCGACGTCAACTTGGGCGTCGCCGACGAGTTCATCGCGCGCATTCGAGAGAAGGCGCTCGGCTCGCAAGTATTGCTTCAGCTTTCACCCGATCAGCAGGTGGTCAAGATCGTGCGCGACGAGCTGGCCGAGCTGCTGGGGCGGGAGGCGCGTCCCCAATTCGCCTCGCGGCCACCGTCGGTCTGGCTGATCGTCGGCCTGCAAGGCTCGGGCAAAACGACGTCCACCGGAAAGCTTGCCAAGTGGCTCGGCGAGCATGGGCACCGGCCGATTGTGGTTTCCACCGACGTCTACCGCCCCGCGGCGCGCGAACAGCTCGCGCAGGTGGCCAAAGCAACCGGAACGGCGATCTGGCACGGCGCAGGGACCGACCAGCCGCTCGAAATCGTCCGCGGCGCGGCACGCGAAGCGAAGCTTTCTGCCTCGGACGTGATTCTGGTCGATACGGCGGGCCGCCTGCACATCGACGAGGAACTGATGAGCGAGTTGCAGATGCTCAAACGCGAGCTCCACCCCGCGGAGATTCTGTTTGTCGCCGATGCCATGATTGGGCAAGATGCCGTCCGTTCGGCCGGCGAATTTCACAAGCGGCTCGGCATCACCGGCATCATCCTCACAAAAATGGATGGCGACGCGCGTGGCGGTGCCGCGCTCTCGATCCGCAAAGTGACGGGCGCGCCTGTGAAGTTTGTCGGCGTGGGCGAAAAATACGACGCGCTCGAGCCGTTCCTTCCCGATCGCATGGTGGGACGAATCCTGGGCATGGGCGACGTCCTTGGGCTGATCGAGCGCGCGCAGAAAACGGTGGATGAGAAACGGGCCCGCGAGCTCGAACGCAAGCTGCGCGAAAACGAATTCACGCTGGAGGATTTTCGTGATCAGCTGAAGCAGATCCGCCAGATGGGGTCGATCGAGCAGTTGTTGGGCATGCTTCCCAAAGTCGGGCCCTTCGCCAAGATCCCCCAAGACGCGCAAATCGACGAGAGCCAGCTGAAACGCACCGAGGCGATCATCAACTCGATGACGGCAGCCGAGCGCGCCAACGACGGCATCATCGACGGCAAGCGCCGCAAACGCATCGCGCGAGGCAGCGGCACGTCCGTGCAGGAGGTGAATCAGGTGCTCAAACAGTACGCCGATATGCGCCGCATGATGAAGCAGTATGGCAGCGTGGCGAAAATCAAAATGCGCGGCCTCGGGAAACTCGCAGGATTGAAATGAGGGGATCCTCGGCGGGAATCCCGCCGTGAGGGCGTCGGTCGAAGCGTCCTGGCAGGAGCAGCCATGCCGATTGTGATCGACAACACGCTGAACCAGATTCGCACGACGGCGGCGAGCGGTGGCAGCCGCGCCGAGCGCGCCAAGCGTCTGGCTGAGCTCGTTCGCAAGCTAGGCGACTACCGCTGGGTGGGCGTGTACGATGTGGGGGCGGAAAGCGTGTCGATCCTCGCCTGGAGCGGGCCGGGTGCGCCCGAATATCCGACTTTTGCGATCAGCCAGGGCCTCACCGGCGCGGCGATTCGCGAAAAACGGGCCGTCGTCTCGGGCGATGTGCGCAACGACCCGCGTTATCTCCCCACATTCGGCAGCACGCTTTCAGAAATGATCGTGCCGGTCCTGGCGCCGGGCCAAGACCGTGTCATTGGGACGGTGGACGTCGAAAGCGAGCGGGCCAACGCGTTCGGGCCACGCGACGAGCAGATGATCGAGCAGTGCGCGCAAGCCGCGCTTCCTCTTTGGCTGCTCGGGTGATCCGAGCGAGCACCCGCGCGGGCCGCTCGTCTAAGGCGACGGCCCGAGGAGCGGCTGCCGCCTATGGGATTGGTGAATGAAGCGGCATCCGCTATACTGACTAGCCAGATGAGGAGGCGCTCGGAGTGCTAACGATACGGCTTGCCAGGATTGGCAAGAAGAAGCATCCGTTTTACCGCGTGGTGGTCACCGAACGGAGCCGGCCCCGCAACGGCCGTTTTGTCGAAATTGTGGGGACATACGACCCGCAGAAGAAGCCTTCGGCGGTAAAACTGAATAATGAACGCGTCCAGTATTGGATCGGCAAAGGCGCCCAGCCCACTGAAACGGTCCGCAGCCTGATACGCAACCCCAAGCCTGCCTGACGCGTCCTAGGCTAAGGGCCCCCCAGCTCCAGCTCTAGCACACGCTCGGGCAGTTCTCCGCTGAGCAAGCTCAAGTAGGGGGATCGCGATGAAGGACTTAGTGGAGGCGATAGCGAAAGCTCTTGTAGATCATCCCGACCAGGTGGTCGTCAGGTCAGTTGATGGTGAGCAGGTAACCGTTCTTGAATTGCGGGTTCATCCAGAAGACCTCGGCAAAGTAATCGGGCGGCAGGGGCGCACGGCGAAATCGATTCGAACGCTCCTGGGCGCCGCAGGGATGAAACTGAAAAAGCGCTACACCCTGGAAATCCTCGAATAAGTGACCAGCGAAGAGCCCCCAGCAGCCACGATTGCCCGCGTGGTGCGCCCGCACGGCCGGCGCGGCGAGGTGGCCGCGGAAATCCTCACCGACTTTCCAACGCGACTCACAGCCCTGACCTCCGTTCAACTGTGGGACGGCCATTCCCGTCCCCGGCAGGTTCGGGTGCGCTCCTGCTGGCTCAGCCGCAGCCGCGGGGGGCAGGCGATTTTTCACTTCGAAGGCTCGGATTCAATTTCCGAAGCCGAGAAACTCACCGGCCTGCAAGTGCAGATTCCTCTGGCGGATCGCCTGCCGCTTGCCGGCGGCAGCTATTACACGACCGACCTGATCGGATGCCGAGTGCGCGAGAGGGGCATTACGCTAGGGCGCGTGCGCGACGTGCAGCCAACCGGTCGAGAGGTGGCCGGGACGCCGATTTTAGTGGTCGATGCACCCGAGGGCGAGCT